>CANGJI010000013.1 GCA_947454135.1 Sphingomonadaceae bacterium
AACGCTTCGATCCGCGCGGGGAGCGCCGGGGTGGGGGCATGGACGGCGTAGATGCCGACATCCTGCGAGCCCTGATACTGCGGCAGTACGCGGGCCAGCGCGCCCGATGCGAGCGCCTCGTGGACATCCCACAAGGAGCGCAGGGCGATCCCGCAGGCGCCAAGCGCGAGTTCGCGCACGACTTCGCTCGAATTGGTGCGCACGTGGCTCTGGCCGTGGTGGGTGACGGTGCCTTCGGGGCCATCGAGCTGCCAGGGGAGCTGGCTGGTGGTGGCGAGGAGGCGGTGTTGCCTGAGGTCCGCCAGCGTTTCCGGCGTGCCGAACGCGGCGAGATAGGCAGGCGCGGCACAGAGCACGCGGTGGCTGGTGCCGAGGCGGTGGCCAGTCAGGCCGTTTCCGATCTTCGCGCCGATGCGGATGGCAAGGTCGCAGGTGCCGTCGAGCAGATCGGCGAATTCGTCTGACAGATCTAGCTGGATGCGTACGTCGGCGTGCGCGGCGAGGAAGGTCGGCACATGGGGGACGACATGCATGCGGCCGAACGAGGTGGGTGCGGTGACGCTGAGGGGGCCGCGCACGTGGGCGTGGCGGCCGCTCACGCGTTCTTCGGCAGCCTTGAGGCTGGTGCGCAGCGGAAGCAGCGCGTCATGCAGGTCCTGCCCCGCCGGGGTTAGGGCGAGGCGGCGCGTGGTGCGGTGGACGAGGCGGGCGGAAAGGCGCTCCTCCAATCGGACGAGGCGCTTGGACAGCGCCGCGGTGGAAAGCCCGCGCGCGCGGGCGGCTGCGGAGATCGAGCCGGCTTCGACGATGCCGAGAAAGAGATCGTAGTCGGGATCGAACATTCTTAACCTGACGGATAAGCTGCGTTGAATTATTTCCTTCTACCGGAAGACGGAGCGGCGGCCTAGGGGAGGAACAACGGAATTTCAGGAGTCGGTGCGATGAGCGGATATGTCGAGCGTTCGGGGCTGCAGGTGGCAGGAACTCTGGCCGAGTTCATCGAGACGCGGGCGCTGCCCGGAACGGGGCTGACGGCAGAGGCCTTCTGGGCAGGCGCTGCGGACATTTTCGGGAAGTTCGCCCCGCGCAATGCTGCCCTGCTGGAAAAGCGCGAGGACTTGCAGGCGAAGATCGACGCCTGGCACCGCGAGCGCGCCGGGCAGCCGCAGGACATGGCGGCCTACAAGGCGTTCCTGACCGAGATCGGCTATCTGGTGCCGGAGCCCGCGCCGTTCACCGTTTCGCCGCAGAACGTCGATGCCGAGCTGGCGGTGACGGCAGGGCCGCAGCTGGTCGTGCCGATCCTCAACGCGCGGTTCCTGCTCAATGCGGCGAATGCGCGCTGGGGCAGTCTCTACGATGCGCTCTATGGCACCGACGCCATTCCGGGCGCGGCGCAGGGGAAGGGCTATGATCCGGTGCGCGGCGGGCAGGTGATCGCGTGGGCCAAGGCGTTTCTGGATGAGGCGGTGCCGCTGGCCTCGGGTTCGTGGGCGGCGTGGACCGGCGGCGAGCCGAACCTCAAGGATCCGTCGCAACTGGTCGGCCGCGCTGGCGCAAACCTGCTGTTCAAGCACAATGGCCTCCATATCGAAGTCGTGATCGATCCGGCGCATCCCATCGGCAAGGATGATCCGGCGGGCATTGCCGACGTGGTGATGGAAGCGGCGATCTCGACGATCTGCGACTGCGAGGATTCGGTCGCGGCGGTGGATGCCGAGGACAAGGTCGCGGCCTATGCCAACTGGCTCGGGCTGATGCAGGGCAACCTGGAGGACACCTTCGAGAAGGGCGGCGCGATGATGACGCGGCGGCTGAATGCGGACCGTGCCTATACCGCAGCCGATGGCTCTGCGCTGACGCTGCATGGCCGCTCGCTGCTGCTGGTGCGCAATGTCGGCCACCTGATGACCAATCCGGCGGTGCTGCTGCCGGGCGGGGCCGAGGCGCCGGAGGGCATTCTCGATGGCATCGTCACCAGCCTGATCGCGATGCACGACCTCAAGAGCACTGGGCCGATCCGCAACAGCCGGACGGGCTCGGTCTATATCGTGAAGCCCAAGATGCACGGGCCGGAAGAAGCCGCGTTCGCCAATGACCTGTTCGACGCGGTGGAGGATGTGCTGGGCCTTGCGCGCCATACGCTGAAGATCGGCGTGATGGACGAAGAGCGCCGCACGAGCGCGAACCTGGCCGCGTGCATCCACGCGGTGAAGGACCGCATCATGTTCATCAACACCGGCTTCCTTGATCGCACCGGCGACGAGATGCACACCTCGATGCAGGCCGGCGCGATGCTGCGCAAGGGCGACATGAAGACGACGCCCTGGATCACGTCCTACGAAGATCGCAACGTGCAGATCGGCCTTGCCTGCGGGCTTTCCGGCAAGGCGCAGATCGGCAAGGGCATGTGGGCAATGCCCGACCGCATGGCCGACATGCTGGTCCAGAAGGTGGGCCATCCGAAGACCGGCGCAAACACGGCTTGGGTGCCTTCGCCGACCGCTGCCGTGCTGCACGCGACGCATTACCATCAGGTCGACGTGTTCGCCCGGCAGGTCGAGCGCCGCGCCGAAGGGATCGCCAGCCTCGATGCGCTGCTCACCATCCCGGTCGCGGCGGGTCAGAACTGGTCTGCCGAGGACATTCAGGCCGAGATCGACAACAATGCGCAAGGCATTCTGGGCTACGTGGTGCGCTGGGTCGATCAGGGCATCGGCTGCTCCAAGGTGCCGGACATCAACGATGTCGGGCTGATGGAGGACCGCGCCACGCTGCGTATTTCGAGCCAGCATATCGCCAACTGGCTGCTGCATGGGGTGGTGACGCCGGATCAGGTCGATGCCGCCCTGCTGCGCATGGCGGCCAAGGTCGATGCCCAGAATGCGGGCGATCCGCTCTACCAGCCGATGGCCGGCAATCCCGAGGGCAGCTTCGCGTTTCAGGCGGCGCGGGCGCTGGTGTTCGATGGCGTTGCGCAGCCGAGCGGCTATACCGAGCCGCTGCTCCATGCGTTCCGCCAGAAGGTCAAGGCGCGGGGCTGACACACCACCTTCCGTTCGCCCCGAGCGAAGCCGGGAACGCAGAGCCTGTCTGGCCTCGGCTTCGCTCGGCCTTGGTCCCTCGACTTCGCTCGTAACGAACGGGTAGGGTTGGGTCGAGCGTAGCTTGCTGAGGAAGCATCCCTGATGTCGATTGCCATGCCGGTGCCCGATGCTGAGACGATCGCCAAGCGCGAGCGGATCGCGCGGGCGCTGCGGGCCATCGTGCCGGGGGAGGGTGTGATCGATGCGCCCGAGGCCTTGCGGCCGTGGGAGTCCGATGGGCTGACTGCCTATCGCCAACCGCCGCTGCTGGTCGTGCTGCCCGAGACGACCGCGCAGGTTTCGGCGGTGCTCAAGTGGTGCCATGCCGAGGGTGTGAAAGTGGTGCCGCGCGGGGCTGGGACTTCGCTCTCGGGCGGGGCCTTGCCGCTCGCCGATGCGGTGCTGCTGGGGCTGGGCAAGTTCAAGCGCGTGCTCGAGGTGGACTACGAGGACCGCGTGGCGGTGGTGCAGCCCGGCGTTACCAACCTTGCCATCACGCAGGCGGTGGAGGCTCGCGGCTTCTACTATGCGCCCGATCCTTCGAGCCAGATCGCCTGCACCATCGGCGGCAATGTCGCGGAAAATTCGGGCGGGGTGCATTGCCTGAAATATGGGCTGACGACGAACAACGTGCTCGGCGTCGAGATCGTCATGATGGACGGCGAAGTGGTGCGGCTGGGCGGGCGCCACCTTGATCCGGGCGGGCTCGACCTGCTGGGCGTGGTGGTCGGCTCGGAAGGTCTGCTGGGCGTCGTGACTGAAGTGACGGTGCGCATCCTGCCGAGGCCCGAGACGGCACGCGCGGTGCTGGTGGGCTTTCCCGATGCCGAACAGGCGGGAGCCTGCGTGGCGCAAGTCATCGCCGAGGGGATTATCCCGGCGGGCATGGAAATGATGGACCGGCCCGCGATCCATGCGGCGGAAGCCTTCGTCAACGTGGGCTATCCGCTCGATGTGGGGGCGCTGCTGATCGTCGAGGTCGATGGGCCGGCGGCGGAATGCGATTTCCTGATCGGCGAGATTGCGCGGATTGCCGGCGCGAATGGTGCGGTCACCTCGCGCGTTTCGGAAAACGAGGCGGCGCGCATGGCATTCTGGGCCGGGCGCAAGGCGGCGTTTCCCGCGGTGGGGCGGATTTCGCCGGACTATCTCTGCATGGATGGGACGATCCCGCGCCGCCGCCTGCCCGATGTGCTGCGGCGGATGGAGGAGCTTTCCGAGGAATACGGCCTGCGCGTGGCGAACGTGTTTCATGCAGGCGATGGCAACCTGCATCCGCTGATCCTCTATGATGCCAATGTGCCGGGCGAACTCGACAAGGCCGAGGCCTTCGGCGCGGATATCCTGCGGCTGTGCGTCTCGGTCGGCGGGGTGCTGACGGGCGAGCATGGCGTGGGGATCGAGAAGCGCGATCTGATGCCGGAGATGTTCAGCGAGGCGGACCTCAAGCAGCAGCAGCGGGTGAAGTGCGCGTTCGATCCGGAACTGCTGCTCAATCCGGGCAAGGTTTTCCCGGTGCTGCATCGCTGCGCGGAACTGGGGCGGATGCATGTCCACCACGGCGCGCTGCCGCATCCCGAGCTTCCGAGGTTCTGATGCTCGAGCCGAGAGACGCAGGCGATCTCGCCGACATCATTGCCGCTGCGGCGGCGAGCGGGCGCAAGCTGGAACTGCGCGGAGGCGGGACCAAGGCCGATTTCGGCGCGCCGCGCGAGGCGGAAGTGGTTTCGCTGGCCGGGCTGACGGGCGTGGTGGACTACGATCCCGCCGAACTGGTGCTGACGGTGCGCGCGGGGACTTTGCTCAGCGAGGTGCAGGCACTGGTGGCGAGCGAAGGCCAGATGCTGGCGTTCGAGCCGTGGGGCGATCCCGGCGCGACGATTGGCGGGACCATGGCGGCGGGCGTGGCCGGATCGCGGCGGGTGACGGCGGGGAGTGCGCGCGATCATCTGCTGGGGCTGACGGCGGCCTCAGGGCGCGGCGAGGTGTTTGTTGCCGGGGCCAAGGTGGTCAAGAACGTGACGGGCTATGACCTGCCCAAGCTGATGGCGGGATCGTGGGGCCGGATCGGCGCGATGGCCGAGTTGACGGTGAAGGTGCTGCCGCACCCGCGCGAAGTGGTGACCTTGGCGGCGCGAGGCCTCGATCCGGCGGCGGCGCATGCGGCGATGGCCTGCGCGCTGGGGAGCAATGCCGAGGTTTCGGCGGCGGCGGCGCTGAGTGACGGCACGGTGCTGCTCCGCGTGGCGGGGTTTGCGCCTTCGGTCGCGGCGCGCTGCGCGGCGCTGCCCGGGCTGCTCGCAGGCCATTGCGTGCTGGAGCGGTTGGAGGATGCCGCACCGCTGTGGCAGCAGGCTATGACGGGAGCGGGCCTCAAGGGCGCAGTGCGCTGGGATGTCCACCTGCCGCCGCGCGCGGCTCCGGCGCTGATCGCGGCGCTGCCTTCGGGGGCCGAGTGGGCGATGGATTGGGGCGGCGGGCGCGTGTGGGTCTGCTGCGATGGTGAGGATGACGCCGTGCGCCAACTGGCGGCGGGGCTGGGCGGCGAGGCGCGTCTGATCGCGGCGCCTGAGGCGATGCGGGCGCAGGTGCCTGCATTCCAGCCGCGCGCGAAGGGTGTGGCCGCGCTGGAGGCGCGTGTGCGGCAGGCGTTTGATCCCAGCGGCGTTTTCGCCACAGGGCGATTTGCGGAGGATGGCAATGCAGACGCGCTTCCCGCCTGAGGCGCTCGCCGATCCGGCCATGGCGACGTCCGAGGGCGTGATCCGCAAGTGCGTGCACTGCGGGTTCTGCACCGCGACCTGCCCGACTTACGTGCTGCTGGGCGACGAGAACGACAGCCCTCGCGGCCGGATCTATCTCATCAAGGACATGCTGGAGAACGGTCGCAAGCCGGGGCCGGAGACGGTCAAGCATGTCGACCGCTGCCTTTCGTGCCTGGCCTGCATGACGACCTGTCCTTCAGGCGTGAACTACATGCACCTCGTCGATCACGCGCGGGCCTATATCCATGAGAACTACCAGCGGCCCTGGCATGAACGCGCGGTGCGGCGGTTGCTGGCATGGGTGCTGCCCTATCCGGGGCGGATGCGGCTGGCGCTGGAATGGGCGCCGCTGGCGCGGCCTCTGGTGCCAGTGCTGAAGCGGATCAGCGCGCTGAGGCCTGTGGCGGCGATGCTGGAACTGGCACCGGGCAAGGTGCCGGCACCTGCCCCGATGGAACCCGTGCAGGTTGCAGGCGCCAGGGCGCGCGTGGCGCTGCTGCAGGGCTGCGCCGAACCGGTGCTGAGCCCCGAGGTGCGCGCCGCAACCTTGCGCCTGCTGGAGCGCGCGGGGTGCGAGGTGGTGTTTGCGCAGGGCGAAGGCTGCTGCGGCGCGCTTGTCCATCACATGGGGCGCGAGGCGGATGCGCTGGACGCCGCGCGGCGCAATGTCGATGCGTGGATGCGCGAGATCGAGGGCAAGGGCCTCGACGCGGTGATCGTCACCACCTCGGGCTGCGGCACCACGATCAAGGACTATGGCCACATGCTGCGCGCCGATCCCGCCTATGCGGAGAAGGCGGCGCGGGTGAGCGCGCTGGCGATGGATGTGAGCGAGTTTCTGGCGAAGCACGGCCTGCCTGCTGTGAGCCCGCGCGCCCTGACTGTTGCCTATCATCCGCCGTGCTCCTTGCAGCACGGGCAGAAAGTGACCGAGGCGCCGAAGCGGCTGCTGGCGGAGGCTGGTTTCACCGTGCGGCTGCCTGCCGAGGCGCATCTGTGCTGCGGGTCGGCGGGCACCTACAACATCCTCCAGAGCGAACTGGCCAGCCAGCTTGGCGCGCGCAAGGCCGAGCGGCTCGGCGCATTGGAGGCTGATGTGATCGCCACCGGCAACGTCGGCTGCGCGGTGCAGATCGCCCGGAATTCGGGGCTGCCAGTCGTCCACACCGTCGAACTGCTCGACTGGGCAACCGGCGGGCCAACGCCGCAAGCCCTAAACCCCTGAAACCCTGAATATCTGAATCCCTACAGCCCCCTCCCCAGGAGTAACTGCAATGACCCGTATTACGCTCGATCAGGCGCAGGCCATCGTTTCCGGAGGCATCGCCGAAGCGCGCCGCCTGAGCCTCAAGCCGATCAGCGTTGCCGTGCTCGATGCCGGCGGCCACATGATCGCCTTCGGCCGGGAGGACGGCTCCTCCAACTTGCGCCCGCAGATCGCGACGGCCAAGGCTTCGGGCGCGCTGGCGCTCGGCGTTTCCTCGCGGACGATTGGCGAGATGGCGATCGAGCGGCCGACCTTCATCAACGCGGCGGCAGGCCTCAATCCGGCGGGGATCGTCCCGGCGGCGGGCGGCGTGCTGGTGCGCGGCGCGGACGGCTCCGTGATCGGCGCAGTCGGCGCGACGGGCGATACCAGCGATAACGACGAACTCGCCGCGTTCGCTGGCATCAAGGCTGCCGGCCTGTCCGTCTGAGGCTTCAGCCCGGGCGGTGGCCCAAGGTCCACACGTAGGCCGCCACGGCCCGCACATCCGCTTCGTCGAGCGGTGCGCCGCCCAGCGCGGGCATGCCGCCGCTGGCCCTCTTCGGCTTGGCGACGCCAGCGCGGATCGTTGCGGCAAGGCCTTCGAACGAGCCGTCGCTCCATTGGTAGGCGGGGCCGGTGAGCGAACCGCCCGCCGAGCTGCCGCGCCCATCAGAGCCGTGGCAACCGGAGCACGTGCCGCCCTTGAGCTCGCCGAAATAGATCCGCTGGCCGATCGCGACTTCATCGGCGTTCGAGCCGGGCGGGGCGACCGGCGGTTTGCCGGTGAAGGGATTGCCGGCAGTCAGCGCGCTTTTCACCGCCGCGCGCGGGGCGCCGGTGAGGTCGGCATTCGCCGCGCCGTGGTAGGTCACGCGCCAGATCGTGCCGCGCACGTCATCGGCGATATAGAGCGCACCGTCCGGCCCGACGGCGAGGCCTGCCGGGCGGTGCGCGGCGCGGCCGGGTTCGCGGTATTCTCCGGCAAAGCCATCGGCGAAGCGGATCCAGGTCCCTGCCGCCTTGCCGTCCTTGAGCGGCTGGAAGGCGACGAGGTAGCCGTCCTGCGGTGCGGGGGCGCGGTTCCACGAGCCATGGAAGGCAATGAACGCGCCTTCGGCATAGGCGGCGGGGAAGCGCTTCGCGGTGTAGATCGCGACATCGTTGGGCGCCCAGTGCGCCGGGTAGGCGGCGACAATGGGCGTCTTGCCGGCGCAGCGGCCCTGCGTTTTGCCGCCATCGCCGCCGTATTCCGGCGCGAGGACGTGGCGCTGGCCGTCGTAGTAGCAGGTCGGCCAGCCGAAATCGGCGCCCTTGAACGGCGAGAACAGGATCTCGCTCGGCAGTTCCGTGCCCTGTTCGCCAGAGTAGAGCGCGGGCCAGTTCTGCGAGAGCTGATCACGCCCGTGCTGGGTGGCGAAGACGCGGCCCGCGCTGTCGAACGCGATGCCGCCGGTGTTGCGGATGCCGGTGGCCCAGCGGTCGGCAGGGGAGAACACCTGTCCGGTCTTGTCGGCGCGGTATGCCCAGATGCCGCCGCGGGTCTGCTGCTCGATGCACGGGTCTGCGCCCTTGGCGCCGGGCTGGCGATTGGGGCTTTCGCAGGTGTTGGAAGCCGAGCCCGAATTGACGAGGAGCAAGCCGTCCTTGGCAATGGCGAAGGGGTGCATCGGGTGATCGCCCTTCATCACGAGGCCCGAGACGACAACTTCGCCCGCGCCGCTCGGCACCGCCGTGCCGGGGGTCAGCGGATAGCGCAGGATGCTGTCGCCTTCCTCGGCATAGAGCGCGCCGTTCCACAGCGCGATGCCGGTGCCGCCTTGCCCGCCCTTGCGCGGGTTCGAGCCGAAGCGCTCGGTCACATCCGCCACGCCGTCCCCGTCGCGGTCCTTCAGCGCGACGATGTAGCCGCTGGCAGGCACGGGGGCGCCGGGGAAGTAATCGGGGTAGTTCCACGTGTTGACGTAGACCGTGCCATCGGCCGCCACGGTGAGATGGCGTGCATGGCCGAGGTGATCGGCATAGACCGTCGCGCAGAACCCCGGCGGCAGGCTGAGCCCGCCGTTGTCCGGCGCGCAGTCTTCCGGTGCGGCTTCGGATGCAGCCGCAAGCGGCGCATGGGGGGCGATAAAGGCAAGGCCGAGCACGGTGGCCGAGAGGGCTGCGAGGATGGATTTTGTCATGCCCCGCTTGTGGTGAGCGGCGGCACTGCGGTCAATCCTGATCAAAGCGCTGCCCCGAGCAGGCAATGGAAAGCTGCGCAACGCCTGACTGAGCCAGCGAAACCCGTACAAGTCATTGAAAGGGCTGGAGGGTGAAGGGAACCGCAGTGATGTGAAATATATTTGATATTAAAAGGTAATATGAAATTTGGTTTTCAAATGACCCCCAAAGTGACCCCCAGACGTCGCCGCTGCCCGCATTTATGCGCTGCTGTTAGCATGTCGCGTGACATCATGGCACACCGCTTTATTGTCTGCCGATAGGCTAAATTTTTCTCGCTCGGGCGCGTAGCACGAACCTATTGGCACTGAATGGTTTGGCCTATGCCACCTACGGGTGGGGGTATGGGACCAGCGTTCACGACCCCCACGGTGGAGCTCACCATTCGCGTTCATCCAAAGAGCTGCTCGGGATGGTCGGGAAACTGGCGCAGTTCATGTCAATGTGATATTATATCATTCATGGCCTCTCCTGCTTGCTCGATCTGTCAACGCCCCGATCTCACCGCGATAGACGCGGCGCTGTCAGCTGGCGGAGCACTCATTCCCACTGCCGCGCAGTTTGGTGCATCGAAATCGAGCTTGGGTAGGCATAGAGCAGGATGCTTGGCGCCAAAGCTGGCGGCAGCATCGCGCATCTTGCAACCTGTGCGGGAAAGTCGGGAACCTGTCGAGCGTGCAAAGGCTATCGTGGCCGGCGACATTCCTAGCCCGCATGAAGTGCTGACATTGACCGGTTTGCTAGATCGCCTCGCGCGCAGTTTGGACCGGCTCGAAGGTGCTGCGGATGGGGCCGCCAATGAAAACCTCTACGCTGCACTCGCCGCTGTGTCAGGGCAACTGCACAGAGGCATCGCCGACGCAGCCAAGTTGCAGGGGTTGTACGCTGAGCCTGAAGCGCAGCAGCATACGAAATTTAGCATCAACATTGTTATACCCACACGCGATCAATGCTCCTGAGGGCAGTTGACGACCCGATTCAAGAGGTTGCCAATCCCTGTGTCAGCGATAGACTGCTCTTTGATCGTAGGGACTGGTGCCCTACGGCAAAGGGGGTAAATCGCGTGGGTATATTGGCCGGGGGCACCCCTGCCTTCGACGTAGTCGAGGATGTAGACATCCAGTTTGCATTAGAGGCCGGAGAAATTCTGGCAGATGCGCAAGTTATTGATGATTTACAGAATTTTCCGGCATCCTTCGACTTGGGGAGTGGAAAGATATCTGTAATAGGTGGATCTATAAATGAAGAAGTGGAGACATTAACTCTACTTAATCAAATACCATCTCAATCTGAAATTCGTCTCACAAGTGGCAATGTTCGAGCAGCGGTTGAACAGACGATCCGTTTCTACAGGCACGCCACCCGCATCGCTCAAATGCAAGAGGGGCCAACAGAGCTCATTGAATTTGCTTCAAAAATTGGCGAATTACATGAAAGCATATCATTAATACGTGTCGTAATTGTAACAGGCGGCATTGCGCCCTCTAAATCGTTTGATGAATATATTATCGATGGATCGCGCGTAAAGACTGAAATATATGACAAAAAGAGAATGGATCGTGCCGCGGGATATTCAATTTCTCGCGAAGATATTGACGTAAATTTCGAAGATATTTTGGGCTGCGCGATCAGCTGTCTAGCCGTACGCGAAACAGAACATTCTGATTATGATACCTACCTAGCTGCGATTCCGGGTAATGCTCTCTGTTCCATGTATGCCGAATACAACACCCGCCTCCTTGAGTTGAACGTGCGCGCGTTCCTCGGTGTCCGCGGGAAGAAGACCGCCAACGCCGGTTTAAGAGAGACATTACTCAAGGAGCCAGGGCACTTTCTGGCCTATAACAATGGCATTGTAGCCACTGTAGACGCTCTGGAACTCACCCCAGACCGGCTGGGAATCAAAGCCCTTACGCGATTGGCCATTCAGGGATTACGAGCATTTCTCGAGAGCGGAGCTCCCGGACGAGATACGCCAAAAGGGCTCGCCCTATTTGATGTCGTGGCAACCGAGAAACCGGACCGACTCATTGTCGGAAGTGCGAAGGACGTCATGGTGCTCAAGGAGTGGGCCGCCGAAGCGATGTCGCTACAACGCCCTGGCACGCGGACTGGATCGTGCGCTGGCAGTAGTCGGCCCGGCCCCACTTGGGACGCTGCGCGAGCGCTGAGCGGTCGAACACAGCCTTGGTAGTCTGAAGCAGGAGTGGGCCAGAAATCCCGAAAGTCGCCAACTTGGGCGCGATCTGGCGCGCAAGGGCGAGGTCAGCCTCGCTCTGGCTTGGATACACCGGCCTGCCATCGTCGCGCTTCTCGCTCGACCACTGCCCGGCCCAGAGCGCGGGGGCGACATGCGACATGTGCTCTGACACCGTATTCACGATGTCGGCTGGCACACCGGTGAGGTCATCGAGATCGACCGATCCAAGATCGGCGGATTGTTTCAACTTGGGCCGCGCTTGCGGCAGGTGGCCGATGATGTCGGCGGCGGCGTGGTAGGGGCCGAAGTTGATGACCGAGACGGTGGGGCAGTTCTGTTGGGGTTGAAGCGTGCTCATCGCGCACCCTCCTGATGGCGGTTTTTCATGTGGCGAAAGCCGGGCAGGCGAAGGAGACGCGACACATCGATAGCGGCAGGGTCTGCGCCCAGCTCAACCAGTCCCCGGTGCAAAGCCTCGGCTGTGCTCGCGTCCATTTCCTCGCCCTCGGCGAGCAGCCAGTAGAAGTGGCGATTGTCGGGTCCGCTGGACTGGACCTCAATCGTCGGCTGAAGGCGTTCCCTGATCGCGTCGAGAATGGCAGGGGCGACCCCATCGAAATCAGCATGAACACCGCGCACCCGCGCGAGGTTGGCCTTACAACGCTGGCCGTTGTGCTCGTTCACCGCGATGAAAACCCCGGCGCCGTGGTCGTTGAGTTGGTGGAGTTTCGGCAGCAGGACCTCGATGTCGGCATGGGTCAGGTTCGGGAAACGGCGGCAGAGCCTGTCAGGGTCCGGTTTGTCAGCGCCCTTGGGCACGTCAGTGTAGGTCTCGATGTTGAACCGCGCGTCAGCGCGCGGCTCGAGCCTGGCGAGGAAGGTGCGAGCTGGATGCATCACACGTCCTCCCGCCGCAGCCACTGCCGGATTTCTCCAACGCGCCAGCCCACCGCGTGAGCGGTCAGCTTGTGCTGCGCGGGGAACTGGCCCTTGGCGACAAGATCGTAAATCGAGGAACGGCTGAGGCCCACAAGGGCCTTGACCTGAGGGAGGCGCAGGATTGCCTCGGCTGGAAGATCATCGAAAGGAAGCATCGGAACACACCCGGTAGTTGACGGATGTGCACTGACCTAAGGAGACGAGGACGGTGGGGGGTGGGGGCTAAACCCCCGACTTGTCACTGCCAGCGCATTTTTTTGCGGCCAATGGCCCAGCCGGTCCGGTGGCTAGAGTCCGAATTTCCGAGAGCGTAAGCTCCTTCAAACCCATGTCTCTAAGTGCCCGCCGCACCTCACGTTCGTCGAGATTGGGGCTAACATTCACATGTGGCTGTGCGGCAAACTCGGCGAGCGCTCTGTTGAGATCGACCCCAGAGCGCCTGCGGTATTCTCCAAAAATGGCAGCCCGCTCGGCACTGGTGAAGTACTTTTGGGGCTGGCGCCCGGGCTGAGCTCCTCCGAACGCTTTGTGAGCGGGCCAACCATCGTCAATAATCCTGTCCAGTGCGAACTGCCATTTCTTCAAGGCCCAGTGTGCGCCGCGAATACCAGCCTGACGGTTGACCTCAGGCCTATTTAGCCAGTCTCGAAGGGTGTGAAGTGGACGCGAGTGCCGGCTTCTTAGTCCGCGCACTGCATTGTTGAGCGTCATCCGGGGGGACTGAGATTGCATGGCAGCCATCACTGCTGCGCAAACCTCGTGTGCCTCGGGAGGCCCTGAGTCCAATGCAGCCCATAGCTCAAACACCCCATCCGGGAGGGGCGCGCTCATCCCGCTGCGGCCTGTTTGAATTCAAGAACCTGCGCACCACTCCGCAACATGTCGAGATAATCCGACCACCACTGCGCCATGGTCACACGTTCGTCCCAGTGAGCGGCTCGGTTAGGCCGGACAATCGCGAACAAGCCCTTTTCATCATGCAGCTTGTATTGGGCCGCCTTGGGCTTGGCGTTCTTGATTGCAGAGTCTGTCAGCGCCATTTGGGGGTCACTCCATCCAAGGGGTTTTGTGTGACCCCCAGTGTGACCCCCAAAATCCACAGGCTTTGCGTGGACAAGGCTGGATGGAACTGGACAGGCCAGCGCTCTATATAGGCGGAAAACCGCCATTTTTCTAGACTTCTGCGGAAAATTTCGGAGGGAGGGCTGGAGCGGGTGAAGGGAATCGAACCCTCGTATTCAGCTTGGGAAGCTGCTGCTCTACCATTGAGCTACACCCGCAGACCCGCAGAAAACCGTGGTTTTCAGGGCTGGCCGTGGTTCGGGTTCACAGCCTTGTTTACAGACTGCCCCGAAGGCGCGCGGCGATTGCCACACTACGCGGCTTCTGGTCAACACAAGTTCTCCGATAACCGCGAACTCAGGGCGCGATCCGGGCTGCCATGCGCAGGCCGGTGCGGATGCGGTCCATCACGCCGGGATCGGCCTTGGCGGAATGGACGACATAGGCCGAGTACGCGAACTCGGGACTGCCGGGCACCAGTGCGAGCCGCCCGTCTTCGAGATAGGGGCGGATGAAGCCCTTGCGGAAATAGCCGCTGCCGCCGGCCTCGAGGATGTATTCCAGCGCCAGCGGGCCATAGCTGATCGACACCACCGCGTTGGGCTGATCGGGAAAGGAGGCCTGGTAATTGGCGGCGAACTCCTCGCCCCAATCGATCCGGACGTGGGCTTCGACGCCGACCGGGCCGCTGGTCACCATGCTCCGCGCCAGCACCAGCTTCTCCTCGAACAGCAGTTCAAGGATGAGGCCCGGGCGGCTCGTGGCGCCATAGATCACCGCGACGTCGAGCGTGCCGTCCTGCACCTGCTCGATCAGCCGCTCGGACGAATCCGTGCGCGTGCTGACCGCGATCTCCGGGCATTCGCGCCGCATCCACAGCAGCCAGTGCCGGACGAGGGGGCTGGAAAGGCTGAATTCCGCGCCGAGCGTCACCACCGTCTCGCGCCCCGGCGGGAGGCCGACCGCAAGCTGGGCGCGGGACCAGACCTGGACGAGCGTCGTGGCAAAGCGGAGGAACTGCTCGCCCGCCGGGGTCAGCCGCGCGCCGGCCTTGTTGCGGACGAAGACTGGCCGGTCGAGCTGGTCCTCCAGCACGCGGATCCGGGCGCTGACCGCCGTCTGCGTGAGATTGAGGTTCTCTGCTGCCCGCACGAAGCTGCCGGTCTTGACGACTTCGAGGAAAGTCCGCGCGACGCTGATGTCCATGGCGAAAGGCTCCTCGATCTGATCGCTGGAACTTAAGAACAATACTTTTGCGTAATGCCAACATAATTTTGATCTATGGACCGCACCCCGGGGACGGTAGGCGCACGCGGGAAGCCAGGGGGGGCTGCTGCCACAGGGCCGTGGTCATCCTCCCGCGCGATTGCCGGAATGGATGTCCACGCTCACTTTTCCTCGCCGCCTCAACGTGCCTGATGTGCGGATTGATCCGCAGCAGGCGCTGTTCTCGCTGAGCAGCTTTCTGGCGGCTGCGATCACCCTTGCGCTGGCCTTTGCCGCCAGCATGCCCCGGCCCTGGTGGGCGCTGCTCACGGTCTATGTCACCGCGCAGCCGATGGCCGGCGCCTTCCGGCCCAAGGTGCTCTACCGGCTGGGCGGCATCTTCACCGGCGCCTTCATGACGCTGCTGCTGGTGCCTAACCTGCAGAACGCGCCCGAACTGCTGGTGCTGTGCCTCGCTTCGTGGACGGGCCTGTGCATCTACCTTGCGGTGCTGGACCGCACGCCGCGCGCCTTCCTGTTCCAGATGGCGGCGTTCAGCGCGGCGGTGATCAGCTTTCCCTACCTCGACGACCCTGCCAGCATCGCCGAAACCACGATCGCGCGGGTGGAGGAAATGGTCGTCGCGATCCTGTGCGTCACCATGGTCCATGCGCTGCTCCAGCCGTGGAGCGCGACGCCGGTGATCCGGGCGCGGGCGCAATCCTTTCTCGGCCACGCACGGCGCTGGACCGCCGAGGCGATCGCGAGCCAGCATGCCCGGCTCGAGAACGAACACCGCCGGATGCTTGCGGCGGACGTGACCGAGCTTGGCATGATCGCGGTCCACCTGCCGTTCGACCAGCGCGGGGCACCGGCCACCCAGCGCCGCGTGATGGCGCTGCAGCAGCGCCTCGCGGGCGTCCTGCCGCTGGCCTCGGCGGCGGCGAACCGGCTCGATCTGCTGCGCGCAGGGCCCGGCATCGCGCCCGAACTTGGCGCGCTGCTCGAAGCGAGCGGCGCATGGCTGCAATGCGGCGAGGGCAATGCTGCTGCGCTGTCGGCTCAGGCAACGCAGCTCGCTGTGCAGGCAGAGGACGCCGGTGACTGGTCCGGCCTGCTCACGGCCAGCGCCTGCCTGCGCCTTGCCGAACTGCTCGATGCACTGCGCGAAGGGCAGCGCCTTCCCGACGGGATCGGTGAACCGGGAGGCTCTGCCGATGCCGCGCTCGAGAGCGTGCCGTTTGCGCTCGCCCGCGATCATGGGGTGGCGGCGCTGGCTGGCCTGGCGACAGCGGTTGCCATCATGCTCTACTGCGCGGTGTGGATCCTGCTGGCCTGGCCCAACGGATCGGCGACCGCAGCGTTCGCCGCGCTCATCACCTGCTCATTCGCCGCGCAGGATGATCCCGCGCCGGTGATAGGGCGCTATCTGATGGCGACGCTCAAGACCTTTCCGCTCGCCACGCTCTACCTCTTCGTGATCCTGCCGCGCGTGGATGGCTACGAGATGCTGGTCCTCACGCTCGCGCCCGCGCTGTTGTGGATGGGCTATATCCAGGCAGATCCGAAGCGTTCGCCGCAGGCACTGCCGATGTTCTCGTGCTTCATCGTGGCGATGGGCTTTCAGGCGCGGTTCCAGGCCGATTTCGCCAACTTCATCAACACCGGCCTCGCGCAAGTCGGCGGGATCGTCGCAACTCTGGCGGTGACGCGGCTGTTCCGCTCGGCGAGCGTCGTGCGCACGGCGCGGCGCATCGTGCGCGCGAACTGGGCCGACGTGGCCGAGCTTGCCGATATTCGCCGGCCCTTCCGCCCGGCGCGGTGGACGGCTGCGGCCGTGGACCGCCTCGGGCAAGTCGCCGCGCGCATGGCCTTGGCGAGGGGTGACAGCGACCTCCACGCCGCCGATGGGCTTGCCGACCTGCGCGTGGGGCGCAACGTCATTCCCCTGCGCCGCGCGCTTTCGCATGTCCCGCACGATATCCGGCACCATCTCGGCACGGTGCTGGCGGACCTCGCGGCGCTCTATGCGCAGCGCTGGCGCAAGGGGGTGACGGTGCCTGCGCCCGATGCCCTGCGCGCGCATATCGACAGCGCTTTGGCCGATCTCCTCAGCCTGCCTGCCGAGGATACCCGGCAGGCGGCTCTGCGCGCGCTCGTCGGGCTGCGCTGCAACCTGTTCCCGGATGCTCCGCCGCCGCAGAGGGTGGCAGCTGCATGATCGAGGAAGTGCATTTCTTCGGCCTCTATCTCCCGGCCGCGCTGGTCTGGGCGGTGGCCGCTGCCGCCGTGGTCTATCTCCTGCGCGCGCTGCTGGCGCGGCTGCCGACCGAGAAATGGCTGTGGCACCCCGGCCTGCTCGAACTGCTGCTGTTCGTTCTCATCTGGTGGGGGCTCGGCGCCCTTGCTGACACCTTCCTCACTCCATGGCTAGCTCCCTGATCATGCCCATCCGCCAAAGCCTCTTGCGCACCGTGGTGACGCTCGCCGTCCTCTTCGGCATCCTTGCCGGCATCTACGCGCTCTGGCTGCGCTATCAGGTTGCGCCGCTCACCCGCGACGGCAAGGTCCGCGCCGATCTGGTGCCCGTGGCGGCGGACGTGAGCGGCCTTGTCACCGCTGTGCGGGCCCGCGACAACCAGGTGGTGAAGCAGGGCGACGTGCTGTTCGTGATCGACCGCCCACGCTACCAGCTGGCGCTGGAGCAGGCCGAAGCCACGCTTGCCAACCAGCAGACCGCGCTCGCGCAGGCCATGCGCGAGGACCGGCGCAATCGCGCGATGCCCGATGTGATCGCCGCCGAGCAGATCGAGCAGGGCAGCGCCAAGGTCGATGAACTGCGCGCTGGTATCCGCCAGGCTATTGCCGCGCGCGATCTCGCGAGGTTCAATCTGGGGCGCACCGTGGTCCGCGCGCCGGTCGGCGGCACGGTCTCCAACATGTCGCTGCAGCCGGGTGTCTACCTGACGGCGGGCAAGCCTGCGCTGGCTTTGCTCTACAGCCAGTCCCTGCGCGTCGAAGGGTATTTCGAGGAAACCAAGCTGCCCGCCATTCGCGTGGGCGATCCCGCCAGCGTCTATCTGATGGGCGTGCGCGATGAGATCACCGGGCATGTCGAAAGCATCGCGGGCGGCGTGGAAGACCGCGAGCGCGGCGGCACCGATGGCCAGCTCGCCAACGTCAATCCTTCCTTCACCTGGGTGCGGCTCGCCCAGCGTATTCCGGTACGCATTGCGGTGGACAAGGTTCCCCCGGGTGTCCGCCTGATCCCGGGGCAGACCGCCACGGTCATCGTCCACCCCCGCAATGACGGGCGCGAAGTGCATCGCAGCCTGCCATGGTGAGGCGCGGACTCCTCCTGCTGCCAATACTGCTTCTTGCAGGCTGCAAGACGGTCGGACCGGACTACCGCGTCCCTGAACAGGCCGCCGTCAACGCGCCCGAGGCGCAGGGTACGTTCCTCTCCGGCCATGCTGCCACCATTGCGGCGCCGCTCCCCGATCACTGGTGGCAACTGTTCAACGATCCCGTGCTCGATGGCCTCGTTACCCGCGCGCTCGAAGCCAACACGGATCTGCGGGTGGCCGACGCCAATCTCGAGCGCAGCCTTGCGCTGCTCGGTGTGCGCGGGGCTGATCGCGATTGGCAGGGCAGCCTGTCTGCCGAGACCAGCTATGCCCAGCGCTCTGCCGAGGCGGAGCTCTCGCACGTGCAGCCGCCGCGGCGGCAGATCTACAACGCGGGGCTGGCCTTCAGCTATGATCTCGACCTGTTCAGCGGGCTCAGGCGCGGGATCGAGGCGGCGAGCGCCGATGCCGAAGCTGCGGTCGCGGCGCGCGATCTGGTGCGGATCAACGTCGCCGCCGAAACCGCGCGTGCCTATGCCGATGTGTGCAACGGCGGTTACCAGCTCGATGTGCTGGCGCAGGCCATCACCTTGCAGGAGAAGGGGCTCGAGCTGACCCGCGTGCTCGTGAAGAATGGCCGCGCGGCACCCTACGAGGCGGACCGTCGGCAAGGCCTGCTCGAGGCGGCAAGGGCGCGGTTGCCACGGCTTGCGGCACGGCGGGAGAACGCGCTCTTGCGCATCGCGGCGCTGCAGGGCCGCACGCCCGCGCAGGCCGATCCTTCCGTGCTCGCCTGCCGCCGTCCGATGGCGCTGGCGCAGGCCATGCCGGTGGGCGATGGCGCGGCCCTGCTGCGGCGCCGTCCCGATATCCGCATGGCCGAACGCAGGCTGGCCGCCTCCACGGCGCGGATCGGGGTCGAAACCGCCGCGCTCTATCCCGACATCCGGCTCGGAGCCTCGATCGGTTCGACGGGTGCGGTAGCCGATACCCTATCGCCGCTGACCAACCGCTACGGGCTGGGCCCGCTCATTAGCTGGACGCTCAACCACCGCGCGGCGCGGGCGCGGATCGAGGCTGCCGAGGCCCAGACACGGGCTGATCTCGCGGCATTCGACGGCACGGTCATCAAGGCTCTGCGCGAGGTGGAGACCGCGCTCAATTCCTATTCGGCAGGCCTCGAACAGCTCTCCGATCTGGACCGCGCACGCGGCGAAGCCGCGCTGGTGGCCCGCGCGACGCTGCAACTGCGCCGTGGCGGCAAGATTGCGGCCTTGCCCGCCATCGAGGCCGAACGCGATCTCGTCACCGCCGAACTGGCCGCAGCCGAAGCACGGGCCGCGACCAACGATGATCAGATCACCCTCTTCCTCGCACTCGGCGGCGGCTGGACCGCTTCCGCCGGCAAGGCTGAGCCGCCCAACCCGTGAACATGAGCCACTGCGACTGCCTGACAAAATCCCATTGCCTAGCGCCCGCCCTGTAGCTAAAGCGCGCGCCTGCCCACAAGGCACGCCGCTTTAGCTCAGTCGGTAGAGCACATCATTCGTAATGATGGGGTCAGGTGTTCGAATCACCTAAGCGGCACCATTTCCTGCATCGCTGATCTGCCGTTCGCGGCGTTGCATGTCGCGGCGCGGCGTGGAATGTCTTCGCTCGGGAGAGCGATGATGATCGAATTGCTGAGTGCGCCGACGCCGAACGGGTGGAAGATTTCCATCATGCTGGAGGAGTGTACGCTTCCCTACGAGGTGAAGTGGATCAACCTCGGCAAGGGCGAGCAGTTTGCAGACGCGTTTCTGGCGGTGAGCCCGAACAACCGCATTCCCGCGATCATCGACCATGCGCCGGCAGATGGCGGTGCGCCGGTTCCGGTGTTCGAGACGGGGGCGATCCTCGTCTATCTGGCGGAGAAGACGGGGCGTTTTCTGCCCACGGATCTGCGCGGGCGCAAGGCGGTGATGGAGTGGCTGTTCTGGCAGGTCGGCGGGTTGGGGCCGATGCTGGGGCAGCATGGGCATTTCCGGCTCTATGCGCCCGAGCGGATCGCCTATGCGACCGAGCGCTACCGGGCCGAGGCGCTGCGGCTCTATGGCGTGCTCGACCGGCAGCTGGCGCGCGGGAGCCATGTTGCCGGCGCGGAATACTCGATTGCCGACATGGCCTGCTTCCCGTGGATTCAGACTTGGAAGGCGCAAGGGATTCCGCTGGAGGAGTTCCCGGCGCTCAAGGCATGGTATGACCGGCTCAAGGAGCGTCCCGGCCTCAGGCGCGGGATGGCGGTGGGGCGCGAGCGGATCAACAAGCGCCCGCAGGACGATGCCGAAACCCGGCGAGCGCTGTTCGGTATCAAGGATGGGGATCAGGCATGAGCGTGCGCGTCGAATTTTTCTATGACCTTTCCTCGCCGTGGACGCGGCTGGCGTTTCACAACTTCCGCGAAGGGATTGCGGGGCGGGACGTTGCCGTTTCCTGGCGACCGTTCCTCGTTGGCGGGGTGTTCAACGCGGTGAACCAGAGCGTTTATGAAAGCCGCGCGAATCCGGACAATCCGAAGTTCCGCCTCAGCTTTACGTGGCTCAAGGAATGGGCGCGGCTGGCGGGGCTGCGGATGAACTTCCCCTCGCCGCACCATCCGGTGAAGTCGGTCCACGCGATGCGCTTCTGCTGCGCGCTGGAGGAGCGTCCGGAGGACCTGCTTGCCTTCAGCGAGGCGGCGTTCGAGGCCTATTTCGGGGACGCGCGCAATATCGATGATCCCGAAGTGCTGGAAGAGATCGCCAATGCCTGCGGGCTGGGCGGCGCGGCGCTGCGGGCGGCTGCGGGCAGCGATGCGGTCAAGGCGCGGCTGCGAGCGAACACGGACGAGGCGATCGCGCGCGGAGCCTTTGGTTCGCCGACGATCTTCGTCGATGGCGCGTTCATGTATTTCGGGAATGACCAGTTGCCGCTGGTGCTGCAGCGTATCGACATGGTTGCGGCGGGCTGAAACGCCAGTTGCGCTGGATCAATGATCCGGTGTCCAAAACCATGGAGCCTTGATCTGTCCAGTGGGGGTGACAGATCATGCGCATTCTTCTTGTCCATCCGAATTACCATTCCGGCGGTGCGGAGATCGCGGGGAACTGGCCTCCGGCCTGGGCGGCGTATCTGGCGGGGGCCTTGCGCGGGGCGGGCTACGACGACGTCCACTTCATCGATGCGATGACGGACCACGTCGATGACGAGGCCCTCGAAGCGCGCATCCGTGAACTGAAGCCCGATGTGGTGGGCACCACCGCGATCACGCCCTCGATCTACAAGGCCGAGGAGACGCTGAAGATCGCGAAGAAAGTCTCGCCCGCGATCATCACGATGCTGGGCGGGGTCCACGCGACTTTCATGTTCAAGCAGGTGCTGACCGAAGCACCCTGGATCGACGTCATCGTGCGCGGGGAGGGCGAGGAAATACTCCTCGATCTGGTGCGCGCGATCGATGACGGGCGCTGGCCGCTGGCGCGCCATCACATCGAGGGGCTCGCGTTCCTCGACGGGGCGGACATCATCGCGACCAAGGCCGCGCCGACGGTGAAGGATCTTGAGAAGATCAAGCCCGACTGGGGCATTCTGGAGTGGGGCAAGTACATCTACATCCCGCTCGGCAAGCGGGTCGCCATCCCGAACATGGCGCGCGGCTGCCCGTTCACCTGCTCGTTCTGCTCGCAGTGGAAGTTCTGGCGCGACTACCGCATCCGCGATCCCAAGGCGGTGGTCGACGAGATCGAGACGCTGGTGAACGACCACGATGTCGGCTTCTTCATCCTTGCCGACGAGGAGCCGACCATCAACCGCAAGAAGTTCATCGCCTTCTGCGAGGAACTGATCGCGCGCGGCCTGCCGGACAAGATCCAGTGGGGCATCAACACCCGCGTGACGGACATCCTGCGCGATGAGGAATACCTCGCGCTCTACCGCAAGGCGGGGCTCGTCCACGTGTCATTGGGCACCGAGGCGGCGGCGCAGCTGAAGCTCGATCTGTTCAACAAGGAAACCACGGTCGAGCAGAACAAGAAGGCGATCCGGCTGCTGCGCGAGGCGGACATTCTGGTCGAAGCGCAGTTCATCGTGGGCCTTGAGAACGAGACGGCGGAGACGCTGGAAGAGACCTACCGCATGGCGATGGACTGGAAGCCGGACCTCGCCAACTGGTCGATGTATACGCCCTGGCCGTTCTCCAACCTGTTCGAGGAGCTGGGCGACAAGGTCGAGATCCACGACTTCGACAAGTACAATTTCGTCACGCCGATCATCAAACCCGCCGCCATGGACCGGGCCGAGCTGCTCGACCGGGTGATGAACAACTATCGCCGGTTCTACATGAGGAAGGCGCTGTTCTCCTATCCCTGGCAGGGGACGGGATACCGGCGCAAATACCTGCTGGGGTGCCTCAAGGCGTTCCTCAAGGCGGGCTTCCAGCGCACGTTCTATGATCTGGGCAGGGTCAACTACTGGGGGCCGCAATCGAAGAAGGGTGTCGACTTCAAGTTCGACCGGACCCGCACCAACCACCGCGCCGAGACGGGGGACTGGAAGGCGGCGGCGGAAACCAGCCGCAAGGCGGCCAAGCGCGAGGCGGTTGTCCACGAAGCAGCTGGCGTGATCAAGGCCTGCGGCGGAGGGACCGAGCAACTGACCGACGAGGAGGCCGATGCCTTTGACCTTCAGTCCAGGCGCGGTGAAGCACCGGGACGGAGTGGAGCGCACATATGACCGCCGCGGCCGGCCCGGTGACGGGAAAGGTCGGCCCCAACGCGATCATCCAGCTTGCCGATGTGCTGGCTGACCGGCTGGGCGTCGACGAGCGCGCAGCGGCGCTGCGTGCGGCGGGGCTGGAGCATTATCTGGCGTCCGATCCGGAGCGGATGACCGACGAGCGCGAGGCGGCGGCATTGCACAGGGTGGTGCAGGCCCGCCAGCCCGATGAATGGGACCAGCTTTCCTGGGAAGCGGGCGAGCGCACGGCCAAGTACTTGCTGGATCACCGCATTCCCGGAGCTGCGCAGTGGCTGCTCAGGCGATTGCCGCCGGCGTGGTCGGCGCGGTTGCTGCTGCGCTCGATCCGCGCGCATGCCTGGACCTTTTCCGGTTCGGGCGCGTTTTCGGCCACGATCGAGTGGGGGGCGGTGGTCATCACCATCGCCGGCAATCCCATCGCAATGCCGAGCTGCCCGTGGCACCGCGGCGTGTTCACCCGGCTGTTTCGCGAACTCGTCAGCCCGCATGTGCTCGTGCGCCACGAGCACTGCTGCGCGCGCGGCGACGAGGTCTGCACTTTCAGGATCGGGTGGCCATAATGCCCCGTTGACCCGCATTCCACAAATGCTACCAGAGAGTATAAACATAGCAATTGTGGGAGAACAGCAGTGGTCACCGCCTCACAGGTCATGCTCACGGCAACCGAACGTGTCACGCTGGGCGTGCCGGCAGCCGAAGCAGTCGCGCAGGAAGCGGCGGCGCGCGGTGCCAAGCGCGTCTTCATCCTCGCCAGCAGCTACCTCAACCGCAAGACCGACGAGATCCGCCGCATCGAAGCCGCGCTGGGCGACCGCCACGCGGCGACGCACGATGGCATCCAGCCGCACGCGCCGCGCAGCGATGTACTGGCGGCGGCCAATGCGGCGCGTGCATGCGGGGCCGATCTCGTCGTTACCGTTGGTGGCGGTTCGGTGACGGACGCGGGCAAGATCCTGCTCGTCTGCCTCAAGCACAACATCACCACCATCGAAGGCTTCGATGACTACCGCGTGCGGGTTGACGATACCGGCGCGATGGTGATCCCCGATTTCGCCGGGCCGGACGTGCGCGCGATCTGCGTGCCGACCACGCTTTCGGGCGGCGAGTTCAACCCGCTTTCGGGCGCGACGGACGAAGCCATCAAGATGAAGCAGGCCTATACCCAGCGCGAGATGGTGCCGGTCTGCGTGGTGCTCGATCCCGCTATCACGGTGCACACGCCCGAGTGGCTGTGGCTTTCGACCGGCGTGCGCGCGGTCGACCACGCGACCGAGACGCTGGCCTCGTTCCTCTCCAACGACTTCTGCGACGGCATTGCCGACAGCGCGCTGCGGCTGCTGGCGGAAGGCTTGCCGGCGGTGAAGGCGAACCCTGCTGACCTCGACGCGCGCCTCAAGTGCCAGATCGGCGCGTGGCAATCGATGATCCCGATCATCGGCGGCGTTCCGATGGGGGCAAGCCATGCCATCGGCCACGTCCTTGGCGGCACCTGCGATGTTCCGCATGGCCATACCAGCTGCGTGATGTCGCCCTATGTGCAGGCGTTCAACGCCCCGGTGAACGGCGAGCGGCAGAAGCGCATCAGCGCGTGCCTCGGCGATCCTTCGAAGTCCGCTTCGGAGCTGCTCGACAAGCTGATCCGCGGGCTCGGCATGCCGCGGTCCTTGCGCGAGGTGGGGGTGAGCGAGAACCAGCTCCAGCTTGTTTCCGAATACACGCTCGAAGACATCTGGGGCCGCACCAATCCGCGCACGATCACCACGGCGGCAGACGTGATGGAAATCTTGCGGACCGCGATGGGCTGATGCACACCACCGCACTCGCCACGGATATCGCGGATCTCATGGACAAGCCGAAGAAGAAGCGCGCCGCAGCCCAGCTCAAGGATGAAATCACCGCCTACAAGCGGCGGCGCATTCTCGAGGAAGCGAGCCACTTCTTCTTCGCCAATGGCTATGAGGCGACGACGCTGGATTCCGTGGCGGAGCAGCTCAACGTCACCAAGCCCTTCATCTACTCGTACTACAAGAACAAGGGCGAGCTGCTCTACGAGATCTGCCAGACGGGCATCCAGCTTTCGCTGAACGCGCTGGAAGAGGCGCTGAGCGTCGAAGGCACGGCGAGCGAGCAGTTGAAGATCGTGGTCGAGCGCGTGGCGCGGATCATCATCGAGAACCAGCGCTACGTGACCGTCTACCTGCGCGAGGAGAAGTGCCTCCAGCCGGAGGACGCGCGCCGCATCCGCGATCTGCGCCACACGTTCGATACCAAGCTCGCCGCACTGCTCGAACGCGGCAAGCGCAGCGGCGAGTTCGATGTGCAGCACCCCTCGCGCACCGCGATCTGGGTCTCGGGCCTGCTGAGCTGGATTGCGCTCTGGTACCACGAAGGCGGGCGCTGGTCGGCCACCGAAGTCGTCATGGACGCGATCACGATGGTGCAGAAGATGGTTCAGCCGGTAGGGGGCAGCAAGCATGGCTGAGCGAGCCGATACCATGGCCAAGGGGCACAGCGATCCGCGCGTGTTGGGCCGGCACGCCTGTGTTCTGCGCTACCTGCTCGATGATTTCGCGGCCTCGCAGCCTGATGCGGTCTATGCCGTGTTCGAGGATGGCACTTCGTGGACTTACGCAGAGCTTCGCGATCTCGTGGTGCGCAAGGCGGCGGGCCTCACGCGGCTCGGCGTCAAGCGCGGCGATCATGTTGCGGTGTGGCTGCCCAATGGGCGCGAGGCGCTCGTCACGTTCTACGCGATCAACTACCTCGGCGGCGTGTTCGTGCCGTTCAACACGGCCTATCGCGGCTCGATCCTGGAGCATGTGCTGGCCAATTCCGATGCGACGGTGCTGGTGGCGCATGGCGGCTTGCTGGACCGGCTGGAGGGCGCCGATACAGCGGCTGTCACCACCATCGTCCAGCTCGGCGAGGGCACGGCACCGGCGCGCTTCACCGTCCATGCGTTTGATGCGGTGACCGGCGAGGAAGCCGAGCTGGCGCCTCTGGACCGGCCCATCGAGCCGTGGGACACGCAGTCGATCATCTACACCTCGGGCACGACCGGACCTTCCAAGGGCGTCCTCTCATCCTACCTCCACCTTTATACCAACGCCGGGCCGGAAAGCTGGCACTTCGTCACCGGCAAGGACCGCTTCCTGGTCAACATGCCGGTGTTCCATATTGGCGGGCTGGGCATCCCGTTCGTGATGCTGGCGCGCGGCGGCTCGATCGCGCTGATGGAGAACTTCTCCACCGACACCTTCTGGGACTTCGTGAAGCGCACCGGCTGCACGGTGGTGTTCCTCCTGGGCGTGATGGCAACCTTCCTGATCAAGCGCCCGCCGGGGCCGGAAGACCGCGATCATGGGGTGACGAAGGCCTTCATGGTGCCACTCACCGAAGCGGCGGGCGCGTTCCACGAACGCTTCGGGATCGACGTCTACACCATCTTCAACATGACCGAGATTTCCTCGCCCATCGTCTCGGAGCCCAATCCGGTGAAGCTGGGCACCTGCGGCAAGGTCCGTCCCGGGGTTGATGTCAGGCTCGTCGATGCCAACGACTGCGAAGTGCCCATCGGCACGGTGGGCGAGATGATCGTACGCACCGACCGGCCCTGGGCGATGAACAGCGGCTATCACAAGAACCCCGAAGCGACCGCGAAGGCCTGGCGCAACGGCTGGTTCCACACCGGCGATGCGTTCCGCTGCGATGCGGAGGGATATTTCTATTTCGTCGACCGCGTGAAGGACGCGATCCGCCGGCGCGGGGAGAATATCTCCTCCTTCGAGGTGGAAAGCGATGTCACTGCGCACCCCGATGTGCGCGAGGCAGCGGTGATCGGCGTGCCGAGCGAGTATTCGGAAGACGAAGTGATGGCCGTGATTGCCCCGGTGCCGGGCGCGAGCATCGACCCGGTCGCGCTCTCGGAATTCCTCGCCGCGCGGATGCCCTACTTCATGGTGCCGCGCTATATCCGCGTGCTGCCCGAACTGCCCAAGACACCGACGGCCAAGGTGATGAAGGCCGAACTGCGCAGCGAGGGGATAACGCCCGATACGTGGGACCGCGAGAAGGCGGGGATGCGGCTGAAGAAGGAAAAGCTCTGATTACCAACTGACGTCGAGCTTTGTCAGCCCGCGGAACATGAAGCCTTCCTGGCGCCATTCGGCGCTGGCAGCGTCAATCTGCAGTTGCGGGAAGCGCGAGACGAGCGACTTCAGCGCAATCTCGCCTTCCAGCCGCGCCAGTTCCGCGCCGACGCAGAAGTGGATGCCGCCGCCGAACGAGAGGTGCTTGGGCCCCTTGCGGGTGATGTCGAAGCGGTCAGGTTCGTCGAACACGCCGGGATCGCGGTTCCCGGCGGCCACCAGCGTCAACACGCGTTCGCCCGCGCGGATCGTCTTTCCGCCCACTTCGGTATCGCGAAAGGCGGTGCGGTTGGTGCCGACGAGCGAGCTTTCGTAGCGCAGGATTTCCTCGGTTGCGGATTCGGCGAGGCTGGGATCGGCGACCAGCTTGGCCCACTGATCGGGGAACTTGGCGAGGCTGAGCAGCCCGTTGCCGATCATGTGCGCGGTCGTCTCGAACCCAGCACCGAACAGGCCGATGGCGACTGTGGCGATCTCGTGGTCGCTGAGCGGGCCGTTCTCGTCACGCGCGTTGCACAGCGCGGTGGCAAGATAGTCGCGCGGGTTCCGGCGGCGGTCGGCGATGACCGCGCCGAAGAAGTCCATCAGGAAATCCATCTGCCGGTTGGCAAGGCCCAGTTCGGCGTCCGAAAACGCGCGCATCTCGAACACCACGAAGCTGTCGGAGATGGCCTGGTTGAGCGCGGCCAGAATGTCGTCGCTCGCTTCCTCGGGCGAGAGGCCGAGCATGTCGCACATCACCAGCGTCGGGAAACGGTAGGCGAACTGGTGGATCACTTCCATCCGGCCCTGATCCGAGACCGCGTCGAGCAGCCGGTCGGCGACTGCCTGCACGCGCGGGCGCATCTCGATCACGCGCCGCGCCGTCAGCGCCTGCGTGACGAGGCCGCGCACACGGGTGTGGCGCGGCGGATCCTGATAGAGGAAGATTTCCGAAAGCCAGCGATAGGCCGAATGCGACAGGACATCGAAGTCCGGCCCGTAGAACAGGCGGATGTTCGAGAGGAAATCGCCTTGCCCGAAGTTCGTGCGGTCCATGAGGATCGCGCGGACGTCGTCGTAGCGGGTGGCGATCCAGAACCCGAGCGGTGAGAAATGCATCGGCTCTGCATCGCGCAGCGCCTTGAAGATCGGATAGGGATCGCGCTTGAGCTGCGGATCAGTCAGGTCGAACCGCAGCTCAGCGCTCATCGTCTTGTCCCTTGGCTTCAGATCGTCAGAAATTCATCCCCAGCGTCACGCCGTAGGTACGCGGCGGGGCGACCGAGCCGACGCGGACGCTGCTGAACAGCGGGGCGGTGATGATGTTGTTGGTGATGACGAGCTTGTTGGCGAGGTTGCGGCCCCAGACGTCGACATAATACTTGTCGTTCGCGGGGGTAAACCGGAGCCCGGCATTGATCATCGCGTAGGGCGCCTGCGTCGCGTCGGCGTTGTTGAACTCGGTGAAATAGACGCGGTCCTGCCAGTTCACTTCGCCGCGGGCGGTCAGCTTGCCGACAGTGCCCAGCGGGATGTCGTAATCAGCACCGGCGCGGAACGAGAATTCCGGCGCGTTCTGGAGGCGGTTGCCAGCCACGCTGATCTGCTTGAAGCCCTGGCGGTAGTCGCCGGTGGTGAACTTGCGGTACTTGGCGTTGAGGTAGGTGCCGAACAGTTCGAGCGTCAGGCCCGGCAGCGGCTTGGCCTTGAGTTCGGCCTCGATGCCGTAGTTGCGTGCCGAGGCGGCGTTGACCGTGGTAACGACGCTGGTCGCATCGACGAAGCCGACCTGAAGATCGGTGTAGTCCATGTAGAACGCGGCGAGGTTGGCCTGCAGCTTGCGGTCCGCCGTCGCGGTCTTGAGGCCGATTTCGTAGCTCCAGACATACTCGGGGTTGATCACGTCGTTGCGCGAGCCGACGTTGATGACGCCCGACTTGAAGCCGCGCGTGACCGAGGCATAGAGCAGCGTGCTGTCATTGGCCTGATAGTTCAGCGTGACCGTGGGGGTGAAGGCGTTCCAGCTCTTCGCCTTGTCGGTGTTGACGCTGCCGAGGAAGTCGAACGTGCCGACGCCCTTGCGCTTTTCATGGCTGAAGCGGCCACCGGCAGTGATCTTGAACTTGTCGGTCAGCGCGTAAGTGGCCTGCGCATAGAAGCCCAGCGCGTCGATGGTGACGGTGCCGTTCTGCAGGTAGTTGAAGCTGTCGAACGCGTTGTCGGGAACGACCGGCGGCACCTGACCGGCGAGCTTGAGCAGCACCGCGAGGTTGGTCAGCGGCACGCGCACTTCGCCGTAGAGCTTTTCGTGGAAGTAGTTCGCGCCGAACAGGATATCGAGCTTGTCGGTCTTGTAGTTGCCGACGAACTCCTGGCTGAAGCTCTTGCTGTCCTCGATGTAGTTGTTCTGGCCGAACATGTTGGCATCGGACGCGTCAAGGTCGTCGCGGTTGAAGCGCTTGAACTTGTGGTACGAGGTGATCGACTTCAGATCGAGGTCGCCCTGGTTCCAGTCGATCGTGCCGGTGAAGCTGTAGCCATGGCGCTGGTTGAGCGGCTCCTGATCCGACCAGATGTTGCGGATGTTGGCGGGCTTGCCCGCAGCGGCGGCGACCGTGAACAGCGACTTGCCGCCGAGGATCGAGCCCAGCAGGTTTTCCGGCGCGACCGTCGGGCCGAAGTAGTGGAACGCGTAGTTGCTGTCGTCTTCGTTGAAGTACTCGCCCGAAAGGGTGACTTCGAGGTCTTCCGAAGGCTTGGCAACGATCGTGCCGCGCACGGCATAGGCGTTGCGGTCGTCGATCTGGCGGCCGGTGAACTCGTTGATGCCGTAGCCGTCACGCTTGTCGAACTTGGCGCTGACGCGCGCCATCAGCTTGTCGCCCGCAATCGGCCCGCCGACCGCGCCTTCGAGCGCGATGGCGTTGTAGTTGCCATAGCTCGCGCGCAGGTAGCCATCGAGATGGTCGGTCGGCTTTTTGGTGATGAGGTTGATCGCGCCCGCCGTTGCGCCGCGGCCATAGAGCGTGCCCTGCGGCCCGCGCAGCACTTCGACGCGCTCCAGATCGTAGAAGCCGGAAAGCTGCGCGGCGGGGCGGGCGATCTGCGCGCCATCCTGCAGGAAGGCAACGCCGCCGTCTGCGCCAAGGTCGATCGAGGTGAGGCCGATGCCGCGGATGAAGATGCGGTTCACGCCGAACTGGTCACCCACCGAGAGGTTGGGGATCGCGGTGGCGAGCGAGGCGACGTCCTTCACGCCGCCGACGCCGAGATCGGCGGCCGAGACGGCGGAGACCGAGGCGGCGACCTTGGACAGCGATTCCGAGCTGCGCGTGGCAGTCACGACGATATCGGCGATGCCTTCGGTCGGCGGCGGCGTCGTGGCTTCCTCGGCCATCGCGGGCGCGGCGACAAGTGCGGTACCGGCAAGCAGCAGCGCCAGCGCGCTGCGGCGAACTGCGGAATCGACACGAATCGAAAGGTGGCGGCGAACCATGATTAATCCCCTCATCCCTCGCAGCTTTGAAACTGCGTGCATTTTTTATCTACTGGCGCGTAGATACAGGTTCCGTTAGGTAGATGGCAAGTGATATTGAGGGAGAGTGGCTTGACCACGCTGAAAAAGGAGCACCCGGTGCCGGCTGCAGCTGTGACCGGGGCCGATTCCGTGGACCTGTCCGCACTGGCGGCGGATCCCGCTGCGCTGCGCGCAGCACTCGCCGAAGCGGATGCCGCGACGCTGATGCTCGTGCTGGTGCAGCTGACGGGCGATCACGGCCTGCTCGAACGCGCTCGCCCGCACATCACCGGGCCGATGAACTATCACGAGGCGATGCCCGAAGACCTGCGCGCGGAAATCCGCCAGCGGCTGGCGGATACGCTGCTGGACTACGCCCGGACCGGCCGTCCGCTGCCGCCGCTGCCGGAGGGTGATTTCCTGCAGGACATGCTCTCGACCGCGGTCGGCGAACATGTCAGTGCCGACTATACCGCGATGATGCGCGAGGATCTCGAAGCCGCCCAGCCCGATCCGCGCGGGCTGATCTGGCGCAAGCGCCCCGAACCTGCTGCGCTCGAACACTTCCCGGTGGTGATCATCGGCGCGGGCATGTCGGGCGTCTGCGCCGCGATCCGGCTGGGGCAGGCAGGCATTCCCTTCACGCTGATCGAGAAGAACGCGGCAGTCGGCGGCAGCTGGTATGAAAACTTCTATCCCGGCTGCGGGGTCGATACGCCCAACCACTTCTATTCCTACTCGTTCGAGCTGAACCACGAATGGTCGCACTTCTTCGCCAAGCGCGACGAGCTGTGGACCTACTTCGAGCGTGCGACCGACAAGTACGGCATCCGCGAGCATATCCGCTTCGAGACGGAGGTGACTGCCGCGACCTATGATGGCGCGACCGGCACCTGGGACGTTGCCACGCGTGACGGATCGGGCGCGGTGACGCACATCAAGGCGCGTGCGGTGATCTCGGCGGTGGGCGTGCTCAACCGGCCCAAGTTGCCGGAGATCGAGGGCCGCGAGACCTTTGCCGGCCCCGCGGTCCATACCGCGCAGTGGCAGGAGGGGCTGGACCTCAAGGGCAAGCGCGTGGTGATGATCGGCACCGGCGCTTCGGGCCAGCAGGTCGGCCCGACGATTGCGCCCGATGTCGCCAAGCTCACCATTCTCCAGCGCTCGCCGCACTGGGTGGTGCCCAATCCCAATTACTTCGCCGAAGTGTCCGAGGGCATGAAGTGGGTGCTCGCCCACGTGCCGTTCTTCGCGCGGTGGTACCGGTTCCAGCTGTTCTGGGCCTTTGCCGATGGGCTCCACGCCTCGTTGCAGGTCGATCCGGCGTGGGACGATGGCGGCAAGTCGATCAACCAGGTCAATGCGCGCCACCGCACCTTCATGGAGCGCTTCCTGCGCTCAAAGCTGGGGGACCGCGAGGATCTCATCGCCAAGTGTACGCCGAGCTATCCTCCCTATGGCAAGCGCATCCTCGTCGACAACAACTGGTACGAGATGCTGCTGCGGCCCAATGTCGAGCTGCTGACGGGCGGGATCGCGAAGATCGTTCCTGAAGGCGTGGTGATGGCGGACGGCACTCTGGTCGAAGCCGACGTGATCATCTACGCGACCGGTTTCCAGGCCAGCAAGATGCTCGCCCCGATGACCATTCTGGGCGAAGGCGGGCGCGATCTGCACGCTGTCTGGGGGCCCGATGATGCGACGGCCTATCAGGGGACGATGGTTCCGGGCTTTCCCAACTTCTTCATGCTCATGGGGCCCAATACCGGGCTCGCACATGGCGGGAACGTCATCTTCATCACCGAATGCCAGATGCGCCTCATCCTCACCGCGCTGCGCGAAGTGCTGGAAACCGGCGCCAAGGCGATCGACGTGACTCCTGCGGCGCATGATGCCTATGTCGCCGATGTCGACGAGCGCCACGCGCGGATGGTCTGGACCCACAAGGGCCTCACCAACTGGTATCGCAACGATGCGGGCCGCGTCTTCGCGTTGCTGCCCTATCGCCTCGTCGACTACTGGAAGATGACGAAGACCTTCAAGCATGAGGATTTCAGCCTGACATGAGCGCCATTGCCGTTGAGCTTGCCGATGGCCGCACCATTTCGGGCCACTGCGATCCCCAGTTCACCGGCGTGCTCGCCGAGTTCCGCCGCAATTTCGAGGAGCGCAAGGAAGTCGGCGCGAGCGTCGCGATTACGCATCATGGCCGCACGGTGGTCGATCTCTGGGGCGGCATCGCCAAGCCCGAAACGGGCGAGGCCTGGGGCCGCGATACCATCGGGATCGTCTATTCCTGCACCAAGGCGGCAACGGCGCTGTGCCTGCACATGCTCGTCGATCAGGGCAAGGTTTCCTACGAAACGCGGGTTGGCGAAATCTGGCCCGAGTTCGCTAGCGGCGGCAAGGAAGCGACCACGGTCGGCATGATGCTGGCGCATACTTCGCCGGTGCCCCATGTGCGCGAGGCGATCCGCAAGGGCGGCCTCGCGGATTGGGACTACATGACCGCGCGCGTCGCCGCGGAACCGGCCCACTGGGAGCCGGGGACGCGGCAGGGCTATCACGGCCTCACGTATGCGTGGACGGTCGGCCAGCTCGTCCGCCTCGTCGCCGGGATGCCGATGGGCGCGTATTTCCGCGAGAACGTCGCGGGTCCGCTCGGGCTCGATTTCCACATCGGCCTGCCGGAAAGCGAGGAGGGCCGCGTCGCGCCGATGATCGCGGCCGATCCGGCGGAAGTGAACTTCGCCTCGGACTTCTTCCGCAAGGCGACCACGGAGCCGGGGAGCCTCCCCAACCTCTTCCTCACCAACCAGGGCGGCGCGAACTTCAACTCGCGCGAGATCCATGCAGCTGAAATCGGCAGCGCCAACGGCATTACCAATGCGCGCGGCCTTGCCGGGATGTATGCCTCACTGGCGAATGGCGGCGGCAAGCTGGTCTCGGCCGACCGCGTCCACCGCATGGGCCGCGTCTCCGCCGCGACGCAGAGCGATGCCGTGCTGTGCCAGCCGATGCGTTTCGCGATGGGCTTCATGGCAGCCACCGACAACCGGGCGACCGGCGGCGACAGCCTGATCCTGGGCGAAAGCGCGTTCGGCCATGTCGGCATGGGCGGCAGCGTCGGATTTGCCGATCCGGGGCAGGGGCTCAGCATGGGCTACACGATGAACCGGATGGGTGCGGGCATCCTCGTCAACGCGCGCGGACAGGCCCTGATCGATGCGGCTTACCGCGCCGTGGGCATGACCTCTGACGCCAGCGGAGCGTGGCGTTAGCGGTAAAGCGCCCCTAGGCAATTTCCCTATCAGGCAATGGTTTGACACAGGGACTGGATAATAAGTTGTCGCCAGAACGGCACTATACGCGCTAATGTTACCTAGGTGACAGGGGCGGGCACAAGATTCGCATGGAAGCGATTACGAAAGACCATGGGCGTGATGCGGCGGTCAGTACCCGCTTCCATGTCCAGCTTATCGGGCCCTTCCGCCTCGTCGGGCCTGATGGCGCCGCTATTGCGATCCAGGGGCGCCGCACCCGCGCCATGCTCGCCACGCTCCTGCTGGCGCCGCAGCACAGGATGGCGCGCGAACGGCTGGCGGGCCTGTTCTGGAGCGACCGTAGCGAAGCCCAGGCCCGAGCCAGCCTGCGCCAGTGCCTGCTTGAACTGCGCGGCGTGCTCGCGGCAGTAGAAGCGGCAGAAGATCACCTTATCGCCTCGCGCGAGGCTGTCGAACTGGCTCCCGGTGCCTTTGCGTGCGACGTCCTGCATCTGCGCCGCACTTTGGCCAGCGAGGACTGGGAGACCGCCGCCCGCCTGATCGATCACGCAGGCGCGGCGCCGCTGCTTCAGGATCTCGAACTGGGCGGAGCCTATGGCGAGTGGCTCGATGTCACCCGTGCGGAGATCGATGCGCGCATCGCCGATGGCCTTGCCCGTCATATCGCGGCGCGGGAAAGCGTGGGCGATATCAGCGGGGTCAAGGCGCTGGCGATGGCGTGGCTGCGGCGCGATCCGCTGAGCGAGCCCGGCGTTGCCGCGCTGATCCGCGCCGAAATCGCTGCCGGTGCGCGGGCGGCGGCGCATATCCGCTATCAGGCCTTCCGCGATCTGCTCGCGGCCGAGATCGGCGTTGCCCCCGGCCCGCTGGTCGATGCGGCGCTGCGCAGCGAAGCCCTCGCCCCCGAACCACTGGTGGTGCCCGCTCCCACTGGCGCGCCCGCGCCTGCGCCCGCCGCAGCTGCGGCACCCGGGCCGGACGGGTTGGTGCTGGCCGTGCTCGCCTTCGACAATCTCTCCTCGGACCCCGATCTCGCCGACTTCTGCGATGGCGTTTCGGAGGAAATCCAGCGCACTGTCGCGCGCGGCACCGGGATCGCGGTCGTTGCGCGGGCATCGAGCTTCCAGTTCCGGGGTGCAGACAAGGCGATTGCCAAGGTCTCTGCCGCGCTTGGCGCATCGCACCTCCTTGATGGCTCGGTGCGGCGCAGTGGCAACCGGGTGCGCATCACTGCGGAGCTGGTCGAGTGCGCGAGCCAGCGTGCGGTCTGGAGCGAACGGTTCGACGGCGATCTCGCGGATGTCTTCGCGCTGGAGGAATCGATCGCGGAGAAAGTCGCCGCCGCGCTTGAACTCACGCTGATGCCGCGCGCGCCGACGCCGACGCTGGAGCCGGCCACTTACGAGCGCTTCCTGCGCGCGCGGGGCCTGCTGGCCGATGGCGATCCGCAGTTCGACAACACCGCGAGCGAGGCGGTGCCGTTGCTCGAGGCAGTCACCCGGGATGCGCCGGATCATGCCCCGGCATGGGAACAGCTTGCATTGGCGCGCGCGCTGGTGCTGCGCGTCGGGCGCGGCTCGGGCGATTTCGGCGAAGGCCGCGATGCGGTGACGGCCGCTGCGGAGACCGCGCTGAAGCTCGATCCCCGCCGCGGCGGTGCCTACCGCGCGCTAGCAATGCTGGAGCCGTGGGGCCATCACGCCAAGCGCGAAAAGCTGCTGCTGCAGGCGCTGGAAGTTGCCCCGCGCGATCCGGCCGCGCTTACTGACATGAGCGATTTCTGCTGGGGCGTCGGCCGCTTTCGCGATGCGCTTTCCTATGCCGAGGCGGCCTGCGAACTCAATCCGCTGATGCCCGCCGCGCGGCTCCACGTTGCGCAGATGCGGGCCTATGTCGGCGATTACGACACGTCGGTCAGCATGCTGGAGGAACTCCACCTGCGCTGGCCGCAGAACGCCGGCATCCTCATGGCGCTGCTCAATTGGGCGGGCTCGCTTGGCTATCCGGAAGTCTACTATCGCAACGTCGGCAAGATCGACGGGTTCGATGGCTGGCAGGCCCGGGATCTGGCTGCGATACGCTCCTACGTCGAGGCGGTGTTTTCCAAGGATCTCGCGGTCAAGGAAGCGAGAGCCGCGCGCTATCGCGGCCTGCTTGAGAAGACCGGCACGATCACGCTCGGCCTGCCCACCGGGCTCGGCTTCATCGGCTTGCCCGATCACGCGTTCGAACTGGTCGAGGCGGCCGATTACAGCCACGTGTTCGATCCCGCCGGACCGTCGCCGAGCCTGTTCTATCCCGGCGTCGCGCTGGGTCCGTGGAGCTGCCTGCTAAGCCATCCACGCTTCGTCCGCGTGTGCCACCGGCTTGGCCTGTGCCGCTACTGGCAGGAAACCGGACAGTGGCCCGATTGCGCGGCCTGGGTGCCGTTCGACTTCAAGTCCGCCGTGCGCCGAGCTATCGCTTCCGGTCCTGCGCCGGGGGAGTAAGGCGGCGCAGGGGCGGCGCGCTCAGGGCGTCTGGCCGTAGGTGTGCAAGGTCTTCTCGATGCGGAAGCGGGCATCGGCGGTGTAGGAAATCACCAGTGCCACATCCACCGGCATGTGTTCCATGTCCCAGTTGGTGAGCGGCGTGCCGGGGGCGCCGAGATGGGGCGGCTTGGCGATCAGCCGCGAGTGCGGATAGCGCTCGCGCACCCCGAACATCGACTGCAGCGTCTCCTTCATGCTGTCCGACCACAGGAATTCGAGCACCGTGTCATCACCGGAGAAGAACTCGAGATTGCGGATATTGCCGTGCTGCGTGCGCGAGGAGACTATCGCGCGATAGGCGGCGCTGTCCATGTCGAACACGTCGCGGAACTGGCGCAAGGTGTTCACCTCCATGCCGGATTCCGACCCATCGGCACCAGTGTCGAACCCGCCGGTGAAGATGCCTGCGCCGATCAGGATGTCGACAAAGGCGTTCAGATCGGCGTCGTTCGAAAGTAGGGCATTCAGATCGGCCTTGGTGGCGGTCGGCTTGAGGCCCATGCGCATGCAGCCGATGCTCTGGCTCTGTGCCCTGGGGTCGAATTTGGCCATGCCTTCGATCGCCATGTCGATTCTGAGATCGGCGGGGGTGTCGCCCTCCGTCATGCTGAGCGAGGCCATTTCCATTTCCGTGCCCCAGATCTCTCGCGCGGAGAACATGACGTAGCTGTTGTTGTCGAAGGCGAAGGGCTGGATCCAGACGAGCTCGGGCTTTCCGAGCAGGTTGTCCGGGCCAACCGGGTGGCGCAGGACGGGGAAGGTCCAGTAGAGTTCGATATGGCTCGTCGTGTCCCAGCCCACCTTGCGTTCATAGGTGCTGGAGAAGTTGTCGTGCCTGGTGACGCAGAGCAGCCCGTAGGTCTTGTCGGGCAGCGGCGTATAGTGGAACGGCGCGCGGTCCGGCGCGGCGGCGTTGAAGCGGGTCTTGAGGTGGTTCTCGATCAGCCCGGGTGCCACCGGAATGACGAACGACCACACCCGCATGTCGATGGATTGCCACGGCGGCAGCAACTGGTCGGTCGAAAAGGACTCGATGAAAAGGGTCATGGCTTGCCCACTCCCGTCCGGGGGCCGAAAAAGCCGCGCAGCGGGCGATACCAGCGCGAGACGAGATCGCTGGAGCCGGGCGTGGGCGGAAGGCCGCCATCGCGGTCGATCGGAAACTCGCGGATCACCCGCATCGTGTCGAAATTGATGTCGGCCTCGAACCGGCAGGCGGCCAGGGTGTTGACCGAGAAGGGGTTCTCCGTGGGGTGCTCGCCCACATCGAGGAACACCTTGAGGATCTGGTGGAAGCTGCCGGTGTCGTTGAAATAGAGATCGACATCGAGCTCGTTGTAGAAGCGCACGTTGCGGACGTTGAGGTACTGCGCCCGGCAGGTGACCAGCGCCTGATAGACCGCGCGGTGCGGATGGGCGGCATCGCGGTATTGCTTCAGGCCCACGGTGCGCATCGTGGTGGGGATGAGGCCAAGCGAGCTGGTCTCGATGAAATTGGCGACCGACGCCATGCCGCCCAGCATCTTCGAGGCCGCGCGGCTATCGAACAGGCTGGCGAGCGTGCGGCGAGGCGGCTGGGTGCCGGCAGGCGTTGGCAGCACCGGCTTGGTCTCCACCCGCATGAATTCCTGCTGGACCTGCATCGTGCCGGGTTCGGCATCGGGCCAGCCGGGCAGACTGATCCGCCCATGGAAGCTGTCCGGATAGCGGCCCTCGCCATTTTCGATATCGGCGAGCAGCTTGCCCAGCCCGAGCATTTCACGCCCGCAGACGCTCGACATCGGGTTGCCCACGACGATGAAGGGGAGCGCCCATTCGACCGCGGTATCGGTGATCAGCCGCTTCGCGCCCCGGCCATAGCGGATCACCGGCAGCGCGACGAAGACTTCAGTCTGGCTGATCGCGCCGCGATCGGCGTAGGCAACTTCGCCCAGCATCTGGCTCGCGGGGGCGGCGCTGATCATCGTCGGGTAGTTGAGGAACAGCACGGTCGCGCAAGGCATGAACGGCACCGGCCGGTAGACATAATCGCGCGTCGCATCATCGCCGATGTTGAGATAGCGGTCGCAGTATTCCTGCACTTTCGCCATCGAGACGTTGAGATAGAACGCGTTCACCGTCACGCCGGGGAAGTGATAAGGCGGCGGTACCTGCTGGCTGGCGGCGGACTGGACATAGGGAATGCGCTTGCTCATGCCGCTGTGCTCCTGTCTTCGGTGAGGAAGCGCGCGGCGCCCGCTTCCACCGCGAAGCGTGATCCGAATGCTGCGGCAAGGCTGGAAACCCCGGTGGGCGCACCTCCTGCCAGCACGCGGCGCAGGGCTTCGCTGGCGATCCACACGCTGGCGCCATAGCCATCGAGCGTTTCCATCGCGAGCCGCCGCACCCGCCGCCATGGATCGTATGCCTGCACCACCATGGTGAAACGCGCCTGTTCGCGCCGGGCCTCGTCCGGTCGTTCCGGCCAGACGCGTGCGACGGCTGCACCTGCCATGCGAAACAGCCCGGGGCCGGCCAGCGCCATGCCGAGGCCCGAGGCGCGGTAGCCTGCGCGCATCGACCAGTGCATGGCCGAATAGAGTGAAATGTCCGGCACCCCGGTCAGCGCGCCGCCGGTAACCACGCTGGCCCAGTCAGTCGCGACCGCTTCGCAAGGCCCGGCACCGAAATCGAACATCGCCGTGAGGCTGCCAGTGGGCACCATCGTCAGCGCGCCGCCGTGCCGGATCACCGTCCCGGCATCGGCGCTCCCCGCCATCGTCGCCACGCTCCCGCGCGAGACGACTTCCGCCGCAGAGACGCCGAGCTTCAAGGCGCGCGTATCGGGCCAGCGCTCCACGGCGGCGAGCAGCAGGCAGTCCATCGCCGCCGGCGTGAGCGCGGCGCCGGGGAGCACGGCGATGCCTGCGGCTCTTGCCTCTGCATCGCGCGCGAACAGGGCTTCGATCACGCGCCACTCGCCCCCGAGATCGAGATAATGGGTACCGCTGGCAAGGCACGCATCGAACATCGGCATCGCCGTGGCGGCAAACGGCCCGGCGCAGTGGAGCACGGCGTCGATACCGGCGAGACCGCTGCGGAGCGCTTCTGCATCTTCCAGCGGGAAGGCCCGCCACGACAGGCCAAGCGGTTCGGCCACCGCGCGCAACGCCTCCGGATTGCGGCCTGCCAGCACGAGGTCCATCTCGCCCGCAAGGGTCTGCGCGATTGCCCGGCCGGTGTAGCCCGTGGCTCCATAGAGCAGTGCGCGGCTCATGTGCGGTCGAACACCCAGCGCACGAGGCCGCCGAGGAAGGCGCGCTCCTCCGAAGGTGGCAGGGCGCCATAGACCGCGGCGAATTCATGCTCTGCCGCACCGGCCATGGCGGCGGCGACGGCGCGCGCATGCGCGATCGAGCCGCGCTCGTGCATCAGGCGGGCAAGCCATTGCACATCCTGCGCACAGCGCTTCTCGCGCCTGAGGCCAAGGAACGCATCGAGCCGCGCGCGTTCGGCGGCGTCGCAGGCATTGCGCACATGGATCAGCATCAGGGTGCGCTTGGCCTCGGCAAGGTCGCCGTTCTGTTCCTTGCCGTAGCCCGGATCTTGCGAAAGGTTGCGCAAGTCGTCCTCGATCTGGAAGGCAAGGCCGAGGAAATAGCCGAAGCGCATCACCATTTCGGGATCGAGCCGCCCGCGCGAGCCGATGATGAGCCCGAGCTGCGCGGGCCAGATCATCCCCATCCACGCCGTCTTCTTGAGCGCCATGCGCATGTAGTCCGGCTCGGCGAGATCGAGCACGTTGCGGTCGCGCCAGCCAAGTTCGAGCGCCTGGCCCTCCGCGGTCTGGCGCGCCATCATGGCGGTCACGTCCATCACCTGCCGGATCACGCTGTTGCCGAGCGTGCTCACGGCATCGATCAGCGGGCCGAAGGAGGCAAAGAGCAGCGCGTCCCCGGCGTTGATCGCCAGCGGCACGCCGTGGAGCGCGTGAAGCGTGGGCTTGCCGCGCCTGAGTTCGCTGCCGTCCTGCACGTCGTCGTGGATGAGCAGCGCATTGTGCAGCATCTCGATGGCCGCCGCCGCACGCACCGCAGCTGCCGGCGCTTCGTTTCCGAACAGCGCGGCATTGGCGAGGCAGATCGCCGGCCGCAGCATCTTGCCCCCGCGCGAGGGGTAGTCGGCCAGCATGTCGTCGAGGAACGGCGAAGAGCTGCCCGCCGCCAGATAGCGCATGACTTCCGCCCGCGTGGCGGCCCCATAGCGCTGAAGCAGGGCGCCCTCGACCGTCATCAGTCGATCTCGATCACCAACTGGCCAAGCGGCAGCGGCTGCGTGTTGCAATAGATCGAACCGGCATAGATCCCGCTCGGCTGGTCATGCGGCACGATGACCAGCACGGCGAGGCCCTGCCCGCTCGGATGGGCCTCGAAAGCGATCCCGGTGATCGGCGAAGCGCCGACACCGCGCAGGGCGGCAAGGCCGTCGCAGGCGATCTCGGTCGCACTGGTCGGCGCTGCGGGGCGCGCGACCGCCGTCGTATGCGCGCGGGCCGTGTGCTTGCCATCGAACTGGACGGTGAGACTGAGCTCGTGCGCCGGATGGGCCGCCGCGTGGGCGGCAGGATGGGGCGCTGCAGATGCTGCGGGTGGCGGAGCGGCCGACGGGGCAGCCGACGGGGCTGGCTGCTGCGCCGCCGGCTCCATCTTGGCCGGATGGAACGCGGGTACCTCGGTCGAGCCCGGCGGCGGGGGTGTCATCAGGCCATCGGCCTGGCGCAGCAGCGCCTCGCAGATGTCGAACGTCGCGCTGCTGAGTTGACGGGCGAGGCCGAGGAGGTTGGCCGCCATGTGACGCACATCGTCGGGTACGTCGCGCACGTTGTAGGCGCCCACGCGGAACTGCTCCGCCGCCTTCCGGCCCTGCTTGATGGTATCGCCCAGCACGTCGTAGGCCGAGCGCACGCTGCTGGCGACGGCCTCGTTGACAGCAAGCGCATCTTTGTCATGCGCGCTGCCGTGGTGCGCTGGCGCATCGTGGCCCGCAGCGCCCGCCATCGGCTTGCGATTGGGCCCGGTGCGCGCCGCTTCGGGACGCGTGATGCGGCCGTCGGGGGCAGGGGCGGCGGGGTCCGGCTTCTGGTTCTCAGGGGTGGTCATAGGCGATGATGTCCTTGAGGTCCGGCGCACCGGAAATGGCGTGGGCAGCCAGCAATCCCGACATGACCGCCCCTTCGACGCAGCCGGAGTGGAAGCCGCTGTCGGTCCAGTCTCCGGCAATGGTGAGATTGTCATAGGTCCGGTCGAGCGGCGAAATGCGGCTGCGCCAGCTGCCGGGGGTGTGGATCACGTAGCGATCCGATGGATTGACGTTGGCGCGCCAGTACTGGGTGGCAAAGCGCGCGCGGCCTTCGGGCTCGGGGCCGCTGCTTTCGTCCGCCTTGAGCACCTCCCAGCGGAACTGCCCCGCCGCGTCGTAGGCACCGGGCCAGATCGCGCGGATTGGGCCTTCGAGGAAGTTTTCCGCATTGGCCCGCACTTCGGCATCGCGGGCGGGCTGGTACGTCATGTCGCCCTCGGCAGGCGGCTGCGGCGGATCGGGCAGGACGGCGCAGAAGTAGACCGAGGTCGCGGGCGGCTTTCGCCATGCCTCTTCCGGCACGACATGCGCCATATCGCACCATGTATCGAACGGCTTGGCAAAGGCCCCAGTGATGTAGGCAGGGTTGATCGTTTCGGTATTGGGCCAACCGAGCGTCTCGAGGTCCTGCTCCAGCCACACCTGAAATGCCTGGCTGGCGACGGTCTTCACATCGCGGCACATCGCCTGCCAGCGCGGATCGCGCGAGACGATGCCGTTGGCGCAGTGCGGCACCGCGCCGACGCCGACGCCCAGCACGACCATGTCGAAATCGCGGGCCACTTCGAGCGTGCATTCACCCTCGCGCCGGCGGTCCCAGTGCGATTCGAACTTGCGTCCTTCGGCAAGGAGCTGCGCTCCGCGTTCAAGCTGGGCATAGTCGGGCACCGACGGCCAGCACGGTCTGCCCTGCACATCGACCAGCGGCTGGTATTCGCCGCCGCCCGCGATCCGCGCCTGCACATCGAACCGCAGCCGGGCGGCATGCGTGCCTGCCTCGTCGAGTTCTATGTCGGTCAGGCGGTGGAAGAAGCGGAAGTCCGCGCCGCGTTCCTTCAGCGCCGTGTAGAGCGGGGCGAACACGACATCGCCCATCCCGGCGCGCATCCGCCACATGAAGGCGCCGCGATAGCCGAAGAACGTGCGCAAGGTGCCGCGCAGGCCTTGCCCGGCAGAAAGGCGCGGCTTGTTGAGATCGCCGTCCTCGTAGCCCATCGAAAGGTCGTAGAGCCCGCGCAGGAACGGCGATTGCAGCGAACGCAGCGAAGCGCCGTTCATGCGCATCCATTCGCGGCATTCGTAGTCGTCGATCGCATCGAGGCCGCGCGGATCGAACAGGATGCCGTAGCGCAGGAAGCCGGTCAGCGTGGCGAGTGTGAGATCGGCGATCTCCCACAGGAAGCGCAGCGGGCTGGCCGCGAGCAACTTGTCCTCGATCCACTGGCGAAGCGGCACGGCCACCGCATCCACGGCAGCCATCAGGATACCTGCCGTTGCCGGCCCGACCGAACGCACCAGCGCCGCCAGCACGGCGAGCACTTCCGCCATGACCGCAGCGGAGGCGAACAGGCCCATGCGCGCAAGTTCGCTGATCCGCGCGGCAAGTTCCGCCGGGCTCGCGGGGCCTCGCGCCTCGGGCTTGTCGAAGCGGGTCATCAGCCCGTGGCCATCGACCGTGGTATCGAGCATCAGCGCGCGCAGCAGATCGAAGGCGCCAGCCATGTAGTATTGCAGGCTGAACACCGCGTCCGGATCCAGCGGATCGCCGGGATAGCCCGCGCGCGGCGGCATGTGGACCTGCCAGCGCTGGAATGTGCCGGTCTCCGTGGCGGAGCACAGGGCGACGTCGTTTTCCGGCGTCCAGGCATCGCGGAAGTCGCCGTAGAGATGGCCGAGGCCTTTCGCCTCCAGTTCGGCATGGCAGGCGCGCATCATGCGAAAGGCGTTGTCGTAGAAACCGAGCCAGATGTGCAGGCCGTGCTCCTCGATCCGGCCGTTCTCGCCCCGGCCCGAAGCGCCCTTGCCGCCGAGCCGCCAGCCTTCCTGATAGACGGTGACGTGGTAGCGGCCGCGGTGCTGCGGCGCGGTGAGTTCCCACGCGGCAGCAATCGACGCGCAGCCGCCGCCGATGATGGCGACCCGGATGCGCGAAGCGGACCGCTCATCAGGCTGGGGGGCTCCGGTCAGGGGTGCCTCCCGATCAGATTCGTGCAGGTCGCGTCTTGCCGTTTCATTCCCGCCTCCCGCGCTAAGTATTCATGCTTATGAGAGAATGTCCACCGCTCTCACGGAGTGCCGGACCACGGCGGACCTCAAAAAAGTGATCGGGCCGGGAGCATGGCGCTCCCGGCCCGTGCTGACGGGTGTGGCAACCGGAAGCTGTGCTTAGCGCTGGGCGAGCACCTGATCCTGATGCGACTTGGCAGCAGCCAGCGCGGCATTGCGGGCCTTGGCGCGGCAGGTGTTGATCGCGAGGCGCTCCTCGAGCGAGATCGTGCCGGTCGAAGTGCCGCAAACGCGGTTCACGGCGCCCGAGATGCGGGCCTTCAGCGTCGCCTGGCCTTCGTCGGTCGTCAGGTTGAGATCAGCGGTGCTGACCACGGCGACCTGGATGGTGGCATCGTCAGAGACCGGAGCGGCGTTGGCGAAGGCGGGAGTGAGCATCGCGGCAAGGCTGATGGCTGCGGCGAAGATGGCGGCGGGCATGGTGTTGGTGGTCATCGTAGTTCTCCTTTGGGAATTCGGCGGTCCGTGCTGCCGATGAATTGGTTCTAGGAGGCGAGCGTCAGGGCTCCCGCCAAGTGAGCGTGAGCCAAACGTCAAAAGTGCAGGCCGACGAAAAAATCTTGCTGCGCGAGGCGGATATGCGGGTCAGGCTGATGGTGGCGGGCAGATGGTCGGACGGGGGGCTACGGAGCAACCGCACCCGCAGCTGCGCATCGTCGACCTGCAACCGGCAGATCGGCGTTCGGCAGGCCAAACGCGAAAGGGCCGGGAGCGTTATGCTCCCGACCCTTTGCTGACCGTTGTGGCGATGTGTTTGTAAGGTTCAGCGCTGAGCCAGCACCTGAGCCTCACGGGACCGGGCCATGGCGAGTGCGGAATTGCGGGCCTTGGCACGGCAAACGGTGATCGCGCGGCGTTCCTCGATGCTCATCGCACCCGTGGCGGTGCCGCAAACCCGGTTCACGGCGCCCGAGATGCGGGCATGGAGCGTCGCCTGGCCTTGCGGCGATGCGAGGTTGAGATCCGAGGTGTTGACCATCGCGACGCTGGTTTCGGTGCCATCCGAGGTCGTGGCAGCAGTGGCCAGCGAAGGCGCAAGCGCCGAGGCAAGAACGAAGGCGGCGGTGAGGAAGATCTTGTTCGTCATTTTTTGCTCTCCTGTCGGTATCGGATCCGTTCGCCCCCCGTGGGTCTCGGGGTGAAGTCCCCGTCCGGTGCCGATGAGGCTGTTCTAGGGAGCGTGCGTCAGACGAGGCGCGGGGCGAGCGTCAATCGAGCGTTAAAAACGATGGGGCTGCGAAAAAATCACGGCTGATCGCCTGCACCTCGCGCAGGGCGAACAGGAAACGGCACATGCTGATGATCGGCACCCCGATCCACGTATGGACCTGCGGGAGTCTGGCCTGTCGGCTTTGAATCGCTTCGGCTTGGCTGTGGCCGCACGGTGACCCATGCGTTGATGATCAATGCGCAGCGCCGAGATCGACTCCGCTGCGTGGCTTCGGGGCGATCCAGACGAGCATGGCCGCAAGCGCGAACAACCCGGTGCAGCCCCAGAAAATCGTGTTGGTAGCAAGGGTTACGCTTTCGGTCTGAACGATTCGTTCCAGAACCATCCTGGCCTGGTCGGGTGTGAACCCGGTACCTTGCGGCAAGGGATGGACGAGACCGGCGAGGTTTTCGTGCGCCACCTTGGTCTCCCGCTCCCACATCGTCGTGGCCAGCGAGGTGGCAAAGGCTCCCGCCAGCGTGCGCATGAAGTTCTGGAGACCCGCCGCCGAAGCGGTCTGGTCCGGCCTCACCGAGCCCAGCGCCAGCGATGTCGTGCCGATGAAGAAGAACGGCATGCCCAGTCCTTGTAGGAACTGCGGCAGCGAGAGCGTGAAGAAGTCCATCTGCGTGACCCAGCCGGTTCGCAGCAGCGACATCAGCCCCAGCCAGACGACGCCGAAGGTGATGAGCTTGCGCACATCGTAGCGCGCCATCATCCCGGCCGCGATGGGCGACATGATTACGGCCATGACGCCGATGAACGCGGTCGCATAGCCGGCATAGGTCGCGGAATAGCCGAGGTTGGTCTGGAGAAAGAGCGGGATCACCACGATTGCGGAGAAGAACGCGGCGTAAGTGATGCTCTGGGCGGCGACGGCGACCGAATAGCCGCGCGAGGCGAAGACGGAGAGATCGACGACCGGATTGGCGTCGGTCAGCTCCCAGATGAGGAAGGCGGCAAAGCCGATCACCGCAATGACGGCCAGGGTGCAGATGAACGGGCTGGCGAACCAGTCCGCATTGCGGCCCTCGTCGAGCACGATCTGCAGCGCGCCGACCCACACGACCAGTAGCGCAAGGCCGACATAGTCGATCGGGCGGGTAACTGTCGGCGTTTCGAAGCGCGCGACATAGCGCAGCGCGAAGACAAGGCAGAACGCGACGACCGGCAGGTTGATGAAAAAGATCCAGTGCCAGCTCCAGTCATCGGAGATGGTGCCGCCGAAGATCGGCCCGAGGATCGGCGCGACGACGACTGTCATGCTCCAGAAGCCCAATGCCATGCCGACTTTCTCGGGCGGGAAGATGCGCACCATCAGCGTCTGCGACATCGGCATGATCGGCCCGCCGCTGAGGCCCTGGAAGATGCGGAACACGATCAGCGCTTCGAGGCTGCGCGAGATGCCGCAGAGCAGCGAGAACAGCGCGAAGCCGATGATTGCGGTCAGGAACACGCGCACCGCGCCGAAACGCGCTGCAAGCCAGCCCGAAAGCGGCACGCAGATCGCCTCCGCCACCGAATAGGAGGTGATCACCCAGGTGCCCTGCGAGGGCGAGACCGCAAGGCTTCCGGCGATGTGCGGCACGGAGACGTTGGCAATGGTGAGATCGAGCACCACCACGAAATTGGCCAGCGCAAGGCTGAGACAGGCAAGCGCGAGCTGCCAGCTCTTCAGGCCCTCGGGCCGCGCCTCAAGCGCGGGCGCATCGCTCACCTTACCGGGCTCCGGTATCGATCGACGCGCTCATCGAAAGGCCGACGCGCAGCGGATGCGCCTTCAATTCCTTCGGATCGAGCGCCACGCGCACGGGCAGGCGCTGGACCACCTTGATCCAGTTGCCGGTAGCGTTCTGCGCCGGGATCAGCGCCTGCGCCGAACCGGTGCTTCCCGAAAAGCCGACGACACGGCCATGATAGACGACGCCCGCGCCATAGAGGTCCGAGGTCAGCTCCACCGGCTGGCCCGGCGCGACGCGGCGCAGCTGACCTTCCTTGAAGTTCGCATCGACATGGGCATCGCCGAGCGGGACGACGGTCATCAGCATGCTGCCCGCAGCAACGCGCTGCCCCACCTGCACGTTGCGCTGGGTGACGACGCCATCGACTGGTGCGCGGATCACGGTTCGGGCCAGATCGAGCCGGGCGCGATCGAGCCGGGCCTTGGCGGCAAGCACGTCGGGGTTCTCGGACGGCGGCGTGTTGCCCACCATCGCGGCATTGGCGTTCGATTGTCCTTCGGCCGAGCCGCGCGCGGCGCGGGCCTGCGCAAGGTCTGCTTCGGCAACTGCGAGCTGGCCTTGCGCTGCGGCAAAGGCATTGCGCGCGCTCGAAAGCTCCTCGCCCGAAACCGCACCGCCCGAAACGAGTGCCTCGCGCCGGGCAAGATCAAGCTTCGCGCGGGCAAGATTGGCGGCAGCAACGCCGACGAGCGCCTGCTTGCGGCGGATGTCAGCGTCGCTCGCCTGCACCTGCGCGGCAAGCGCGGTGCCGGTCTCGACCGTCTGGTTTGCGCGCCGCAGTGCCTGCGCGACGGCGGCCTCCGCTTCGGCCACGGCAATGCGCGCATCGGAAGGGTCGAGTTCCAGCAGCACGTCGCCTTTGCGGACCGCCATCGTGTCGACCGCGGCGACGCGGATGACCGTCCCTGCGGAAAGTGCCGTCACCGGCGCGATCTCGGCCGCGACATAGGCATTGTCGGTTTCCACATACCGTCCGCCGAACAGCAGTTCATAGCCGCCGTAGACGAGTGCCACGGCGAGCACGACGCCGCCCAGAATGGCAAAGCCGCGCTTGCGCTTCGCGGCGGAGACAGCGGCGGGCGTGGTGGTGGGGGGAGGCGCCATGGTTTCGGCTTCTTCCAGCATGATCTGCGGGTCGCGGTCGGCCATCGAGTGCTCTTTCGTCATGCTTTGGGACTGTATCCGCCGCCCAGCGCGCGGATCAGCTCGATCGAGAGGGTAAGCGCGCGCGCATCGAGCGCGGCGACAAGCTGGCGGTTCCTGAGCAGGGCATCCTGCGCCGTCAGGACCGAGAGATAGGGCGAAAGCCCGCCTTCGTAGCGGCGCCGGGCGATGCTGTAGGCTTCCTCGGAAGCGGCGAGTGCAGCGTGCGCTTCGGCCTGCCGGGTGGCCAGCGCCCGCTGCGAGGCGGCGGCATCGGCCACTTCGTTGAGCGCGCGGACCAAGGTCTGGTCATACTGCGCGACGGCTTCGTCATAATCGGCCCGTGCCGCGCGGTAATTGCCCTGAATCCGTCCGCCGGAGAAGATCGGCAGGCTCACCGCCCCGCCCACTTCGGCGATGTCCGATCCCTTGGCGGTCAGATTGCCGAGGCCGAGCGATTGCAGGCCGATGAAGCCCATCAGGTTGACGTTGGGATAAAAGCCTGCCCGCGCCACGGCGATCCGCGAGGCGGCGGCTTCCGCGCGCAGCCGCGCTGCCGCAATATCGGCGCGGCGGCCTACCAGATCGAGCGCGAGATTGGCGGGCAGGCCGGTCGGGGGAAGGGCGCGGGAGGAGGGAAGGGCAATCGCTGCCCCGCGCGCCGGTCCGGCCCCCAGCAGCGCAGCGATGCGGTTGCGGGTCAGCGCGATGGCTTCGTCGGTGGCGGCAAGATCCCCGCGCGCCAATGGCACGCCCGCATCGGCCTGGCGCTGCTCGCCACGTGTATCGAGCCCGCTGGCGACGCGGCGGGCGACAAGTGCGGCGACTTCCTCACGCTGCTGGACGGCGGCGACTTCCACTTCGCGCTCGGCGGCGAGGCGGGCCAGATCGGCATAGGCGGCGGCGATCGACGTCGCGAGCGCGAGGCGAGCGGCGCGGGCTTCGATCGCTGCGGCTTCGCGCTCCGATGTGGCGGCACGCAGCGCCGCGCGGTTCTTGCCGAAGAAATCGAGTTCGTAGTTGAGGTCGAGCGTGGCACGGCCGCTGTCGTTCAGCCCCTTGGGCACGAACTGCGCGGGAAAGCCGTTGTTGTAGCTCTGCTTGACCTCGGCGGCCTGCGCATTGGCGCTCAGGCTCGGGAGCAGTGCGGCCCCGGCGCTTGTCGCATAGGCAGCGGCCTTGCGAGCGCGGGCATCGGCGACTGCCAGCGTGGGGGAACCTGACAGCGCTTCCTCGATCAGTGTGGAGAGCTGCGGATCGCCGTAGTCCTTCCACCAACCGTCGCCGGGCCAGGTGCTCGCGGATGCGTCAGCCGCTTCGCCGACCGCGCCGAGGGCAGCCGGATCGCGCAAGGCCGGGCGCGGGCCGAGTTCGGGCATCGCGGCGCACCCCGCCAGCAGCGCACTGGCGCCCAGCAGGATAGCCGCCTGCTTCATCGGGAAAGGTAAGCGCATCGATGACACCATAATGACAGTACGGTTCGGTCACTAACGCAGTGAATGCTTGCACCTGCCGAGTCAAGTGAATAGGTGTACGGAATGGTCACTAACGAGACTTTGGCCAAGGCAAGGCTCGGGCGGCAAAGCCCTGACGAGCGGCGAGAAAATATCCTCGCCGTGGCCGCGGAGGCCTTTGCCCTTGAGGGCTACGGCATCACGTCGATGTCTTCGATCGCGGCCCGGCTCGGCGGATCCAAGGCCACGCTCTACAAATACTTCACCTCGAAGGATGAACTGTTCCACGAAGTGATGCGCCGCAAGTGCGAGGCGGTGATCGGGCCGCTCGAGGAACTGGCGGGCAGTTCGTCCGATCCTGCCACGCTGCTGGAGGCCTTCGGCAAGATCTTCCTCACCCGTCTGTGCCAGCCCGATGCGATCGTCATCCACCGCACCGTTCATGCCGAGGCGGAGCGATTCCCGGAAGTGGCGCGCACCTTCTTCGCCTATGGGCCCGAGGCGGCCTATTCGGTGCTCACGCCGGCGCTGGCCCGGTTCCATGCGATGGGGGTGATCGATTGCCCCGACCCGCGCCTCGCTGCCGAACAGTTCCTCGCGATGGTGCGCGGCGATCTCCATTTGCGGGTTTCCAGCGGGCTCATCCCGCCGCCGGACGAAGCGGAGATCGAGCGGCAGGTGGCGCATGCCGTGGGCATCTTCGTGCGCGGCATTTCGCGGCGCGACACCGCCGCCTGAATTTGCGCGCACGGGCTTGCTGGCCCCTTGACCGCATGGCCCCCACAGGGGCACACCCCGTGCCGTACTGGGCCCGCCCGGGTCCGGTCGGCAGGCTGACTACAAAAAAGGAGAGGCCATGTTTTCGCACGTGATGCTCGGCAGCAACGATATCGAGCGCTCGAAGAAGTTCTATGATGCCGTGTTCGCCGCATTCGGTGGCCCCGCCGGGATCATCGATCCGGCCGGCCGTCTGGTCTATATGCACAACGGCGGCATCTTCCTCCTGACCAAGCCGATCAACGGCGCGCCCGCTTGCGGGGCCAACGGCGGCACCATCGGCTTCGCGATGACCCCGGAACAGGCCAACGCCTGGCACGATGCCGGCGTCGCCAATGGCGGCACCACCTGCGAAGATCCGCCGGGGCCGCGTGAAGGTTCGCCGTACTACCTCGCCTACCTCCGCGATCCGGATGGCAACAAGCTGTGCGCGCTGCACGTGATCGGCAGCTGAGGCAGGATACCAATGGCGCCTGATTCCACGTTCGAGACCGTTTCGACCAGCAAGGCCCACGGCGGCACGCTCGGCGTTTATCGGCACCAATCCACCGCGACGGGGACGGGAATGACCTTTTCGGTCTTCCTGCCCCCGCAGGCGGAGGCCGGCGGGAAACTGCCGGTGCTGTTCTACCTCTCGGGGCTCACCTGCACGCACGCCAACGTGACGGACAAGGGCGAATATCGCCGGGCCTGCGCAGAGCATGGCCTGATCTTCGTCGCCCCTGATACCAGCCCGCGCGGCGAGGGCGTGGCGGACGATGCCGAAGGGGCCTACGATTTCGGCCTTGGCGCGGGCTTCTACGTCAACGCGACCGAGGAACCCTTCGCGGCCCACTACCGCATGTGGGACTATGTGGTGCAGGAGCTCCCTGCGCTGATCGAGGAGCATTTCCCGATCGATCCGGCGCGCATGGGGATCACCGGCCACTCGATGGGTGGCCACGGCGCGCTCACCATCGGCCTTACCCATCCGGACAAGTTCAAGTCGCTCTCCGCCTTCGCGCCCATCGTCGCGCCGGGGCAAGTGCCGTGGGGCCACAAGGCGCTCGGCGGCTACCTCGGACAGGACCGCGCAGCCTGGCGCGCGCATGACGCGACCGCGCTGGTGGAAGACGGCAAGCGCCCGGCAGGCGCCATCCTCGTCGATCAGGGCGGTGCCGATGGTTTCCTCGCGGAACAGCTGCGGCCCGAATTGTTCGAGGCGGCCTGCACGGCGGCAGGTGTCGACCTGACGCTGCGCATCCAGCCCGGTTACGACCACAGCTACAACTTCATCTCGACCTTCATGGACGATCACATCCGCTGGCACGCCGAGCGGCTCTAACGTCCGAGGCAATCGTCATTGCGAGCGTAGCGCAGCAAGGCGGTACGCTCGCAATGACGAATTTGCGGCAGCGCCTTACTTGCGCACGTCCTTCGCCACCGCATCGAGCAGCCCGTTGACGAACTTCGTCTCGCGCGCATCGAAGAAGGCGTGGGCGACATCGAGGTATTCGCCGATTACCGTGCCGACGCTGATATCGGCGCGCGCCATCAGTTCATAGGCACCGGCGCGCAGGATCTGGAGCATGGTGCGGTCGAGCCGGGTGATCGACCAGCCGTCCGCGAGGCGGGCGGTGAGGAGGCCGTCGATCTCGTCACGCCTTGCGGCAACTCCGCGCACGATATCGTCGAAGAACGCGACGTCGGCGGCGTGGTACTGGTCGTCCTCGATCTCGGCACCGAGGCGGTGCATGTGGAACTCGTCGAGCAGCAGGTGCAGCTGCGGCTGTTCCATTTCGAGCTGATAGAGCGCCTGCACGGCGGCGAGCCGCGCGGCGGAGCGGGCGGTCAGGCGCCCCTGCTTGTTGCTGCCAACGGGACGCGTCATATTCCAAGCCTCAGTTCGATGGAGCGGGCATGGGCGGCAAGGCCCTCCGCTTCGGCAAGCGCAACAGCAGCCGGGCCCACTGCGCCAAGCGAACCTTCGCGTAACCCGAGGAAACTTGTGCGCTTCATGAAATCGAGCACGGACAGGCCCGAGGCAAAGCGTGCGCGCCGCCCGGTGGGGAGTACGTGGTTCGGACCAGCGACATAATCGCCGATGGCCTCCGGAGTGTATCGACCAAGGAACACCGAGCCCGCATGGCGGATACCCGCGAACAGGGCCTCGGGATCGTCAGTCGCAATCTCGACGTGTTCGGCCGCGAGCGCATTGGCGAGGCCGGGGGCTTC
>CANGJI010000014.1 GCA_947454135.1 Sphingomonadaceae bacterium
CCAAGCGCTGCCTATAGTGTCTCGACTTCGCTCGACACGAACGGGTCTAGGGAATGGTCACAATGAGCGGGCTGCGCTTGCTCCTTCTGGCACTGCTGGCCTGCCTCGCGGTGCCGCTGGCGGCCAAGGCCCCGGCCAAGCCCGTGCAACTCGATCAGGAACTGTATCGCACGGTGGTCGAGCGGGTGCGCGGCGGGGAGGACTTCTACCCCGCGACCATGGAGGCGCAGCGTCAGCGTTCCTATCCCGTCCAGCCAGCGCTTGCCGTCCGCCCGCCGACGATGACCTATTGGCTCGCGCTCCTGCCCAGCACCGCCACGCGCACTGCCGCGCTGATCGCGCTGCTGTTCGGCGCGCTGATTGCCATGCGGCAAAGCCTATCGGACCGCCCCCCGACAGAGGCCCTGGCGATGGTCGCACTGGCAGTGGCGGGTCTGTTCGGCGCGTTCTTTCCCGACAACGTCTATCTCCACGAACAATGGAGCGTCCTGCTGGTCATGCTCTCGCTCGCCGCGCATCGGCGGGTGTGGCTGATGGTGGGCCTTGCGTTCGCTGCGGTGCTGGTGCGCGAGACGGCGCTGGCGTGGCTGGCGGCGATTGCGCTTTACGGCCTGTGGCAGCGCGACTGGCAACGCACCGGATTGGCCGCAGGGGCCATCGCGCTCGCCGCTGGGCTCTGGCTGATCCACGCACATTTCGTCGCTGCACAAGTCCGGCCCGGTGATCTCACCTCCCCCGGCTGGGTGCGCTTCGGCGGGCTGCCGCTGGTGATCGACGCGCTGCGCCGCAATCTCGTGCTGACGGGCCTGCCCGGCCCGCTGGTCCTCGCACTTGTCGCTGCCTCGCTCGCCGCGATGCTGCGCTGGGGACGCGAGATGGAGCGCACTGCCGCCATCGGCGCTGCGGGTTTCCTCGCCGCACTCACCGTGTTCGGGCGGCCCGACAACGGCTACTGGGGCTTCATGGCGGCACCCTTCGTGCTGCTGGGTCTGCCGCTGATCGTGCGGGAACTGCGCGCTAGACGCTGAGGAACAGCCCCGCGAGCGCCGCGCTCATCAGGTTGGAGAGCGCGCCTGCCGCCAGCGCCTTCATGCCGAGCTTCGCGATCACCGGCCGCTGGTTGGGTGCAAGGCTCCCCGAAACCGCCATCTGGATCGCGATCGAGCTGAAATTGGCAAAGCCGCACAAGGCAAAGGTAACGATGGCGACGGTGTGGCCGGAAAGGTCTTTCGCCGCGCCGAGATCGATGAAGGCGACGAACTCGTTGAGCACGATCTTGGTGCCGAAAAGGCCGCCCGCCTGCGCCGCCTCGGCCCAGTTGGGCGCGCCGAGCAGGAGGAAAACGGGCGCAAAGACCGCGCCGATGAGCTGCTGGAACGACAGCCCGGGATAGCCGATATGCCCCCCGAGCATGCCGAGGAGGCCATTGGCCATCGCGACCAGCGCCACGAAGGCGAGGACCATCGCACCCACCGCGACAGCCAGTTTCACGCCGGTCTGGGCACCCTGGCTTGCCGCCATGATGAGGTTGGCGGGGCGTTCTTCATCGGGCGCCGCAATGGCGATATGCGGGTTGGGCAGATCGGCGCCCGGCGGCGCATCCGGCTGCGGCGGCACATCCGGCATGATGAGCTTGGCCATCAGCACGCCGCCGGGCGCCGACATGAAGGCGGCGGCGACGAGGTAGTCCACGCGGATGCCCATTGCGGCATAGGCGGCAAGGATCGTCCCCGCGACGCCGGCCATGCCGACGCTCATCACCGTGAAGATCTGCGCCGGGGCGAGCGAGGCGAGATAGGGGCGGATCACCAGCGGCGATTCGCTCTGGCCGACGAAGATGTTGCTGGCCGCGCACAGCGCCTCGACCCGGCTGATGCCGGTGATCTTTTCAAGCCCGCCGCCGATCCAGCGGATCACCAGCTGCATGATACCGAGGTAGTAGAGGATCGAGATCAGCGCGGCGAAGAACACGATCGTGGGCAGCGCGGCGATGGCGAAGCTGCGCCCGCCGATTGCGGGATCGGCCAGCGGTCCGAACAGGAAGGCGACCCCCGCCTTGGCATAGCCGAGCAGCCCTTCGACGCCCGCCGCGGCGCCCTGCAGCGCGGCGTTACCCGGCGGGAAATAGAGAACGAGCGCGGCAAAACCGGCCTGGAGCGCAAAGGCAGGCGCCACTACCCGCAACCGGATCGCGCGGCGGTTGGAGGAAAGCAGCACTGCGAAAGTCAGGATCAGCGCCATGCCGGCGAGGCTCATCAAAACGCGCATCGCTGGCCCGCAGCTCCCACAAAAGACCTTGTCCGGCATGGCTTAAACGGGATTTGGCGCAGGGTCAAAATCCCGCTAACCCTTGCGCATGCACGACCAGACACCAGCCCCGGGCATTCCCACTGCGCTCTTCGCCTTTTCACTGCTCTATGGCGGCCTTGTCGTGCTGGCGGGTGTTCTGGGCACCAAGATCGCCGCGCTGGGGCACTGGCCACTGGTCGGCGATCTCGCGGTCGAGAGCGGCATCTTCGCCTTCCTGCTGCTCGTGGTAATGGCAAGCGCGGTGGCTGAGCTCTACGGCCAGGATGTGGCCAACCGGCTCGTGCGCTTCGGTTTCGTGCCGCTCATCTGCTCGATGCTGCTGCTGACTTTCGTGATCAACGTCGTCCCCCCAGCGCCCTTCTGGGGCGATCAGGAAGCCTATGCCCGCCTGCTCGGCCAGGGCGCGCGGATGCAGTTTGCGGGCCTCATTTCCTACGGCACCTCGCAGACGCTCAACGTCTATGTCTTCTCGCGACTTGCCGGCGGGCGCGGGCGCCTGCTGATCCTGCGCGCGTGGATCGCCAGCCTGCTCAGCCAGATTGTCGATACGCTCATCTTCATCACGATTTCGTTCGCCGGCGTGAAGGACGCTTCGGGCGTGCTGCTGCCGATCAGGGAGATCATGGCGGGGCAGATCGCATCCAAGCTGCTGCTCTCCACCATCATGGTGCCGCCGCTGATCTGGGCCTTCGTGCAGCTGGGACGCAAGCTGGACGGCACAGGCCAGAAATAGAGCAAGCGCTAGAAATATTGCGCCGCCGCGCCGCTTGGTCCAAAGCGCGGCCTATCATGGCAACCACGCACGAACCCGCAGCAGACGACGCCGCCCACCACAAGGCGATGCTCGCCAAGGCCGAAACGCTTACCGAGGCGCTGCCCTACCTGCAGCGATACGCGGGGCGCACCTTCGTGGTGAAGTACGGCGGCCACGCGATGGGCGATCCCGAACTGGCGCAGGACTTTGCCGAAGACATCGTGCTGCTCAAGGCGATCGGCATCAATCCGGTCGTCGTTCACGGCGGCGGGCCGCAGATCGGGCGGATGCTGAAGGCGCTCGGCATCGAATCGCAGTTCGTTGACGGCCTGCGCGTGACCGACAAGCAGACTGCCGAGGTCGCCGAGATGGTGCTGGCCGGGGCGATCAACAAGGAACTCGTCGGCTGGATCGCGCGGGCGGGCGGCAAGGCCATCGGCATTTCCGGCAAGGACGGCGGCATGGTGATCGCCCGCAAGGTCGAAGCCAAGAAGGCCCCCAAGGCGATCAACGACAAGGACAGCGGCGAGCAGATCGTTGTCGATCTCGGCTTCGTGGGGGAACCGGCGCGGATCGACACCACGGTGATCGACACCATCACCGCTGCCAACATGATCCCGGTCATCGCCCCCATCGGCGTGGGCGAGGACGGCGAGACCTACAATATCAATGCCGATACCATGGCGGGCGCGATCGCGGCAGCGCTGGGCGCGGCGCGGCTGTTCCTGCTGACCGATGTGCCGGGCGTGCTCGACAAGGAGCGCCGCCTGCTGACCGACCTCACGCCGGCTGACATCACCCGCCTTGCCGAGGACGGCACGATCAGCGGCGGCATGATCCCCAAGCTGGAAACCTGCGTGCACGCGGTGGAAGCCGGGTGCGAGGCGGCGGTTGTTCTGGATGGGCGCGTGCCGCATGCCATGCTGATCGAGATCTTCACCGCACGCGGCGCAGGCACGCTGATCCGGGCCTGAGCGGACCTGCGTCCTCTTCATCTTTTCACGCGTGAGCACTGGACAAATTTGTATGCAACACATACAAGTTTGTCCATCGCCGTCGGCTGTTCGGCGAGGGGGGCCTTGTGGCCGGGGGAGAGGGTCGGCTAGGAGCGAGCCTTCTCGCTGACATAGGATGGCGCAATGCTCTTGTTCACGCTGATCTCTGCCATTTCGCAGCTGATCGACATCGTCGTGATGGTGGTGATCGTACAGTTCGTGCTGAGCCTGCTGATCGCCTTCAACGTGGTGAACACGCACAACAAGGCGGTCTCTGCCGTCTGGACTGCGCTCAATGCCATTCTCGATCCGCTGCTGAACCCGATCCGCCGGGTCATGCCGAACACCGGGGGCGTCGATTTTTCGCCGATGATCCTGATCTTCGGCCTGCGCCTGCTGGTCCAGCTGCTCTACTACCTCGCCATGGCAGCCACCTCGATCTAAGCCAACTTCACTACGGGAATACCGCATGACTGCCGCGATTATCGATGGGAAGGCCTTTGCCGCGAACCTGCGCGCGAAGGTGGGAGAGCTGGCCGCCGCATTCGAAGCGAAGGCTGGCCGCAAGGCAGGCCTTGCCGTGGTGCTGGTGGGCGAAGACCCGGCGAGCCAGGTCTATGTCCGCTCCAAGGGCAAGCAGACCGTGGAAGCCGGTATGGCAAGCTTCGAGCACCGCCTGCCCGCCGAGACGCCCGAGGCCGATCTCCTCGCGCTGGTCGAGCAGCTCAACACCGATCCTGCCGTTGACGGCATCCTCGTCCAGCTGCCGCTGCCCGGCCACATGGACGAGCAGAAGGTCATTTCCGCGATCAATCCGGACAAGGACGTTGACGGCTTCCACGTGATCAGCGCGGGCCGCCTCGCCGTGGGCCAGCCGGGCTTCGTGCCCTGCACGCCGCTGGGCTGCGTGATGCTGCTGAAGGACCGGCTGGGCTCGCTTTCGGGCCTTGATGCGGTGGTAATCGGGCGCTCCAACATCGTCGGCAAGCCGATGGCGCAGCTGCTGCTGGCGGAAAGCTGCACCGTGACCATCGCGCACAGCCGCACCAAGGACCTGCCCGCAGTGGTGCGCCGCGCCGATATCGTGGTGGCCGCGGTGGGCCGTCCGGAGATGGTCAAGGCAGACTGGATCAAGCCCGGCGCGACCGTGATCGATGTGGGCATCAACCGCGTGCCGACGGCCGAGGAAGGCAAGACGCGGCTGGTGGGCGATGTGGACTATGCCGGCGCGATGGACGTTGCGGGCGCGGTGACACCGGTGCCCGGCGGCGTCGGCCCGATGACGATTGCCGTGCTGCTGCGCAATGCGCTCGTCGCGGCCTATCGCAATGCCGGGCTGGAGCTGGCTGCGGACGCGATCTGATTGCCCACCCCCTCTCGCAAGCGGGAGGGGAGACTGATGCGCATTCTTCCCCCCTCCCGCTTGCGGGAGGGGTCGGGGGTGGGCCAGGCGCTTCCCCTCAACCTGCACCTGCTCTAGGCTGGGCCAGATGAAGCGCATCATTCCTCTCATCGCTCTGGCCCTCGCCGCATCCGCCTCTGCGCAAGACCAGCGGGGCGGATCGCCGGGGTTTGGCAGCGGCATTACCCCCATCGGCAACCCCAGCGCACTGATCGCCGCCGAAAGCGCGTTCGCCCGGATGGCACGGGAGAAAGGTCAGTGGACCGCCTTTGCCGCAACTTCGACCGATGACGCCGAGATGTTCGTGCCGCAGCGGACGCTGGCCAAGGCATGGCTCAAGGGCCGCGCCAATCCGCCGCAGGCCGTGCAGTGGCAAGCCAGTTCGGTGTGGATGAGCTGCGATGGCAGCGCGGGCGTGACCTTCGGCGGCTATCAGGATGGCACGGCGAATGGCTGGTTCTCCACCGTGTGGCAGCGCCAGCCCAAGAAGGGCAATTACAAGTGGGTGCTCGATCAGGGCGGCGCTCTGGCGGCGCCGCTGGCCGGTGCGGACTTCATCACCGGCAAGGTTGCCGATTGCGTGCCGCGTCCGCACCGCAATCCGCTGGCGGATGATCCGCCGCCCCCGCCCAAGCTCCCCAAGGGCACGCCCCCGCCGCTGCGCCCGCTGCCCGGACCGATCCCCACGCTCGCCGCACCTGCGGGAGCCGACAGCAAGGATGGCCGCTCGAACGACGGTACGCTCGTCTGGCGCTCCACGGTGCTGCCCGGCGGCACGCGCGAATGGACCGTGTGGATGTGGCAGGACGGCAAGATGAACGAAGTGCTGAAACGCACCGAAATCGCGAAGAACGAAGGTTGATCTGATGCTGGCCCTGTTCCTTTCCGCCTTCACCACCCTCTTCGTAGTGATCGACCCGCCCGGCTGCGCGCCGATCTACGCCGGGCTGACGGCCTCCGCAACGCCGCGGCAGGCCTTCATCATGGCGGTGCGCGCGTGCCTGATCGCCAGCGGCATCCTCATTGTCTTCGCGCTGTTCGGCGAAGACCTGCTCGGCGCGCTGCACATCGAACTCGACAGCTTCCGCATCGCGGGCGGGATCATGCTGTTCATGATCGCCATCGACATGGTGTTCGAAAAGCGCACCGAGCGGCGCGAGGAGCGCGCCGAAAAGGTGCGCACGCAGCAGCCGCATGTGGAGGACGTCTCGGTCTTCCCGATGGCGATGCCGATGCTGGCAGGGCCGGGCTCGATCGCCTCGGTCATGCTGCTCACGGCGCGGGCGCACGGGCTGCAGGAGACGCTGGTGATCCTCGGCGCGCTGGGCGCGGTGATGGCGCTCAGCTTCATCGCGCTGGTGGCCGCGCGGCCGATCATCCGCGCGCTGGGCTCGCAGGTGGAAGCGGTGATTACGCGCCTGCTCGGCGTGCTGCTGGCGGCACTGGCGGCACAGTTCGTGATCGACGGGCTGAAGGCGCAGTTCTGAGGTTTTCTGTCCGCTGAGGCGGGAGGCGGCATCAGCCCGCTCCCCCGCCCGGCCACCCATTCAGGGTACTCTCGTGGGTGGCCGGGCGGGGGAGCGGGCTGGTGCCGTAAACCTTCCGCGGACGCGGGGACGCCAGCCTACTGAAGCGTCACCCGCCCATCATCCGAATCGCGGCGGCCGAAGAACTGCATGAGCTGGACGAGCAGCTCGCAGCGCGCGCCAAGGCTGTCCGCCTCGAGCAGGGCCTGCTTGGCGGCGGCATCGAACGGGGCGATCTGCGAGACGCCGTTGATCAGCGAGACATCATCGAGCCGGCCGACCGAATCCCAATCGACCGAATAGCCCTGCGCTTCGGCAAAGCGGCGCGCTTCACGCTCGAACGAGGCGCGTTCGACCGCGCTGAGGCTGGCGCCGGCGTCATCCTCGATCAGTTCGGCCTCGATCTGGCGGAACGGCGTCGTCACATCGAGTTCGCGCAGCATGCGGAAGCGCGAAATGCCTTCGAGGATGACGTTGTAGCGCCCGTCCTCCATCGCCTCGACTTCACCGATCTTGCCGACGCAACCGATCTGGAACAGCGGCGCGCCATCGTGCTGACCCTGCGGCTGGATCATCGCGATACGCCGATCGCGCACCAGCGAATCGGAAATCATCGCCCGGTAGCGCGGCTCGAAGATGTGCAGCGGCAACTGCAGCCCCGGGAACAGGAGCGCGCCCGTCAGCGGAAAGATGGAAAGACGCACGGTTCGGCTGTCCTGACCCATGGCCTAGCCGAACAGCACGGTGGAGAGCTTGCGCCGGGTGGCCGCGACCCACGGATCTTCAAGGCCGATGGCTTCGAAGATCTGGAGCAGACGCGTGCGGGCGGCGCCTTCGTTCCACGCCCGATCGCGCGCGACCATGGCAAGGAGGAGGGTGGCGGCGCCATCGCGGTCTCCCGCTGCATAGAGCCCGTTGGCGAGGGCCAGTTCGGCATCCATGTCACCCGGATTGGCGGCGACGGCAGCGCGCAGGCCATCGAGTTCGCTGGGCTCTGGCGCATCGGCGGCGAGCGCGAGGGCGGAGCGGGCCTGCGCCAGCGCCGGGTCTTCCGCCAGCTTGGGATCGAGCGATGCGAGCACCTCCCCGGCGGCGGCCTTGTCACCCGCCGCGAGCAGCGCGCGAATCAGGCCGGAGAAGGCAGGGGCGCTATCGGGCGCGATTTCGGTGATCTGGGAAAAGATGCCGACCGCGCGTTCGCCGTCACCGCCCGCGAGCACTTCTTCACCCATGGCGAGAAGCGGGGCGATATCCTGCGCAGGTTCATCACCGGCCTGGATGGGGAGGCGCGCGAGCATCTGATCGAGCATCTGGCGCAGCTGCGATTCGCTGCGCGCGGGCGTGAGGTCTGCCACCGGCTGGCCCTGGAACATGGCATAGACGGTGGGAATCGAGCGCACCTGGAACTGCGCGGCGATGAACTGTTCCTCGTCGACGTTGACCTTGGCGAGGACGACGCCCTTGTCCGCATATTCGCCGCAGACCTTTTCGAGCACGGGCGTGAGCGCCTTGCACGGGCCGCACCATTCGGCCCAGAAATCGAGCACGACCAGCTTGGTCATCGAGGGTTCGACCACGGCCTTGCGGAAGCGGTCCACCGCTTTCTGTTCTTCGAGATTGAGGCCGAGGCTTGCCACTGGATGGTCTCCGCAAGTGAATGACGTGTTTCCCCATGTGGGAAGCGGAGGCCATTCGGCAAGGGCATTTGCGGGCAAGCGGGGCGGGGATGCAGCTTTGGCGCATTTTTGCTGTTGCGCAGGCCACGGAGGGAAGCTAAGGGCGCGCTTCACCCCGGTCGGGGGCCTTCTGGCAGCCCGATCCGAAACGCACGAGCGGGCGTAGCTCAGGGGTAGAGCACAACCTTGCCAAGGTTGGGGTCGAGGGTTCGAATCCCTTCGCCCGCTCCAGTTTCCTTCCATCGTCACCGATGATTTCGTGAAGGTTGCTCGCTTCTGCGGGGAACCCTCTGGGTCTTTATGGCGCTGCGCGGCAAGCCGCTCCGCTGGGGGTTCGAATCCCTTCGCCCGCGCCAGTTTCCTTCCATCATCACCGATGATTTCGTGAAGGTTGCTCGCTTCTGCGGGGAACCCTCCGGGTCTCTGTCGCGTTGCGCGGCAAGTCGGTCCGCTGCCCTTCGCCCGCGCCGGTTTCCCCAAATGGTGGGGCAGGATCGAGAACGATCGAGCTTGGTTCTAGTAACTGACCGTGACCGTCACGAAATCTTGGTAGGCCCCGATTGGCAGCGACTGCTGATTGGCGAAAACCCTGCCGTAGGCCGGATAGCTTTGGGAGTAGGTCGTGCTCGGAGCTGTCAGGCTCAAGCTGCCGGCCACGACGTCCGTCGATGACATGCCGTCACCCCAGACACCCGTCATGCTCGGTTGGTCATAGATATTGTATAGCAAGTGGGCGGCGCCCGAGCTCATGGCCCGTGGAAAGAAGGAATTGGCTCCACCTTCGGAAAGCTTGATCTGGTAGGTTGCCGTTTCTCCGCCGACATCTGAGCTGCAGTTCACCGTGACGGTCGAATTGGTGTCGTGCGGCACATCGCGCTCAAGGGTGTTGAACGCGCCAAATGCGAGCGGCGTTGCATCAACGCTGCAGCCGACAGCGGCACTCGCAGGGCATGGGCTCAATAGCAGCACGCCCGCGAGCAGTCCTGCCAGCCCAGCCAGGCGTCCTCGGCGCGCCGCCGGTTTCCGATCAGTCATTGTGGGTCTCCGCAGCGCACGGGGCCAAGGCGCGCTTCTTCAACGTTCTGAGCAGGCAACGAAAAATGGAGACGGCAGCTGCCTGTGGCCCAACGCACCGAGAACGTGTTGTCAGCCGAAAGTTCGCTCAGATAGGCTTCACCGCCGCGGCCTACGATAAATTCGCGGCCGGATGCCGAAGTGACTTTCGCCCCCAGCGGCATCACCTGTCCATCAGGCAACAGCAGGGTAACCAGCACGTTCATAGACCGCGTGACCGGGAAATCGACCAGCACGCCCGCGCGGGCAAACGGAACCGGAGTTTGTTCGGCACCCTTTATCTCGAGATTGAAGGGCATCTCGTCTGGTTGCAGCGTAAGCCGATTGCGCTGGTAGGGTAGCAATCCCGTGATCAATGCCAGCCCTTTGGCATTGGTCGAGCCAGCGTACTGATTGTTGCGGAAAATGCGCACGCCCGCCACATCGGCGACGCGCACGACCGCAAACGAATTGCCGTTGATCTCACGCGTGGCGAACGGCAGGCCGCCGAACCAGCCGATCGCCCCGCGCGCGGCCAACCGGATTGCGCTGCCGCCTTCGCGGATGTCGGCATCGCCGCTGAATTGCCCCGCCGCCGTATTGATGACGACACCGCCTTGAATGGATTGCTGGCCGTTGGCCGACGCGCGGACGTGCCAACCGATACCCGGCCCCGGCGGCGGGGACCGGTTTGCCGAAAGCAGGGTGCTGATACGCCCATCCTCGCTGCGCGCGATGTTGGAGCCGGCCGTGCCATTGCGTCCAAAGCGGACGATCAGGCTCACGCCGCCGCTCCACCCCTTGTCGCCCCGATCAAGTCGATTGCTGACGTAGGCATCAAGGCGCATGCCATGGGGCAGAGCAACCCCGAGATTGCCCGCAACGATCCGGTACCGATCCCCTGACCAGCTCGACTGTTCAATGTAGCGCGCTCCCAGCGATGCAAATCGCGGCAGAGAAATGCTGCCACCCACCGACAGGCGATCGCGGGGCATGATCTCGCCGCCAAGGCTGCCGAACTGTTCAAAGCCGCGATCGAAATGTTCCCACTGGGCCGTAAGGCCAAAGCCATGCTCCTGATGTTCGGCCCCAATCAGGTAGTGCCCGCCAGTGCGCGCGCCGCCAGGCGCACTCGCCGTGCTGCGCGCAAACGAAGCGGATGCGCGATAGGCCAGCAGCGCTGCGATCGTACCATCCAGTTCGACACCCGCGGCTTGCCGAGTCTCCTGCAGCTCCACCCGGCCTTCAACCGTCAACGTGGGTGTAAATCCCCGTCTCCAGCTGGCGGCGGCGAACACGGGCCCGTAATCGTTGTCCTTGATGCCGAAGTTGCGCCGCATCGCGCCAGCTTCGAACGAGAATGCGTTCAGGCCCGGAGCAAGCAAGCGCGGGGCGAAATAGAAATCGCGCGAAAGGACGGTCTCCACCCCGCGCAGATCCCTCACGATCAGGTTCACTTGCCCAGCCCCTGTCACCGAAGGCAGGTTCGTGATCGAGAACGGCCCGGGATTGAGCGGCATCTGGCGCTCCCGGATGCTGTTGTTGACCAGGACATCGACCGTTGAAGGCAAGGCGGCCGAACCCGAAATGGCGAACATCGGATAAGTGATGAACAACGGGTCGAGGCTGAAGTCACTCGAGATCCGGACGCCGCCAAAGCGGACAGGACGCGACCAGCCGCCATTGCCGCTGATGGTGTCACCGGCGACGATCGTTGTTCTGCTTTCGGGCAGATCCCGTTGCAGGGCAGTTTCGGTGCGCACCACCTTGGTTCTGCCTTCGGGCGAGGTGGTGATCGCGGCTTCCATGACAAGCGAATTGCCGCCCTTGAAGCCCACTGCCCGCAAGGCCCCGCCAAGGATGACCTTGCCATTGTCGATGGCAGTCAGCGTCATGTCGTAGTTGAGGTAGGCACCGGCGGCGGACTGTGTGGGCCGGGCAATATCCTGGGATTGCGCAGCAAGTCGGGATTCTTCGAAAGCCGCGACTTCTGCCGTGATGGCAAGCGACAGATGGCCCGGATCGAGCGTGTATCGGAGGTTTTCGACGCTCTCCAGAGCATAGCCCGATGATCCATCGGACAAGGCAACGTGTTCGGCAGGGGGGCGCAGACGCAACAGCGTCCAGACAGCTTCCGGCAGCGCAACGCGCCCATCCGCCAGCACTTCCGCCTCGGCCGGCTCGGGCAGCTTCACGCCGTTGATTTCGATATCGACCAGCAGAATGCCCGGTCGGCGCGGTGCGGCACTGGCCGCAGCGCCGGTGCCGCCTTCAGCTTGGCGCGGCCACGAGACCGCCTGCAGCAACGCCTTGACGCTTTCACCGGCAGCATCCGCAGCAGGCGCCTTGTGCGTCCGGCCAGAGGCTTCAAGCGCTTCTCCCGCATAGGCGGGGCAAGGCAGCACGGCTGACAAAACCGGCAGCAATGCCAGCAGGCATCGCCGGTTCAAGCGCACGTTCCGCGCGTGACAGGAATGTGCAAGAACAGGGATCATCGTTTCCTGCCGTTTGATTACGGGAACGAAACTGGCGAGACCGGATCGGTGAGACCGTGCCTAGCGCGGCGCGAGCGTCCAATCGGCCGTCGCCACGCCTGCGGTCGTCGTTGCGGTGACATGGACCGGACCGGCTGCGTGTGGAGGAATATCGAAGTTCCACTGCCGCCAGCCATCTGCCAGCACGGTGCCGGTGGCGGTGACATCCGTGTGCCAGCCTTGGCCTTCCACGGTGATCCCCGTTACCTTGAGCAACCGCTGCCCCACATTCGCCACCTTGATGCAGCCCGCCTCGGCAGGAGCATCGCAGGGCGAAACCTTCGGCATGGCGCTGCCGCCTGCCGGAGAAATGATGACAGGCAGATCATGGCGAATGCGCATGGCGATGCCATGCCCCGCCATGGCCGGCGTGATATCTTCAAGATAGAGCCGATAGGTCCGTTCAGGCCCAGGAGCAGGATCATGCAACCGAACCCGGAACAACTGCCCGGACTTGGGCGGAACTTCGGCAATGGCAGGCGCGATGATGAGGTCGTTCGTCGCCTCGTAGACGTCATGGCCATTCACCTGATGCCATGTCTTCGCCGAAGCCTGCACGATCATCGGTTGATCGCCGCCATTCCATAGCGTGACCTGCCCCGTAGCCCGGGCCTGCTTGAGATCGACGGTAATCGGCATGACCGATGAGCCGGCCGCAGCCGGGGCTGCCATGGCGAGCATGGCAACCCCGAGCAGCAAGCGAGCCGGGTGAAGTGCAAGAGCGTCCACCGTTCTACTCCCCCGCAACCGTCGATCAGACCGGAACATTGGTGTCGTAGGACACGGTCAGCGTCAGCGTGTCGGAGTAATAGCCGATGACCTGGTTCGCGCTCGCGCCCGGCACGCGGCCATAAAGCGTGATCGTCTGATTGTTGCCATCGGCGGTCAGGGAAACGTTGGTCAACGCAGGCGTCACCAGTCCGGACGTGCGGCTGGGATCAGTGTAGATATTGTAGGCGAGATAGTGCGTTCCATCGGTCATGCGAAGCTGGCTGCCGCTCTTGAGCTCGCTGTCGATCTGCAGCGTCGCCGTGGCACCATTCGAGCAGACATAGTTGATGGCGCTGCTGTCTACGTCCTTGTCAGCCGCGTCAGCCTTCGTACCCGGGGTCGCGCCCTCACCGATGCTCACGATGTCGCCGAATGCCAGCGTGCCATTGCCGATGTAGCAGGCCGCCGTCAGGGTCGCGGAGACGTCAACAACGCCTTGAGCCGTTGTGGTAGGATTTGCCATGGCCTGATCGGCGCCGGCAATCATGCCGGCACCAGCCAGCAGCGTGATTAAAATGCGACTGCAATTCATGATGTACTTCCTCCGTTATTGAATTGAACCAAATTTCATTGATAAAAATTGGCTGATCTATTTTTGACTGATTATGGAATGATGTCATTTCGGGAATTAATGGGACGCAAGCTATCAATCACTCGCTCGAGTGATCTTTCATTATGTATTTGGGGGAATTAGATCTCGAATTTTGGGCTCTGCGTTGAATTTCTGCCCGACAGCATCATGCCGGTATCGAGTTCGGGCAGGACCTGATGGCTCCTGCACTGGGCGATGCCGTGGTGCGGTCTGCGGTCCTTCGATGAACCGACCGTTCCATCTTGCAGATCAACAAGCTGTACGCAGATATTACCCCTTCCCCTGCGCCGTGCCTTTGTCGCCGTTCAGGAAGACCAGCTCAAATGCATGACGATTAAGGGATGCCACTTAGTAGCTGCGGCAACCATATAGAGGAAATACTGTACTCGGCTCGTGGCCGGACGCTGGCTGGTCTGGCCGCCATGGCGCTTGTTTGCTGGCCATTTTGCGCCGATTCCGCCCGGGATGGGCAATCGGCGCCCGCCATTCAGGCTTGGTTGAGATGGCGGCGAACCAGCGAATCTGGCGCCGAGGCGGCGTTAACGAATAACCGTTGCCCCCACCTGCTTGCCAGAATGTGTGGGAGGCCTTCGCATGAGACGCCGATCCCGGCGCGGCCTGCATCGAAGCCCTTGTTTTCACGCCCGCCAGCGATAGGCTCCGCGGGTGGAACGGCCCCTCGCGGCCAGCCCCTGATTCCATGCCCGGGCGCCAGACCCGGCGGGACCAACGAGAGGAACGACGATGACCGGCGAACTGCCCGCGCACCCCTACAAGGACTATTACGGCAACTATATCGGCGGACGCTGGGTCGATGCCGCGGACGGACGGCGGTTCGACAATCCCTCGCCGATCACGGGGCAGGTGATCACCTCGCTGGCGCGCTCCTCCGCTGCCGATGTCGAAGCCGCGCTCGATGCGGCGCACGGCGCGAAGGATGCCTGGGGGCGGACCAGCCCGGCAGAGCGCGCGCTGATCCTGAACCGCATCGCCGATCGCATGGAAGCCAACCTCGCGCTGCTGGCGACGGCGGAGAGCTGGGACAACGGCAAGCCGATCCGCGAGACGATGGCCGCGGACATGCCGCTCGCCATTGACCATTTCCGCTATTTCGCGGGGTGCATCCGCGCGCAGGAAGGCGGCATTTCCGAGATCGACCACGACACCGTGGCCTACCACTTCCACGAACCGCTCGGCGTCGTCGGCCAGATCATTCCGTGGAACTTCCCGATCCTGATGGCGGTGTGGAAGCTCGCCCCGGCGCTGGCAGCTGGCAATTGCGTGGTGCTCAAGCCCGCAGAGCAGACCCCGGCCTCGATCCACGTGTTGCTGGAGATCATCGGCGATCTGCTGCCGCCGGGTGTGCTCAATGTGGTCAACGGCTTCGGGCTGGAGGCGGGCAAGCCCCTCGCGCAGAGCCGCCGCATCGCCAAGATCGCCTTTACCGGCGAGACGACGACGGGCCGCCTCATCATGCAATATGCCAGCGAAAACCTCATCCCGGTAACGCTGGAACTGGGCGGCAAATCACCCAACATCTTCTTCGCCGACGTGATGGATGCGGATGACGACTTCTTCGACAAGGCGCTCGAAGGCTTTGCGATGTTCGCGCTCAACCAGGGCGAGGTCTGCACCTGCCCGAGCCGTGCGCTGATCCAGGAATCGATCTACGCCCGCTTCATGGAGCGCGCCGTGGCCCGCGTCGAAAAGATCGTGCAGGGCAGCCCGCTCGATCCCGCAACGATGATCGGGGCGCAGGCTTCCTCCGAGCAGCTCGAGAAGATCCTCTCCTACTTCGAGATCGCCCGGAACGAAGGCGCCAAGGTGCTGACCGGCGGGGCACGCAATGTGATGCCGGGCGACATGGCGGGCGGCTTCTACATCAAGCCGACGATCCTTGAAGGCCACAACAAGATGCGCGTGTTCCAGGAGGAAATCTTCGGCCCCGTGGTGGCGGTGACGACCTTCAAGGACGCCGAGGACGCGCATGCCATCGCCAACGACACGCTCTATGGGCTGGGCGCGGGCGTGTGGACCCGCAATGGCACGCAGGCCTATCGCACGGGGCGCGCCGTGCAGGCCGGGCGCGTGTGGACCAATTGCTATCACGCCTACCCGGCGCACGCAGCGTTCGGCGGCTACAAGCAATCGGGCATCGGGCGCGAGAACCACAAGATGATGCTGGACCACTACCAGCAGACCAAGAACCTCCTGGTGAGCTACAGCCCCAAGGCGCTGGGCTTCTTCTGAGGGCATGATCCCAGAGGCAAACCGCGTTTCCACCACCCCGGCGGCGCTGGCCCTGCTTGGCGAGATCATCGCCGAGCACGGGCCGGTGCTGTTTCACCAATCGGGCGGGTGCTGCGATGGCTCCTCCCCGATGTGCTACCCGGCGGGCGAGTTTCGCGTGGGCGAAAGCGACGTCCTGCTGGGGCACGTGGGCGAGGCACCGTTCTATATCGGCGTACGCCAGTTCGAAGCGTGGAGCGCGGCGGGCGAGGCGGTGGACCTGCTGCTCGATGCCGTGCCCGGGCGCGGCGGCATGTTCAGCCTTGATAACGGGCGCGAACAGCGGTTCCTGATCCGCTCCGGGGCGTGCGCGGTCTAGGCAGGGCGGTCTTTCAAGGAAAGGGGCACCCGGGCAGGTTTGCGGGGGGATGGCTCCTGCCCGGGTGCGTGGGCTCAGTGCGACCAGGGATGTGCCGCACGAGCGCATGAGGCCGCCGGAAAGGGAGGGGGGAACCGGGGCCTGCTCACTGCATGTAGGTATGCAACCTTAGCTTTGGTAGGGGGATAATCTGTAACGTTAGATTTCATTTTTTGAAAGGGCGGCAAGCTGTGCTGCGAGCGCGGCGATCCGCGCAGCAACCCGGTCGGCCATGATCCTCCCGGCGTAGTAGCGGCGCGAGCCCTTGCGGATCTGCGCGGCCTTGACCGAGAGCGAGCGGTCCTGATCGGCGCAGACCCGCCAGCCCTTGTCGGTGAGCACGCCGCTGATGATGCCGTCCGGTACGCAGGCGACGCTTCCGGGCCTCCAGACTGTCTTCAACTACGTATTGAGCACAGGGATCCGCGCCGGGCAGAACGCGCTGCGAGAATAATGCTACGTCACGGAAAACCTAGTAAAAGTGTCTGTGGCGGGCCTGCACAAGCAATAGCAAAAATGTCACACTTGCGCCGGTTTCGCGTTTCGCGGCCCTCGTTTGCCCGCCAAAGCTGTTTACACTTTCAATCGAAAGAATATCCACGGCCCGCTGCAACCGCAGGCAGACCGGGGGGGACATTGTACCCGGCTGCTCAATTCAGGGGGTACCCTATAGTGCAAACTCTTTCCAATCTCGCTCTTCGCGGCGCGCTGCTGGCTTCGGCCGCTGCCTTCGTCAGCGTCGCCGCTCCGCAGGCCGCCTTTGCGCAAGCAACCGCCGCTGCTGCACCGGCTGACGATGCCGCTGCCGCGCAAAGCATCGTGGTCATCGGCACCCGCCGTACCGACCGCACCGTTGCTGATTCGGCCTCGCCGATCGACGTGATCAGCGCTGCCGACCTTACGACGCAGCCGACCGCGAACCTGCTGGACTCGGTCCGCAACCTCGTGCCGTCGTTCTTCGTCGGCCAGAACTCGATCTCGGACGCCTCGACCTTCGTGCGCGCGCCTTCGCTGCGCGGCCTGCCGGGCGACCAGCTGCTCGTGATGCTCAACGGCAAGCGCTACAACCGTTCGGCGCTGGTCCAGGTCTACAACGGCGGCGACACCGGCCTGTCGTTCGGCTCGCAGGGCCCCGACATTTCGGCGATCCCCGCGATCGCGATCAAGGGCCTCGAAGTGCTGCGTGACGGCGCGACCGCCCAGTACGGTTCGGACGCCATCGCAGGCGTGCTCAACTACGGCCTGCGCGACAACGGCGGCTTCGAGCTGATCGGCCGCTACGGCCAGTTCTACGCCGGTGACGGCCGCAGCTACCAGATCGCTGGCAACGCCGGCCTCAAGTCGGACCGCGGCTTCATCAACGTCTCGGCCGAGTACAACAACGACGGCCGCACCAGCCGCGGCGTGACCCGCCCGATCGCTGCACGCTTCGCCGCCGAGAACCCCTCGCTGGCCGACAAGCTGCCGTTCTACCCGCTGCCCGCGCAGATCTGGGGCAACTCGCCGAGCGAAGGCTGGAAGGCCGTCGTCAACGCTGCCTATGACGTGACCGACAACAGCAAGGTCTACGCCTTCGGCAACTTCGCGCACAGCAAGGCGGAGCAGAGCTTCAACTTCCGCTCCTCGTACCAGGGCTCGAGCACGTTCGAGTATGACGATGGTTCGGGCACGCTCAAGACCGGCACCATCGGTGGCCGCTCGTTCTTCCAGGCGCCCTACTACAACACGCAGTGCCCGGCCGGTAACCCGACCTGCCCCGCTGGCGGCTACGTCCAGGACGGCAACGTCTTCAACCTGACCTCGATCTACCCGGGCGGCTTCACGCCGATCTTCGTGGGCAAGACCGATCAGGCCTATGGTACGGTGGGCTGGAAGGGCAAGACCGACAGCTCGTTCACGTGGGACCTCTCGGCCTCGCTGAGCCGCAACTCGCTCGACCTGTCGATGTACAACTCGATCAGCCCGTCGTTCGGCAAGGCTTCGCAGACCAGCTTCGAATTCGGCAAGCTGATCCAGAAGGAATTCGACGCCAACCTCGACCTGACCTACGCGGTCGACGCTGGCCTCGCCAGCCCGATCACGTTCTCGGGCGGCGCGGAATACCGCCGCGAGACCTACACCTCGACCGAAGGCGACTTCCAGTCCTACGGTGCAGGCCCCTACGCGATCGCGCATGACCTGTACGCCGAGACTGCTCCGGGCTCGGGCATCTATACCCCGACCGGCCAGCAGACTGCGGTCTACGATCCGGCGGCAAGCGGCTACGGCGGCACGTCGCCCAAGTATGCCGGCACCAACCACCAGAGCAGCTACGGCGTCTATGTCGGTGCAGAAGCCGACGTGACCAAGCAGCTGACGCTCGGTGCCGCCGGTCGCTACGAGCACTACGACTCGTTCGGCGGTCGCTTCGTGTACAAGTTCAACGGCATCTACCACGTGACCGACGAGTTCGCGCTGCGTGGCACCGTCGGTTCGGGCTTCCACGCTCCGACCCCGGGCCAGAACAACACCGCAGTGCTGACCACCAACTTCCTCGCCGGTAACTCGGTGCAGGTCGGCACGTTCCCGGTGACGAGCGATGTGGCGAAGTACTTCGGCTCCAAGAGCCTGAAGCCCGAAAAGTCGACCAACTTCGGCTTCGGTTTCGTGTTCCAGCCCAGCCCGGCGCTGACGCTGACGGTTGACGCCTACCAGATCAAGGTCACCGACCGCATCTTCATCTCGAAGTCGTTCGTCGTGGGCGCCAGCGACATTGCAGCGCTGCCTGAACTGGCTTCGGTGGGTGTTGACGGCAACGTGCAGTACTTCACCAACTCGCTCGACATCCGCACCCGCGGCGTCGACGTGGTGGGCAGCTACCGCACCGATCTCGCTGGCGGCAAGCTGAACCTCACGCTCGCCTACAACTACAACAAGAACAAGGTCACCAAGTTCGACCCGGCGGCGATCGGCGCAGCGCAGATCACCGACGCAGAGAACCTGGCGCCGAAGAGCCGCCTCAACCTCCAGGGCAACTGGACGATGGGCAACCTCTCGATCGGCGCTGCGGGCCGCTACTTCGGCAAGTGGCAGACCGCGACCGACTATCCGGGTCAGGTGTTCGGGGCGAAGGTCACGGCCGACATGGACGTGAGCTACACCTTCATGGACAACTTCACGCTGACCGTGGGTGGCAACAACATCTTCAACACCAAGCCGGACCGGCTCAAGGCCACCCCGGACAACCCGATCTACACGCTGACCAACAGCACGGCCGACGGCCAGCTGTATCCGCGTAACGGCGGTCCGTTCGGCTTCAACGGCGGGTTCTGGTACGTCCGCGTTCGCGTGAAGTACTGAGCTGCGCCGCACTGTCCGCAAGGATAGGGCCAAAGATGGGGCGGGGAAGTTTCGGCTTCCCCGCCCTTTTCTTTTGCCTCGGGCGGGGGCAGAGAAATGGCCGAGAGGAAAAGACTGATGGCCCTGCGCAAGACTGCAATTGCTGCCCTCGCGGCGTTCTCCCTGGTTTCCGGCACAAGCCTGCAGGCAGCCTCGCAAGTGCCGGTGGGGGCGGAGCACGGCATGGTCGTTTCCGCGCACCGGCTGGCGAGCGACGCCGGGGTGGAAGTGCTCAAGGAGGGCGGCAACGCGGTCGATGCGGCCATCGCAGTCGCCTATGCGCTGGCGGTAACCTTCCCCGAGGCCGGCAATATCGGCGGCGGCGGCTTCATGACGGTGCGTCTTGCCGATGGCCGCACCAGCTTCATCGATTTCCGCGAAACCGCGCCGGGCGCGGCCACGCCGACCATGTATCAGGACAAGGCGGGCAAGGTGATCCCGCTCCTTTCGACGCGCGGTCACAAGGCGGTCGGCGTGCCGGGGACCGTCGCGGGCCTCGAACTGGCGCGCGAGAAGTTTGGCACCCTGCCCCGCGCCCGCCTCATGGCCTCCGCCATCAGCCTCGCGCGTGATGGCTTCGTGATGGATCAGGGCGATGCCACGTTCCTCGCCGAAGGCGCGGCAGACTTCGCCAAGGACCCGGCAAGCGCGGCGATCTTCCTTGATGGCGGCAAGCCTTGGGAAAAGGGCCATCGCTTCGTGCAGGCCGATCTTGGCCGCATGCTCCAGCTGATCGCCGACAAGGGCGCCGACGCGTTCTACAAGGGCGAGATCGCCGAGAAGATCGCGGCTTCGAGCAAGGCCCACGGCGGCATCCTGACCAAGGCCGATTTCGCCGCCTACCGCGCGGTGGAGCGTGCCCCGCTCGAATGCGACTACCGCGGCTACCATGTGATTTCGGCCCCGCCGCCAAGCTCGGGCGGCGTCGTGGTGTGCGAGACGCTGAACATCCTCTCCGCCTATCCGATGGGCGAGCTGGGCTGGCATTCGGCGCAGAACATCCACTACCTCACCGAAGCGCTGCGCCGTTCGTTCCATGATCGCAATGTGAACCTTGGCGATCCGGGCTTCGTGAAGGCGGACGTCGCCAAGCTGATCTCGCCCGACTACGCGGCGAGCCTGCGCGGCGGGATCAGCGCCGACAAGGCGACGCCATCGGTCTCGCTCGGCGTGCCCGGCACCAGCCACGAAGGCGCAAGCACCACCCATTTCTCGATCGTCGATGCGGCGGGCAACGCCGTCAGCCTCACCTACACGCTCAACGACTGGTTCGGCGCGCGGGTGACCGCGGACGGCACCGGCATCCTGCTCAACGACGAGATGGACGATTTCTCGTCGAAGCCCGGCGAACCCAACATGTACGGCCTCGTCGAAGGCGCCAACAACGCCATCGCGCCGGGCAAGCGGCCGCTTTCCTCGATGACGCCGACGATCGTGACCAAGGATGGCAAGCTGGTGATGGTGGTCGGCACGCCCGGCGGCAGCCACATCCCCACCGGTGTGCTGCAAGTCATGCTCAACGTGATCGACCACGGCATGACGGTGACCGAGGCGACCGATGCCTCGCGCATCCATGCGCAGTGGCTGCCCGACGTGATCTTCATGGAGCCCAACGCCCTGAGCGCGGAAACCCGCGCGGCGCTGGAAGCCAAGGGACACAAGCTGGCGGCGATGGACTACTGGAACCAGGTCGCCGCGATCCTTGTGGGCGGGCCCGCGCTCGGCAAGCCGCCGGTCGGCCGCGACCGGCTCTACGGGGCGATCGATCCGCGCCTGCCGGTGGGCAGCGTCGCCGGGTACTGATTTGGCCGAGTTCACGCACGCGCTGGCCACGGAGGCGGACCTCCCGCGCCTGCGCGCGCTGATGACGCGCGCGATCGACGAGCTGCAGCGGGAGTTCCTCAGCCCCGAACAGGTCTCTGCCAGCCATCAGATCATGGGGCTCGATACCCAACTGGTGAAGGACCGCACGTACTTCATGATCCTCGATTCCGGCGTGCTTGTCGGGTGCGGGGGATGGAGCTGGCGCGCGACGCTGTTCGGCGGGGACGACAGCATCGTCGCGCGCGAGCCGCTGCCGCTGGATCCCGCGAAGGACGCCGCCAAGATCCGCGCGATGTACGTCGATCCCGCGCATGCCCGGCGCGGCATCGGCAGGCGGATCATGGCGCTGTGCGAAGACGCCGCTTCCGCCGCGGGCTTTACCCGGGTGGAACTGATGGCGACGCTCGCCGGCCAGCCGCTTTACACCGCCTGCGGCTATGAACCGATCGAGGCCGTCGAGGCGACATCGCGTGAGGGCGTGACGGTGCCGATCATTCGCATGGGGAAAGTCCTGTAGCGCAGAACGGCGACCACGGACCGAATCAAAGATGATGGAATATCGGGTAAATACCAGCCGTAAAGCGTTTCAATAAGATAACCGAATCGCTTATACTACAGCGCTGAAATCTCATATACTCCGTGTTCTCACTCGGCTTGTGTCGATGGGAACCGAGCGTGATACAGCGCGATGTGGAAGATCCGCAGCCGATATTCATTCCGGGCCGGCCTGACCTTTATTTCAACCTCCCAAAAGCCCTCGATCACTACAAACGTCTTCGTGCCGATCGAGAGGATACCTTTCAGGTCTTCGGGATCTTCGAGGGCCTGCCCTGGCGCGGCGAGTATGAAGCGGCAGTGCAGTTTCTCTCGACTGCCGAAGGCCAGCGCATCCGGCGGCGCGAACCCGATCTCCCTGTCATACTCGATGATCACGCCGCGCTGCGCCGCCTGCCGCAAGGCAGCCTCGGCCAGGCCTATTGCGACTTCATGGAAGGCGAGGAGCTCACCGCGCGCGGGCTCGCGCAGATCTATGCCGACTACCGCAGCTTGCGCCTCTTCCGCGACGACCAGACCGAGTGGTACGTCCACCGCTTCAATGACACGCATGACCTGATCCATGTGCTGACCGGCTTAGGTCGCGATGTGTTCGGCGAGGCCTGCGTGCAGGCCTTCATCTATCCGCAGCACCCGGCGCCGGGCCACCTGCTGCTCGCCTACGTCGGCGCATGGCGCCTGAAGCGCGCCATTCCGGCCAAGGCGCCGCTGCTGGCCGCCGTCCGCGAGGCGCAGCGCCTCGGCAAGGGGGTGAAGCGGCTCTCCGAACAGGCCATCACCGAACTGTTGCCGCTGCCACTGGAAGAAGCCCGCAGCCGGCTGCGCATCGGCAGGCCCCGTCTCTACGCCGAAGTGCACCGCGCGTGGCGCGCTGCCGGGATCGATCCCTTCACGCTCGCGCCGCTGGCAGACCCGGCGCGGCTTGAGCTGGAAAACGTGGGCAGCTGAACCGCGCTAGATTTCCAGCGCGTGCGTTTCGACCCGGCGCCGCGCGCCTTCGGAACGGACCACCAGCGCGGAGTATTCAGGCACCTCGATCCAGGTGGCGAAATCGCGGGTGAGCGGTTCGGAGGCGACGATCACGCTGTCCGCCGCCTGCGCGCCGCCGACAAGCTTCCATTCGTCGTCGTGCAGGCCGTAGTTGCGCCCGAAAGTGTACCACATGCTGAGGAAGTTCGTGCTGCCCTGAAGCGCGCCCGCCGCAAACCGGCCGAAATCGAACGTGAAGCGCACCGCGATCAGATTGACGCCGTCGCAGAAGATGAGGTTTGCCGAGGAACTGCGCGCCACCCCGTGCCGTTCACGCGCGGCGCGGATCAGGCCGAGGGCATGGCGGATCGCCTCGAGGATCGCCTCGGGCTGGTTCACGCAGGAGGGGTCTTCCAGCGCCGAGACAGTGAGCGCATAGATCCATTCGCTGTCGGTCGAGCCCTGGATCTGGTGCGCGAATTCGGGCTTCACATGGCCCGCAAGCTCGAAGCGCATCTCGCGAAAACCGGCAAGATCGCCGTTGTGCGCCATCGCCAGCGGCACGCCTTCGAAGCGGAACGGGTGGACGTTCTGTTCGTTGATCTGCACCGAGGAATTGTAGGGCACGCCGCGGATGTGCGCGAGGAGCCCGGCAACCTTGAGCTTGCTGGCGAGCGCCTTGAGATTGCGATCGAACAGCGCGACTTGCGTGGTGCGATAGCGGAACGGCGCTTCGGGAGCGTGGCTGGCCGGGTCCCACGCTGTCATGCCGAAGCCCGCCAGATTGAGCATCGCCAGCATCTGCGCGCTGATTGTCTGGTTGAGCAGCGAGGAATCGGGCGCGTAGAGCAAGTGATCAAGCAGCACCGGCTCGCCAAGGTAGCTCAGGATGCGGCACATGCGCTGGCCTCCCCGGCGGCGTTGAAACGTTCGAGCGCGGCAATACGCCCGAGATGGCGATTGGCACGGATGTGCTCGAGCACCAGCTGCCGTCCGACGACGCTCATCACCGCGCGGGCCAGCGGGGAGCGGTCTTCGCTCAGGCTGGCGAGCTGCGCGGCGGGAATGGCGAGCATCAGCGTTTCCTCTGCCGCCTCCACCGCCAGCGGTTCGCCAGCACCGTCGAGCGCGGCGACGAGCCCCGCGATTTCGCCCGGTCCTTGAATGCCGATCGGCTCAAGGCCGCCGGGCCGCAGGACCCCGCTGCGCAGCGCCCCGCGCAGCACCACGCGGAGCGCCTGCCCGGTCTCTCCCGGTGCGTGGACCCGCCCGCCCCTGGCCACGTGCTGCCATGTCCCCAGCGCACAGAGAGCCTGGGCATGGTGCGTCCATTCGGCAAGGCGCGGCACACCCGCCAGCAGGGGCGCAAGGTCTTCTGCGGGAAGGTCCTGCGGCAGCGCCCCCGTGCCCGGGCGCCGCAGCGCGCTGCCTTCAAAATGATCGCTGCCCTCGATGCGTTCGAGACTCTGGCGGATGCGCGCGGCCATGAGGCGGCAGACGCCGCTGATGAGCGCAAGGGCAGGCGGCCAGCCATCGGCGACCAGCGCGGCGATGCGGATGCGCGGAATGCGCAGGCCAGTGCTTGCTTCGACGGCGCGCACGCTGGCGGAACGGGGCCGATCATCGAGCAGCGCAAATTCGCCGACCACTTCGCCGGGCCTGACCATGCTGATCGCAGTGAGTTCATCGCCGGGGATGCGCGCGGCGACTTCCAGCGCGCCTTCCGTGAGGAGATAGGCGGCATCGGCCGGTCCGCCCTGGGGGAACAGCAGTTCGCCCTTGTCCAGAGTGAAGGGATCGCCCGCCCGCGAAAGTTCGTCCATCGCCGCCGGATCGAGCGCCAACGCGCGCACAATCCCGGCCGACGTGCCAGCCTGCTGCAGCCGCATCACGCTCTCCACCATGCTGCCCCGCGAGGACGAAACCTAGCATTCCTGCTTATCTGCGCAAGCGCGGCGCTGCGCTGTGCCAGGTCGGTCCGTTACTGCGGCGGATCGGATCAGTTCGGCCTTGAACCTTGCGGCACGGCGGGCGAAGAGCGTTGCGCAAGGAACAGGATCGAGACACTCGCATGGCGCAGATTACGGTGAAGGACCTGATGGCCGAAAGCGGTGTCGCTTTCGGGACCAGCGGCGCGCGGGGCACTGTCGCCGCGATGACCGACCGGGTCTGCTACGGCTATACGCGGGGCTTCCTCTCCTATCTTGCCGGTCTTGGCGAGTTCGAACCGGGCGGGCGGGTCGCCCTTGCCGGAGACTTGCGTCCCAGCACGCCGCGCATCCTTGCCGCCTGCGCCCGCGCCATCCGCGATGAGGGCGGCATTGCGGTGTTCTGCGGCTATGTGCCCACGCCCGCGCTGGCGCTCTACAGCTTTGCCGAGGGCATCCCCTGCCTGATGGTGACGGGCAGCCATATCCCTGCCGACCGCAACGGCATCAAGTTCTACCGCCCCTCCGGCGAAGTGCTGAAGGAGGACGAGGCAGGGATGTCAGCCCAGCTGGTCACGCTTCCCGATGCCGCTTTCACGCAGGCTGGCGCGCTCACCGAAACGGAAGCCCTGCCACTGGTCACCGATGTCGAGACCGCCTATGTCCAGCGCTACCTCGACCATTTCGGCGCAGGCTCGCTCGCCGGCAAGCGGATCGGCGTCTACCAGCATTCGGCGGTCGGACGCGACACCCTTGCGCGGATCATCCGCGAACTGGGCGCGGAGATCGAGCTGCTAGGACGCTCCGACACTTTCATCCCGGTCGATACCGAAGCCATTCGTGACGAGGACGTCGTCCTCGCACGCGACTGGGCGGGCAGCAGCCGGTTCGATGCGATCGTCTCCACCGACGGCGATTCCGATCGCCCCCTGCTGGCGGACGAAACCGGCACGTGGATGCGCGGCGACGTGCTGGGCATCCTCTCCGCCGCTCGCGTAGGGGCGACCGCAGTCGTCACGCCGGTCAGCAGCAACACCGCGCTTGAGCTGTCCGGCCAGTTCCCGCGGTGCCGGCGCACGCGCATCGGCTCGCCCTACGTGATCGCCGCGATGCGCGCGGAGCAGGCCGCGCCATCCGACGTGGTGTGCGGATACGAGGCCAACGGGGGTTTCCTGCTCGGTTCTCAGATCGCCGGAGCGGGCGGCACGAAGACCGCCGCGCTGGAGACGCGCGATGCGGTGCTGCCGATCCTGCTCGTGCTGACGGCTCCGGGCGGAAGCGTCTCGCAGCAACTGGCCAGCCTGCCGCAGCGCTTCACCTTCAGCGACCGGCTCAAGGAATTTCCGCCCACGCTCAGCCAGCAGCTGTTCGCCATGCTGGGGGCTGGTTCGAGGGAGGAACAACTGGCGCTGCAGACCAGGCTGTTCGGCGCGTTTGCCGGTGAGGCCATCGTGATCGACGAGACCGATGGGGTGCGCGCCACGTTCAGCAGCGGCGAGATCATCCACTTGCGCGGATCAGGCAATGCGCCGGAACTGAGGTGCTACACCGAAGCCGATAGCGAGGACCGCGCCGTGGCGCTCAACCGCGATGCCCTGGCAAGCGTGAAGGGCGCGCTTGGCCTGACGGCTACCGCAAGCCCCGGCTAGCTGGGCATGTAGACGCGCCGCTTGGCGCTGATGTTGATCGGTCCGACGGTGAAGAGAATGAGGTCGATCGAGTGCGACCAGCTCGCCTTGACCTCGATGTACTTGACCGTGGCCGAGATTGCGCCCCGCGTGATCGTCGGGGTTACCCGGCTTGGTATGAAGCCGAAGCTGCGGGCCCGGAAGCGCGCGGTAATATCAGCATCGGTCGGCGTGGGGTAGATCGTGGCATAGCGCGAGGATTCCTCGACCGCGCTGTTCATTGCGCTGCGGGCATAGAGGACCTCGCCGAACTTCAGGGCGCCTAGCAGCAGGAACAGGAAAATCGGCAGGATCAAAGCCGCTTCTACCGCCGACACGCCGCGATTGGACCGGATGATGGCCTTGCCATGCGCCAATGCCGCTCTGATCATTGCAGCCTGCCTGTCGAAGCGCTGGTAAAGTTCGATGCCGGCACCAGGCTGAACATCCCGAACTTGAAGATGGGCTGATAGCTGTTCGAGATGGCGACCTTCACGAAATCCTCGCGCACGTCGGTGTCGTTGGGGCATGGCCCTTGCGGATATTTCGTGCCGTCCGAATTGCACTCGGTCCACCGGGTGATGGCAAAGCTGCTCGCAGGCAAGCCGCTGTCGGCCGCGAGCTGTGTCACGATCTGGGCATCGGGAACGGGACCAATGCCGCCTGAAATGGCCATCTGGACGCCGGATATCGCGACCTGCTCGGTATAGAGGCGCTTGAACAGGCTCATGGAAAAATCCGTGAGGCCCACGAAGAACACCAGCAGGATAGGAATCACCAGCGCGGATTCGATGAGGGCAAGGCCCTGCGTGTCGCGGCAAAGGCGGCGAAGGAAGGATGGTCGCAGCATCAGGCCAGCAGCCTCACCGTCTTGCCGTTGAAGGCGCCGGCGCCCGATCCGGTCGGGCAGTTGTTGGCGACGTTCGTGTTGCCGCCCAGCGAGACGTAGCGCGCCGCGATCTGGAAGCAGGCCGTGTTCATCCCGGCGTTGCCGGTGAACTGCACCATGCTGCCCTTGGCATAGATCGCACCCTGATAGGACGAATTGCTGGTTCCCGTCAGGGTGAACGTGGTCTGGTTGTTGTAGGCCGCCGTGCGGCTCTGATACATCAGTATCCCGGCATAAGTTCCGCTCGTCGAAGCGGAAAGCTGGACCGTGGAGGTGCCGGTCGACGAGAACTTGCCCGGCGCGCTCGAATTGTTCGTGTTGATGAACACGAGCGTCACGCCCGAACCGCTGACAGACGCCTGTCCATCGACCTGAAAGTCACCGCCGTTGATGTAGTAGACGCCCGGAGACAGAGTGAGGCTGCCGCTGCTGCGGATCGAGGTGTAGCAGCCCGGTTGTATCGTCTGCGTGTAATTGTTCTTGGTCCACCATGCGCTGGCGCCTGAGCAGTTGGGCGCCGGCACCGGCAGGTTCGACAGGGGATCGGGCAGCGCGAACATCTTGTTCGCGATCGTCGCGTTCGATGTGATGCCGCTGCCCGTGCTGACCGTGCCGACCGTGTAGAGATCCGGGACATTGATGTACTGGCCCGTCGCGGTGATGCTCCCGCTGGCGCGCGAGTTGGACGCGGCGCCACAGTTCATCGAGAGCGAGGCGCTACCCGTGATGGAAAGTGCCCCGGTTGCCGACGGATCAAGCGCAACCATGCAGAAGGTGCTGCCGGAAAACGCGCTCGCGGTCGATTCCGCCTGCATTTGCACGACCTTCTGGGTGAACATGCTCATGAACGGCATTTCGTGCGAGCTGCTCAGCACCACACGCACCGCATAGGGATCATTGACGCCAGGCCCGGCGGTCGGTGTGCTCTCGATGGTCTTGAACGTGACTGCGCCGGACAGGTTGTAGCCCACGGCCTTGCGCACGAAGGGCGAGACGTCGAGCGACGTCACGTTGCTTGAGGCAAGCTTGGCGGACGCACCCGCTTGCGCGCCGACATCGGCGGCATTGCGCAACTCGCGCTTCCACATGACCAATTGCGCGGTATCGATGCCCAAGCCGACAAATCCGACAATAGGCACGATCGACAAGGCGGCGAGCATGATGGTGTTCGCGGATTCGTCGACCAGAGTGGTCCGGATGACGCGCAGGACACGGCGAATAGTGAGCATGGCTTCCCTGTTCTTTTGGTCCCGGCGCAGCCTAACTTCGGATAGGTTTATAGATGGTTACTGCTGGGCGCCGCGACGGGGGGCTGCCGCGATGTCGTGGCGGAAAGTCAGGCGCTAGACCGGCAGGCGCTGCGCCGCCGACAGATCGCCCCGATGCCCCGGAGCGAACCGCTGATGATGGTGTGGGAACGTCGCTAAAGAAGGCTCAGACGGTTCGGACGTGGCCTGATCAGAGGGCAGCGAGACGCACGCTGGCGAGCGGTTTGGAAGCGAACCGGCGCCCCCTTGGTGCCGTCAGGTCACGAGCTCGCTGAACCGTGGCGACGGTGCCAACGCACTTCGGCCACATGGCGCCGGCCAGCCTTGCGTTCGAGCTGTATCACCACATCGACGAGCGTGCTGACCTGTTGGCGCAGCGCATCGCTGTCGATCCTTGCGTGGGCCTGCAATGCCAGCGAAACGAGTTGGTCGAGCGCCCGCTCGGGGCTGTCGGCGTGAACCGTCGTCATCGATCCGGGATGGCCGGTGTTGATGGCGCGCAGGAATGTCAGCGCTTCCGGCCCCCGCAACTCCCCCAGCAGGATCCGGTCCGGGCGAAGGCGCAAGCACGCCTGCAGCAGATCGTCTGCGGTAGCCGAACTCTCGCCAAGGCGTCCGCGTACTGTCAGCAATCCCACGCTGTTGGGCTGCGACAGGGTCAATTCCGCGCTGTCCTCAATCGCGATCAGGCGTTCGCTGTGCGGTACTTCGCGCAGCAAAGCGTTGACGAAGGTGGTTTTTCCAGTGGAGGTGCCGCCCGAGACGAGAATGGTCTTGCGCTGCTTCACTGCTGCGGAAAGAAAGGCGACAATATTGCCGCTTGCGTGCAGCGCTTCCAGTTCCTCGTCCGGATCGCGCCGCTCGTGCAGCACGGTTTCGGCAAACATCGCCGTGCGATCAAGATCGTGCAGACTGAAATCGCGCGTCACCTGCCGCCTGAACGCCATGGCAAAGCCTGAACGGGTGGCGGGGGGAGCGACAACCTGGGCACGGGTGCCGTCCGGAAGGGACGCCGAAAGCAGTGGCTCGGCGCGGCTGATACCCTGATTTGCGGCGCGGGCCATCTGCCGCGCCAGTTGCCACAACCATGCCTCGTCGAGACACGGCAGTTCATGGCGTTCCACGGCCCCGCCGACGCTCTCGACCCATGCTTCGCCCGGCCGGTTTACATAGACGTCGGTGGTGTCAGGCCGCTCCAGCAACGGGGCGAGCGGCGCGAGAAACATCGCCAGGTAATCGTCATGGCAAGGGGCATCAGGGGCGGGCAAGGGTGTCATCGGACAAGCGGCACGCCCGAGAAGTCGAGGTCTCGTGCCACGAAGACAGTGATCGCCGCACCGGCTGCGACCGAGACCCGGGGCGGCGCATCGGCGTTCGGCACGATGTTCTGGGAAAGCGTACCTGGAAGCTGGTTCCCTGCAATAATGACGCTGTTGGTGCCGCGATTGGCAAGGTTCACGCCGATCTGCATGGCAGACTGCAAGGCCGCGTTGGCAAAGCGGGCAAGGAAATGCGTATCCACTTTCCCTGCGATGCCGATGGCTCCGGTTGAATCGGCAGATGGTGAATCCAGCCTGATCGCCACGCCATCGGGCCGGATCAGGCGGCTCCACGTTGCAAGCAGACGGCGGCGGCCTTGCTGCTGGTCGGCGCGAAACTCTCCGATCAGGCGACTGCCGCGCGGGATGAGCACCCTGCTGCCATCAAAGCTGCGCACATCGCGCGAAACGATGCCGCGGATCAGGCCGGGCCTGTCCGAGCTGGCCGGTGTCTCGAGGGTGGCCGCGACCAGTTCGCCCTGCGACACGATGGTCGAGCGATTGCGCAGGATGCTGGCGCGTACCGGGGCTGTATCTCCGGTCAGCTTGTCTTCGCCGCCTGCAGTTCCGGCCGGACCGGTAGCGTCGAAAACAATGCTGGTTCCGTTCCCTCCGGCGCCCGAGACCGAGCCAGGCAAGGGACCGCCGGGCATCGGCACCTTGGAAAAGCCGCCCCATGCGCCAGGACTGGCCGTGCCAGCCGACCGCCGCATGGCCTGCTCGAACCGTGCCGTGGACGACTGTGCAGGAAGGGCAGGCGTGCTGGTGGCCGGGGTCGTCTGCGCAGGCGTTGCCAGAACCGGCATTGCAAAAGCCGGTGCGCCATCCTGCACTGGCGCATAGCCGTAGGGACCGAACGGGCCATAGGCACCGGATAGGTCATCGCGGTCAGCCCCTGCATCCAGCCGGGCGGCGGTTGCGCTTTCCGGCAGGACATCGGCGATACCGCCCTGCAGCCCGGGAGGCAGCGGGGGCGCAATTGTGACCGATCCGGCATACTCGGATCGCGCCCTTGCAGGCGGCTCGGCATGCCGGCCTGCCAGCATCAGCCCCATGACCACGCCGCCAAACACCACCGCTGCGGCGCCCAGGGCCCATGTCGGCAAACCCGATGAGGCGAATGCGACCTGCGGGATCATATCGCCGGGTGCCTCGGCAAGGCTGGAATGCCCGGGGGGCTCCTTGGCAAGGTCGCTCATCGGTGCGCCTTCTGGTTCAGCCGGGAAACTTCGGCCGCAGCGCGCCCATGCCTGAGGATGTACTTGTCCCAGAGCCTGTCGACGAACCACAGATCGCCTTCCTTGCGCAAGGTGACCAAGGTCTCCCGGCGGGTCGCGTCAATCGCATAGACGGCCGGCAGTTCGACCGCCTCGTCGAACAGGAAAAAGGTCCGCTTGCCATCGTCGGAGACCGTCAGCGGGCGCGCAAGTCGGTCGCCCCGGATGCGATAGGTCGCGGCGGGCGCAAGCGGTTCCGGCTTCTCGGGCGTTTCGGCTTCGGCGGCCGGAGCGGTCGGGTCAGTGCCGGAATAGTCGAACCGCAACTGGAACATCGCGGCGGGATCGGCTTCGAACGTCGTGGTCAGCAGGAAACTGTAATGTCGCCCGTCGGTGAACACTTCGAGGTTGGTCGGAATGCCCGCGGCAAGCGGGCGGACGAACAGGAGATCGCCGCTCTTTGCCGCAGTTACTTCCCACGCGGCGGTGTTGCCCACAGCCATTGTCTGGATGCGCTCTTCCCGGCTGAGGATCACGGTTGTGACAAAGCCCGGCACCACCTTGAGAACCTGCACGGTGCCGGGGCGATAAGGGACGGTCTGGAGCCGGGGGTCGTCCTGCGCCCGCACCGGGAGGCTGATCAGCAGCGCGGCGATCGCGAGCAGCAGCCTCATGGCGCAGGTTGCTCCACCGCCGCAACCGCAGCAGGCGCCGCCTCTGCTGGCATGGCTTCGGGGGAAACCCGGTAGGATCGCACCTGGAATCCGAGCGGATTGACGAGCCTGTCCTCGAACGCCATCGGGCCGGATCGCACGCCATATGCTACCGTCGCAACGAATGGGCGAGCATCGCTGCGCGAGCCATCCAAGCCGATGCGCGAAACATCGAAGCGAACAAGCGCAGCGCCTTGCCCCATCGGCGAAATGCTCTTGATGGTCGTCTCGAGGCCAACCAAACGCCCATTGCCTCCAAGGCGGCTTTTCGGCGTTTCCTGTTTCATGGCGTCGAGATAGCTGGCTCTTGCCTGCCCGTCGGACATGATGGCCACCTTGCGGTAGGCATTGGCGATGCTGATCGGATCGTAACTCTCGCGCGCAATCACATATTGCGCGAGCATCGCCTGCTGCAGGGCCTCGTCAGCGCGCAGAACATTGCCGCCATCGGGGCCACCATCGGGCGCAATCCGTTCGACATGGCCGGTGGTGCGATCGACGAGGACAGTCAGCGGAACGACAGTCTTGAGCGGCATGACCGACGCCAGCGCCACGGCTTCCAGCACGGCCACGAGCGTTGCCGCACCGGCAACGATCCAGGCCACGCGGCGCGAACGCCGTGCCGCAGCATCGCGTTCATCGGCCCAGGTGCGTGCCGTTTCAAAGTATTCCTGTCCCTGCCCCGTCATGCCTTCCCTCCCCGAGCTGTAGCCGCGCCCCGGTCAAGGCCCAGTTCTGTCCGTTTGGCCCGGTCGGTCGGTGCAGCATGCCGTCGGGCCCCGCCTTCGACCGCTAGTGCGGCCTGCAATATCGTTGTGCGATGGGCTGCAACGGACGGCCCTTCGTGGAGAGTGCGCGATCTGGCCTCAAGGGCCTGGACGATACCCGCCGTGCGCTGCTGGGTGGCGATCAGGCCCGGTGCGGCAGGCTGGGACAGCTGACGCATGGGCAGGGGCTCGCCATCTCCAGCACGGCTCCCTCCGCTGGCATCGCCCCGGCCCATTGGCCGTTCAGGTGACAGCGACCAGCGGCCAACCTCCACTAGCCCGCCCGCCAGCCGCTGCGCTGCAGCCGTCAGCGCCAGCGTCACCAGCGCGAAAGTCCAGACAATCACGTTCAGGCCCGCAATCTCGACAGTATCGTTCTGCAAGGCTTCACGGACAAGCGCTTCGAGAACCTGCAGTTCAAGCGACAGGGACAGCGGGATGACCAGAGTGGCAAGGGCGGACCCGAGCAGCGTGCGCAGCCAGCCCGTGAACACACCCGAGGTCGAACGCAGCAGCGACGCAACAATCGCAAGCGGGCCAAGTGCCAGCATCAAGGCCAGCACAAGCCGCGCCGCAATCCACGAGCCTGCGCCAATCACGACAAGGAGATCGGCGGCTTCCAGGCGCGTGGAAGACGCTTCGACAGGAGCTTGTGCGAGCTGCGACGGCACTTGTCCCGAACCTGCCTGCCCGTTCGCATCAGCAGCGGGAGCAGCGTCGGTGTTTTCGGTTTTCGGCGGGGTACGGATCGCATCGTACGCGTTCTGCAAACGTCGGGACAAGCCCGAGGCATCGATACCTGCTGCCGGGAACAGCTTCGCCGCAATCTCGGCAGGCCCCTGCGTCGCCGCCTGATAGACCAGCTTGTTGTAGCTCTGCCAGTTGGTCGACAGCGCGATGACGAAACCCATCTGGAACAGCAGCCGCACGATCTCCGGCGGCGTTGCCGCACCAGCCATCAGGCGGTAGCCCAACCGCACGAGAGCCAGCGTCAGCAAACCTGTCAGCACGGCGGAGAACGTGCCGCTTCCGGCAAGGCCTCGCCAGCCGTCGGTGCCCAGCAGGCCGGCCTGACAATCCATCACACTGATCAGACTTTGCACCAGTGCGTCCGGAACCGTGCTCCCGCATTGCCCGCTCATGCGACAGCCTCCAGAAGGCGCGGCATCCACAGGGCAGGATCGTTGCCCACCTCGCTACGGATGCGGTCCAGCGCGCGCACCGTGGTTTCCCGTCCGGAGAGGATGGTCAGGATGTCCTTCTCGCCGCTCAGATCCAGCTGCGCGACGACGCTGTCGCGACCGTGCTTGATGAGGAAGGCCCGCGAGGTATCGGGAAGTACCCTTACCAGTTCGAACTCATGCGCCGTAAGGCCGAAGCCGTCGCAGTAGTGTTCGGCTCTGGCGCGAGGATTGGGCATGAAGATCTGCGTGGCAGCCTGTTCGACAATGGCCGACGCAATCCGGCTGCCAAGGGCGTCCTCGGCACTTTGCGTGGCGAATCCGACGATCCCGTTGCGCTTGCGGATCGTCTTTTCCCAATCGCGAATGCGCGCGACGAAGGCTTCGTCATCGAGCGCCTTCCACCCCTCATCGACGACAATGATGGTCGGCGTGCCGTCGAGCCGCTCCTCCACGCGGTGGAACAGATACATCATCGCAGGCGTGCGTGTGCGCGGGTTGTCGAGCAGCCGGGTCATGTCGAAGCCGACCACGCGCTGCCCGGTATCGATGCAATCTTCCGGATTGTCGAACAGCCACGCATGTTCGCCGTCTGCGATCCATGACGACAGGCGGGCAACCAGATCAGCCGCATGGGGCCGACCGCCACCGCGCAGCAGCTGGGCGAAGGTGGACAGGCGCCGCAGGTGCAAGGGCGATGCCATGCTGACGGCAACGGCCTGCTCGATCTGCTGCTGCTCTTCCGGTGTGAGGCCGTCCCCGGCCCCGACCCCGGCCCCGGCCCCGGCCCCGACGAGATGGCTGACCCAGTCGACCAGAAACCGGCGGTTCTCGCTCGTATCGGGCAGCAGCAGGGGATTGAGGCCGGATGGCTGCCCGGGCCGCAACACATCGTAGACCCCGCCCATGGCGCGCAGGAACGGCTCCGCACCGCGGTCCTTGTCGAAGAACACGATGCGCGGACTGATGCGCTGGGCCTGTGCCAGAAGGAAGTTCAGCACAACCGTCTTGCCCGAACCCGAGGGGCCGATCACGGTGAAGTTGCCAAGGTCTCCCTGGTGGAAATTGAAGTGATAGGGGCCGGCCGCCGTTGTTTCCAGCAGCGTGATCGCAGGCCCCCAGTGATTGCCGGTTGCCTGCCCGGTGGCGAAGCTGTGCCAGCTGGCGAGGCTTGCGAAATTGCGGGTGGAGATCAGCGCACGGCGCGCGATGAATGCCTCGTTGCCGGGAAACTGCGCCCAGAACGCCGGTTCAAGCCCGATATCCTCGCGCACCGATATCATCGAAAGATCTGCCAGCGCCGCCTGGACCTCGGCCACGGCGGCATCGACCTCGTCCGGCGTTTTGCCATGGACCGCGATGGTCAGATGGTGCTCGCCGAAACTGGACCTGCCCGAAGCGACGGCATCCCTTGCCTCTGCCAGCTCCTCGCGCAGTCCGATCGCCTCGTCATCTGCGGCCTTCATCTGCCGCAAGGTCAGGTTGAGCCGCGACAGGGCGTCAGCCCGGTCGACGAAGGCAAAGCTCTGCGTGAGCGTGAACTCGACCGGGATGCGCAGCAGTGCATCCAGCATGCCCGGCGTGGTGACCCCGGGATAGTCCTTGAGCGAGATCATCGCCGAAAAGCTGCGCGCAGTCGTGCCCGTCGGGGAAAGCTCGAGCGTCTGTGCGCCAAAACTGACCCTGCGCGCCGCGATATGCTCGCCCGCGTCGCCGTATGGCAGAAGCACGCCACGGCGTTCACCGTTGAATAGCGTGGCGAGAAATTCGAGTGGCTCGGAGGCCAAGCCCGTCGGCGTCGATCGCGTCGTGAGCAGCGTGGGCCGATAGGCCGCCATGGCCGACATCAGCGCATCGCGCGCTGCATTCAAGGCCCGGATTTCGGCGGCTCTCCGGGCTTTGCGATCATTGGCACCAGCCGCGCGGCGGGCCAGCCAGTTGCCCAGCCCCCTCGCTCCACGCTCCGGGTTACGGATGATCGCAAGGTATAGCTCGTTGGTGAAAAGCGACCGCCGCTCCTGCCGCTCGCGCCAGATCGTGGCGAGGCTGGCCGAAAAGGGATCGGGAAACGCACCTTCCAGATCAGGCTGCACGCGTCGCCGCAGGACATGATGATAGATCGAGAACCGCGACGTACCCACCGCCTGCAGCATCGAATCGCGCAGTTCCTTGCGGTAGTTGAGTTCTTCAGTGTCTGCTGTCTCGAACAGAAAGCCGTCCAGCTTGAGGACCTGCATCAGCCTGCCATCTCGCAGCAATACGGTATGCTCGTCCAGTTGCAGGGCATAGGGGAGCATGCTCCCGACCGATTGCTCTTTCGCGAAAGTGGCGTTGTTTGACGTCACGGGCGGTACGAATTGCAGCGCCAGAAGCGGTAGTTCTTAACTCTGGGGCATTGGCGGACCCGCACCATCCACAAGTCGATCAGACGCGGCTCGCGCAGGCAGCCAAGCCAGCATGCCAGGTGCAGGACCACGCAGACGGCAAGGACCCAGGGGCTGCGAAAGATCAGGAACAGCTCGAGCATGACGATGACGTTGCCGATGACAAAGCCGTACGGCACGCCTGCCAGAGTGGTCGGGCGGGTCATTGCCACAAACAGGGGATCGCTGCGCAGCGTTTCCATGCGGCCGCTCGCCGATCAGTAGCCGGACTGTGCGGCGGATTGTATCCCGGCGACGATGCTGGTCGCACCGAACAGGATGAAGCACCCCAGGATCACGGCCCCGCCATGACGCCAGTTCATGCGCCCGGTGAGCATCATCATGCCGACAAACGCGATGGCTATGACCGCAACGGTGGTTGCCACCGTGCCCAGAAGCGTGCCTTGCAGCCAGCGCATTGCCCCCACGATCGCACCGGAGCCCGCAGGATCACCGGCCATCTGCGCCATGGCCGGGCTGGCGTGAAAAGCTGCAGCCAATATGACGGATAACACTGCAGATGAACGGAACTTTTCCAAAGACGGCATTACCTTCAGGTCCTTGTGACATGTGGCGGGCTACCGGCAGGGGCTTGCGGCATGGCAATCTGCAAACCTTGGAATGGGCCGTCTAACCTGCTTGTCGGAACAACGTCGAAAGCGTCAGCCGGGGAAATCCTCCCCGACTGACGCCTCGTCTCCTGGGAAATCAGCGCCAGGTCTGGAATGCGGAACCAGTGCACGGTTGCTGGACGATCTGCGTGCCCCAGACCCGAGAGTTGCTATCGGGCACCAGGCAAAGTCCGCTGCTGCGTGCAACGAGGGCAAAGCCATCGTTCTGCGGGCGCTGCTCGAACTGCTGGTTCAGCGCACCCGTAACGCAAGTGGCCTGGCCAACCGGGGCACCTGCATCACGCCGGTCGGCAAGAACCGAGAGGCAGTGATTGCTGTTGACCGACTGGAAGGTGCTGTAACCAATGCTGACTGGCAGGACATTCCAACGCTGGTTGTTGCTTCCGACGCACTGCCACTGATCGGCGACCTGACCGGATGTCAGCGAACCGCCCGGGATATCGAGGCAAAGGTAGGTTCCCGAGGTCTGGAGTGTCTTGCTGCCAAGCGGCACATACCAGGTCTGGCTTGTCGAACCATTGCAGGTCTGCTGGGTCAGGCCCGCGCCAACCGCGGTCGAGCCGCTCGGTATGCTGACGCAGAGCCCGCTGTTGCGCGCGACGAAGGCGTAGCCCAGTGCCTGCTTGCGCATCTCGAACTGCTCGTTCGTCGTGCCGTTGCAGGTCGCCTGGATCACCCTTGCCCCTGTGCGCTTGCTGCTGGCTTCGATCTCCATGCACAAGCCGGTATTGCTGATGCGGAAGGAGTAGAAGTTCCCGCTCCGCACCGGGGACCAGCGCTGGCTCTGCGCCGCTGCGCAAGTGTTCTGGACGAGCTGACTGCCAGACACGGTCGCCCCACCGGCTACATCGATGCACTGTGACGACAAGACGGACTGCATCGGCTCGGCCAGCTGGCCCTGCGTCACACCGTCGATGACAATGGACTGGATCGAGTTTGCCGGCACAGCCAGGGCGAGCTGCTTCGCGCCCAGCGCAGTCGTCCGGTTTGCCATGAGGCTGGCACCGTCAAACGTTGTTGTGGTGACAGTTGCCGACGTCGCCGTGATCCCGCTGAACTTCGTCAGATCGTAGGTGATCGTCTGGGCGGGGCCCTCGTTGAGCGTGATCAGGACCAGCTTCTTGCTGGCAGGATCGTAGGCGGTGATCGAACGACCATCGTTGTTGCCGATGACCTTGTATCCCGGACGGAGGAACCGGCTGAACTGGGCGAAGGTATAATACTTCGAGTACAGCCACGTGATGCTCCCGCGCGTCGGCGATGTTTGGTCGGACGGCTGACTGTACTGGCCATTCAGGAAACCCCAGGGCGAATACGGCTCGACCGGCTGCCAGTAGATCCAGGCAGTGGGGCGCAGGTAGTTGATGTCTGCCACAATGGATTGGGCAAGCGTCAGGCCGCTGCCTTCGCCGTCACCATATTCCGACAGCCATACCCGCTTGTCGCCCACCGTCTGGCGAAGGCTTGTGCGCACCGTGTTATCACGCCACGGATCAAGGCCGTTGTAACCATGGACATTGACCTTGCCGATGAGCGAGGCAGCACTCTCGGTGCCGCTGCCTACCGGCACGGCAATGCCTGAAAGGCCCTGATAGCCGGTCACGGCCTGGCTCATCGCATTTTCATCGGAGGCCGCAATCGAGACATCGTACAGTCCCTGCGCATCGAGTTCGTTGCGCAGATACCCGAGAATCTCGGCCTGTTCGGGCACCGAAAGGTTCACGCCCTCCTGCCCGACGGGATAAGTCCACCAGCCCGCCAGCGGCTCGTTGAACGGCTCGATGGACTTGACGTTGACCCCCCACTGGGTGCGCGCCTGCTTCACCACGGTTGCGAGATAGCGGGCGTGGTCACGGCGGTTCCATTCCTGCAAACGACCGCCTGCCGAGCTCTTCTCGTAGGTCATCCACCACATGGGGGCGTTCGCGAAGAACTCGACGTTCACACCGTTGGCCTGCAGCTTCGACAGGATCCCGCGCTGCCTGGCATCACGGTTCCAGTCCCAGCTCGCACTGGTCGGCGAGGGATCGTTCCAGTTCAGCTGAAAGCCGTCGATATCCTTGTGCCAAGGCACCGACGCCGGCATCGCTTCCGCCACGCCCCCGGCAAGATCCCCGGGCATGCCGCCGCCGCCGACGTTGTAACGGGCGATATTCATTCCCAAGGCAGGAACCGCGACGCCATTCACCTGGACCGGGTTAGTACCGAAGAACAGATCGATATAGGTCTGCTCGTAAGGGGTGCCGCCAACGGCATTGGCCCACCACGAAAGCGATGCACCGAACCCTTCCCAGGTACCGCGCGCTTCATTGGGATCAACGGCCACGACATAGTCGGCTCGTGCCGGAACAGACGAGCACGCCAACGCGCAACCCGCCGCCAGTGCAAGCCGTAATTTCGATGTTATCTTTCGCATCTTTGTCCTCGACCCCTCTTCTGTTGTGCGCCGGTTTCTATTGGAGGAGGGAAAATGTGTCAATTTTGATATCGTAACAAATCATATTTTTATCATTTTGGCGAAATCCCTTGAAAATGAATATCTTAGTTTATTTTTCCAGCCAGCTAGGGAAATTTTCTGGGCGAAACCGTTCCCTTTACCGTCCGCAGATCATCCGCCTCCAAACCGTAAAATATTATCTATACGTAATGCGGGCTGCCACCTACGCGATGCACCGAGGAGGGTGGCCGGATTGCGTTGATTGTCGCCGAAAACCGATCCGGGAGAGTGCAGAGCTTTCGCTGTGATTTGGCTCTCGGCCCAGCCCTTTGGACCACGGCGAGGCGAGCCGGCGCACTGATGCCCTGCTTGTGCGAGCACTTCGCAAGGCGGCAAGCCGCAGCGCAAGCGCGCCAGCGGGGTACTGCTTCGTGCGCGTTATTGGAGGTTGAACCTCTGGCCGACGAGACAGCCCCGCCGGGCTTGGCCGGAAGGCCAGCGGTGGCGAGCGAACTCGCTCAGCCTGGATGGTCGGCAGACCTCATTGCGGAAGGTCCGCCAAATCTTTCTACAGCACTATCCGGAAAAGCCGGGCCCGCACCATGCCCGCAGCCGGGCATTTGAGGGCCTCCATGGCTCCCTCTCGGACTGATTGCTCAGGCCATTTCGCGGCCTTGCCTGCAATATCGGAAGGTCTGGCCTCGATGGCCCGACAGTCTGGCTCACGAATGTCAGTATCGGGCCGACGAGCAGCTGCACCGCATAGGCCGGTCGCCTGGGCGCCTCAATTGGCCGCCCAATGGCGCGATAGCTGCGGCAGCCCGCCCATATTCCTACGCTCGCAACAGAGTGGCAATTTACAGTCAAAGTCTCCGGAAATCAATTACGATCTCAATAGACCTCAAGACACCTGCCATACCTTTGCGAGGTCCTGACGGATTACAGCTCTTTTCTAAGAATTTTTCGGGAGATTTCCTCGACAGGAATACGTTTGTCGATCTGAAGTCGCCTTATTTCCTTAATATTTCTAGAAAATATTTCCCGAGCAGCTGACTTGGGAATCCCGCGCTCTGCAAGAGACGCAGATAAATTTTTCGCAAGTTCATTCATATTGCAAAATATGATCGACACATATATTGCAAGGATAGCGGACAGTGATATAATTGCGACCATAATATATCTCCCGATATTTATGATTTTATTTATGACAATTTATATTTATTTATTTTTAATTGATATATGCTAAATCTACGTAGAAAATCTGGCGTGGGCCTTTGTTTGCTATAATCTACCAGCGATAGGTGAACTTTAATTTAACAAACCCGCCACTTCAATATTTTTTCGCCGAATATCAGCCGCAGATCCACCGCAGACTCTGCATAGATCATAAGTATTTTACCCTATTTTATCTGCGATCTGTGAATTTTTCATAAGTGCATTTTGCGATCCAAGGTTCCACGGCAATTTTCGGGCACTCATACTCCTGAGCGCACACCCCGTCTGAATGGCCATTGCCGAACGAGCACTGGCCCTCGGCAAGCTTACTTGACCAATCAGCAGTCGACATGGTGGAAAAATCTTGAGCCTGTCTTTCGACAAGCCAGGGCGTCAGCTAGCCATTTGGGTCAAATCTGGTCGCCGAGAGAAAACATGAAACACGGCTTTACTGCTCACACCATAACAGCTCTGGCATTGCTCGCGCCCCTGGGTGGCTGCGCAACCAGTGGGGCCGTCCAACCCGATCGGTCGGTCTTCACACTGGATGGCAATTATCAGCGGTACGAGTTTGGCTTCCCGATTGAGGAGACCTTTGACCGCACTGCGAAGGTCTTCAAGGAAGCGGGCTACAAGCTCGATGTCGTCGACCGCGCGACGGGGCAAATTAGCGGGGAGCGCAGCAAGGCTGCCGACTCCACTTCCGTGTCGGAGAAAGGCCTGAAGTTCTACGCCTTGATCATCCCGACATCTGCAGGGCAAAGTCAGGTCGCGATAAAGATCGTTCAGATCATCAAGCAAGGCTCGATCATCGGCGGCGCCAAGACTGAGATTATCGTCAATGATCCGCAGATGTATCAATATACCTTCAGGCGCATCGCAGACATGAATCTGAGCAATCCTGCCAGCCCGCTGCAGAGTGGGCCGCAGTCAAATGCGGCGTGGTCCACACCGGATCCAAAGCCGTAAGTCATAGAGTCCGAAAAAGTCTATTTATTCATCCTCAACAACGATCCATCCCAATCTATAATCTTTTTTCATTCTGGCTTTGCAATATTTACAAAGAGCATGCGGCCGAAAATCTACAGTCTTTACGTATCGGCGATCACGGACGTGACGACCAAGCCGGCACAGACTGGACTTCATGATGAAACGTACAATCGGCTTGAGCATGGAACTTCACTCCATCACGATCTGTGATGCGACGTTGAAATGAACTGCAGGGCTTGAGCGCGTCTCGAACATGTTCCCGCGTTCAAGTTGGACGAAAGCCGCCCGCGCCTTGAACCGGATTTCACGCTCCAGATGACATGCCCGAGATCGTGCCGAACGACGCCAGACATGACCATAACTCCCTGCAATTCCGACGCTTTTGACGTTCCCCGTCGATGCCGTATCCACTAGCCTACGGGAGGGCAAGATATTTTCATTTTTGGAAATAAAATGTATATGAATTGCCAGTTTCGGCTGTGTCCCAATGGGTGTGGCAGACTCTGAGCAGGGCGGCTGATGCGCAGATACGCCAAAGTCTTTGCAACACCATGACGACCGCAATCGTCGAGCGAGCGAGCAGGACACTCGCTGCCCCAGCCCGTTGCGACGTCCACGTTGACTATCCGCCAGCGCCCCAAGGAGAGCAAGAGCACCAAGCCGAGAAGCACAGATAAACGGTGGCAACGAGCTTTCGCGCACCATGGAGACCGTATATATGCTTAAGTCTCTGGAGCCCCGTTATGCCGCAATCTCTTCCCGCCGATATCCGGCTCCTCAATCTCCTTGAGGCGATCCGAAGCCTTTCCCCCTTCGACGCAATGACCGCAGACGAAGAATCGCTGCTTCGCCATCTGATCATTCGTTGGCATGCGGAGGAGATTCCGGTGAGTGCCGTCATGAACGGAATGGCGGGTGCGTCGGGAACGACGGCCTATCGTCGATTGATCGGCCTGCGCGACAAAGGCTTGGTTCAATTCCGGGTGGATCCCGCAGACCGCCGCGTCAAATATGTCGAGGCGACTGCGCTGGCCAAGACCTATCGACAGAGAATTCAACAAGCCATTGAAAATACGGCGTCTAGCTACAGCGCCATAGCATAACCCACACCATCACTTGCTGCCCGGAACAGCTTTCGCCCCCTCCAGAACTGCGGCGTTTTACAACCTATCCAGAGAATACAGGCACCGTGTGTGGAACACCGTGCCTGCAACCCCATCGCCAGCCGACGGGTACGGGTTCACACCCCAGCCAACAGTGAAATCCAACCCATGCAGTTCCCCGAACGCAGGCCAACTTCATGAGTTGCTCAACTAAGCGTTGAAGCGTTGAAGCGCTGTAATCACTGCGTCAGCGCACCTTGTGCCACGCCGCCCCATTAGAAAGTGTCAGCCAACACTTGACGCCCAATGGACTGTCAAGTATAACATGACACATGGATGTCGAGAGCATCAGCCACAAAGGCCTGCGCCGCTTCTTCGAAACCGGTAACGCCAAGGGCCTCGTGGGAGATGTGAAGCGCCTGCGCAACATGCTGGCATTCATTGACGCCGCTGTGTCGCTGGATGACTTGTCCCTGCCACCCAATTTTGGCCTTCACGAGTTGAAGGGAGACAGGGCTGGAACTTGGGCCATGACCGTAACCCGAAACTGGCGCCTGACATTCAAGATCGATGACGCAGGTGCACTGATTGATCTGGATTTGGAGGACTATCATGGCGCTTAAGATGCACCCTTCTCTGGCCGTGCATGTGGGAGAATGGCTCAAGGCCGAGGTTGTTGAACCCTCTGGCCTCAATGTGGCGGCACTTGCCCGTCATTTTGGCGTGTCCCGGCAGGCACTCAGCACCTTGCTCAACGGCAACGCCAACCTCTCTGCCGATATGGCCATTCGCTTCGAAAAAGCATTTGGCATCAGGGCGGACACGCTGCTGCGGATGCAAACAGCATATGATCTTGCGCAGGCACGAGCCCATGAAGCCGAGATTGCTGTTGGGCGATTGGAGATGGCTGCTTGAGCCACTTACGATAAACCATCGTCCCCAAGCACCGTGTTCGAAACACCTTGTGAACAGCCCGATGCACAGCATGATAGGGCGGATTCGACGGACGAAAACCATCGAATCGACGGCTCAGCTCATGATAAACTCGTAGTGACCGATCCGCTCCCGGCGCCTAAACGCGGCTCGCTTAAAAGGGAGAAAGGACTGCCTAATGAAACACATGTCTATTCGCGCAGCACTGCTTACCGTGCTCGCTTCGGCCTCGCTTGCGGGCTGCGCCAGCACGCAATCCGTCCACCTGGCGCAAGCTGCCGCGGACGCTGCAATGGAGCAGGCCCGTACTGGCGTTGCTGCTGCAAAGCAGGCGCAGGCCAGTGCCGACGCTGCCGCTGCTGCTGCCCAGCGGGCCCAAGCTTCTGCTGATGGTGCGGGTGCTGCTGCACAAAATGCCGGTGCTGCCGCGCAAGCTGTTGCCAGCCAGCAGCAGGTCTCCGACAGCAAGGTAGCGGCGCTCGAAGCCCGCGTGCACCGCCTCGAGCAATGGAAGAAAGCTCAGGCCAAAAAGCACCATCACAAGAAGCACCACAAGGCACACCACAAAGCGGCGGCCAAGGCCGTGACGAAGTAAGCCTTAGCCAGTTGCCTCGCGCCAACCTGCCGGGGCAACTGGTTCGCTTGACCGAAGACCTTAGGCTGGCTCTGACGGACCGTGCTGGGCGCGGGCGAGTAGCCTCAAACCTTGAGCCGCAGATTCGACGGCCAAAATCTGCTTATGAACTGTGGATGGGAGATTTGAAGGCGCAAGCTGTTTTGTCGCGGGCGTAAGCCCTTGAGGCAAAACGCGGAGCCCTGGTGCACCCGACAGGATTCGAACCTGTGACCTCTGCCTTCGGAGGGCAGCGCTCTATCCAGCTGAGCTACGGGTGCGTGGGATGCACCGCCTAGCAGCGCCGCGCGCCGCTTTCCAGAGGTTTGTCGTTTAGCGATTTGGTAGGCAGTGCGAGGCTATTGCCGCTGCCATGGCCACTCGTCCGCCTTCCCCTGATGCGAATCGCACCGGCAATCGTCCTGCGCCGAGCAGCATGGCGATAAAATGGGCGGCTGTGCACGAGGCTGCAGCGGCGATTGGCGAACTGGCGGGAATTGCGCCCGAGTATCGCACGCCCGAGGTCCGCAATTTCCCGGCTATCATGCGCGATACGGGTGGCTGGCGCTATCGGCTGGCGGAGCAGGGCGTGGATGATCTCGCTGCGATTCTCGAGCCGGGGCTGGCGGCGCTGCTCGCGCTCCATGGCAGCGGCGCGCCTGCGGGGCCGGCGGCGCTGGCGCTGTGGCAGGAGTTCCATACCGCCCGCGCCGGGCTGCTTGCGCTGATCCCGTCTCTGGCGATCGTGCGTTAGGGCCGCGCGCCCTTCCATTGTTCCATTTTTGTTCTTAAACTGGACCCATGTCCGATTCGGCATTCCCAGCGCCAACGTCTGTTCCTGCAGAGCGGGAAGCGCAGGCTGTCGCGCGCGGAATTGGCCGTCTGTTTGCGCGGGGCGGGATCTGGTGCCTCGCCGAAATGCCGCTGCGCTCGGGCCGCCGGGCCGACCTCATGGGGATCGACCCCAAGGGCCGGATCGTGATCGTGGAGATCAAGGTAGCGCGCGCCGATCTGCTCGGCGATGCGAAGTGGCCTGACTATCTCGAATATTGCGACCGGTTCTACTGGGGGCTCGCCCCGCACCTGGACCGCACATGCCTTGAAACGCCCGCGTTCAGGCCGGACCTGTGCGGGGTCATCGTGGCCGATGGCTATGACGCCGAGATCGTGCGCCCTGCCCCCAGCCTGCCGCTTGCGCCCGCGCGCCGCAAGGCAGAGACCGAGCGGCTGGCGCGGGCAGCGCTGCGGCGGCTGGTGGTCGCCAGCGATCCGCAATGCGCAGGATGGGGCGAAGACGCCTAGAGGACGCCAGCCGTCGCGAGCAGCAGGACGAGGCCGAGCACGGCGAAGAACAGCGCCGCGACAGCCCGCACGGCGCCCAACGGCACGCGCTTCACGATTTCGCCGCCGAGCAGCACCGCAGGCACATTGGCCAGCATCATGCCGAGCGTGGTGCCCATGGTCACCGCCACCGCATCATGGAAACGCGCGCCGAGCGCGATCGTGGCGACTTGCGTCTTGTCGCCCATCTCGACGAGGAAGAACGCGACCAGCGTCGTGAAGAAGGCGCCGCCGCGCGAGACGGCGGGGGCTTCGTCGTCGTCGAACTTGTCCGGCACGAGAGTCCAGGCGGCCATGGCGAGAAAGCCGATGGCGACGGCGTAGCGGAAGGTGGGGCCGTCGAGCCAACCGGCGGCCAATGACCCCGCCAGCGCAGCGAGGAAATGATTGGCCAGTGTGGCGACGAGAATGCCGGCGATGATCGGCAGCGGGCGCTTGAACCGCGCGGCAAGCACGATGGCGAGGAGCTGCGTCTTGTCACCGATCTCGGCGAGAGCGACGATGGCGGTCGAGGTAAACAGGGCTTCGAGCATGGGTGCATTCCAGGGCCGGGCAGGCAATCGAGACAACGGCACCGCTCTCCCCCGCCCGGCCGGACGGGGAGAAAAGGTGCCATTGGTCTCGCCCGGCCAGCCGGATCCGGAGGATCCGTGCCAGCCGCCTGCGCCATGGCCTCTCGGCCAAGCATGTTGACGCGCCAGACAAGTCTGGCAGGGGACTGCGCGGGGCACGCGCAGCGGCTACTCCCCAAGTGACGCCGCGGGCCCTAGGGCGCATCGGATGGGAGCGCAAGCCGCCTTGCGCGCGACATGACTGGACCGCCCGTGGAATTGCTGTATTCAAGGATACATAGCACCAGCAAGCCAACCCGGCAGCGGGAGGCGGTGTGATCCGTTATCTGGAAGCGACTTTGACCCGAAGAGCGACCTTTGCCCTCAGCGCGGCCTGTGCCGTGATGTCTCTCGCCGCGCCCGCCGCGGCGAAACCGGGCCCCTTGGCCGACGCGATCGGCGCGCCCGATGATCTTGCGATCAGCGCCACCGTGCGTGCGCGGGTCGAAGGAATAGACGGGCAGTTCCGCCCCAGCCCTGCCAGCGCCGATGCGATGTTTTCGCTGCGCAGGACGCTGGCGATCGAATACGATGCTGGCCCGGTGCGCTTTGGCGGCGAGCTGTGGGATGCGCGCGCCTATGGTGAGGGGCCGAACTCGAGCATCACGACATCGGAGGTGAACGCGCTGGAACTGGTCCAGGCCTACGCCAAGGTGGAGCTAGGCGATCAGCGCAAGGGCGCCAAGGGCGGGCATGGCCTGCTGACGCTGGGGCGCCAGACAATGGACATCGGCTCGCGCCGGCTCGTGGCGCGCAACCGGTTCCGCCAGACGACCAACGGCTTCACCGGGGCGGACCTCGAATGGACCACCCATGGCGGCACGCGGCTGCAGGCGTTCTGGATGATGCCGCAGATCCGCCGGCCCGATGATCTGCCCGGCCTGCAAGACAACAAGGTCAAGTTCGACCTCGAAACCACGCGCGTCCAGTTTTTCGGGGCGCATGCCACAGTGCCGCATGTGCTGGGCGGCGTGCTGGAAGGCTATGGGTTCCGGCTGGCGGAGCAGGACGGCGACAACCGGCTGACACGCAACCGGCGGCTCTGGACCCTTGGCGCACGGGCTTTCGCGCGGCCACGGGCGGGGAAGTGGGACCACGATATCGAGGGCGCCTATCAGTTCGGCACCGCGCGGCGCACGAGCAGCGCAGCAGACGTGACCGACCTCGATGTCTCCGCGTGGTTCCTCCACGCCGAAGCGGGTTACACCCTGAAAGGCGAGTGGTCGCCGCGCGTGGCAGCGCTGTTCGATGCGGCAAGCGGGGATGGCGGCAAGGCGGGCCACTATGGGCGGTTTGATACGCTTTACGGGGCACGGCGCTTCGATTTCGGGCCGACGGCGCTCTATGGCGCCTTGCAGCGGACGAACATCATCTCGCCGGGGCTGCGGCTGGAAGCGGCCCCGGACAAGCGCACCGACGTCATGCTATCCTACCGCGCAATGTGGCTGGAGAACCCGCGCGACAGCTTTGCCACCACGGGCGTGCGCGATGCGAAGGGGGCTTCGGGCCGCTTCGCCGGTCAACAGGCCGAAGCGCGGCTGCGACACTGGCTGGTGCCCGAAGTACTTCAGGCCGAGACCGGCGGCGCCGTGCTGTTCAAGCAGGGGTTCCTGCGCGATGCACCCAATGCGCCCGCGACCGGCAACAGTGTCTATGGCTATTTCGACCTGACGCTGACGCTCTGACGGCGCTGCTCGAGCAGGCCGAGGATCGCCTGCTTCTGCGCCGCGCTCGCGGTGGGCCAGGCCATGATTTCCTCGATCGTGCGCGCACAGCCGCGGCAGAGGCGGGTCAGCGGATCGAGGGTGCAGGTGCCGGTGCAGGGACTGGCGGGTTCGGCGTTCATCGCTTCTCCACCGCAAGACGGCTCATCAGCAAGGCCGCGCGCTTGGCCTGCAGGGTCAGGCTGGCGAGGTCGACCGTTTCGCCGGGGGTGTGATCGCCCTTGCTCGCGGGCCCGAGGCCGACGAGGCCCGGCACATCGGCGGCGACGAAGCTGATATCGCCCGCGCCGCGCTTGAGCGGATCGAGCGGCGGCATGGCCGGCAGGCCGAGCGCCGCGTTCACATCGTTGAGCCGCGCAAGCAGCGCCCGGTTGGCATCAGTGGGGGCCATCGGCGGATAGCCATCCTCGAACACGATCCTGCCGGTCGCGCCCGGGAAGGCGCGCGCGACGATGGCGGCCATCTTTTCCTGCGCGCGGGCGTTCTGCTCTGCCGAAAGCGTGCGCAGATCGCCGCGCGCGATGGCCTTGGCCGGGATGATGTTGGTCTTGCCGGTGGCGCTGAGGTGGGCCTGATCGGCGGCGAGCACGGCTTCGGCTCCGCCCGCGATCATGCCGACGTTGAGCGTGAGGTTGGGCTCCGGCACTTCGGTGCGGATCGCGGTCAGCATGCGCGCGAGGGCATAGATCGCGCCATCGCCATCGGCGCCGAACACGCCGCTCGAATGGCCGGACTTCGCCGTGACTTCGATCGTCCAGCTATAGGCCGAGCGGCGCGCGATCGAGCCCATGTCTACGAGCTTGCCGTCCGGCCCCACATCGCGGGCGAGCCCTTCGAAATCGAGCGCGACATCGGCCTTCTTGCCTTCGGCAATCAGGTCGGCGCGCGCAGCGGACTGGGGATCGCCGGCATCCTCCTCGTCACCGGTCAGGTAGGCGACCACATTGGCCTGCTTGAGCGTGCCCGCCGCGGCCATTGCGCGCAGCGCGGCGAGCATGGCGACCACGCCGCCCTTGTCGTCCGCCACGCCCGGGCCGGTGGCGAACTGGCCGCTGCGGGAGAACGTCTGGAACGGCGAATCCGCTTCGAACACCGTATCGAGATGGCCGATCAGCAGCAGGCGCCTGAAACCGGACTTGCCGGTGTGCATGGCCACAAGGTGCCCGGCGCGGCCGGTCTGCTCCATCGGCAGCCACTTCACGGTGAAGCCAAGCGCCTCGAATTCCGGGCGGAGCAGATCAGCCACCGCCTTGACCCCTGCAAGATTGCGCGAGCCGGAGTTCTGGTTGACGAGCTTTTCGAGCAGCGCGACGTCGCGGCTCTCGTTCGCCTCCACAGCCGCCACCATGCGCTTTTCGGAGGTCGTCAAGGACGGCGCAGCGAGCGCAGCGGCGGGGGCAAGCAGCGAGGCGGCGAGGAGTGCGGCAAAGGGGCGTTTCGGCATGGCATCCTGATAGAGCGACTGGCCCCCACTTGGGAAGAGCGCCACCCTTTCGCGCAATTTCCTTGCTTTAGCGCGCAATTGCATTTAGGCGCGCCCCAGCAGGACTGGCGAGCGGACATTCCGCCGCAGGCCCGGGCAAGCGTGAGGTCCGCCGTTTCAGGGCGTGTACCCGCCCCGGCTTAACAGCTGCTTCGCTTGGCTTCCCCTTCACGCATGGGTCGCATGGACGACCTTCTGCCTGCGCTTGGCGTTCACGCCGCGCATTCACCAAATCGATTGGATTCCCATGTCTTATTTCAGCGATCTCGGCCTTGCCGAGCCGATCCTCCACGCGCTCGCCAGCAAGGGTTACACCGACCCGACGCCGATCCAGCGCCAGTCCATCCCCGCCCTGCTCGAGGGCCGCGATCTGCTCGGCATCGCGCAGACCGGCACCGGCAAGACCGCCGCGTTCGCGCTGCCTTCGCTCCACCGCCTCGCGGCCAATCCGCAGCCGCGCAAGCCGGCCTCCTGCCGCATGCTGGTGCTTTCGCCGACGCGCGAGCTCGCTGCGCAGATTGCCGAAAACATCGCGGCCTATGCCAAGAACCTGCGCCTGACGGTTGATTGCGTGTTCGGCGGCGTGCCGGTGGGCAAGCAGGCCCGCCGCCTCGTGCCGGGCTGCGACATCCTGGTAGCAACGCCGGGCCGCCTGCTCGATCTGATCGACCAGCGCGCACTGACGCTGGGCCGGGTCGAGATCTTCGTGCTCGACGAAGCGGACCAGATGATGGACCTCGGCTTCATCCACGCGCTGCGCCGTGTGGCGAACCTGCTGCCCAAGCAGCGCCAGAGCCTGTTCTTCTCGGCAACGATGCCCAAGGCGATCGCCGACCTCGGCAAGCAGTTCATCAACAACCCCGTGCGCGTGGAAGTGACCCCGCAGGCGACGACTGCCGAGCGCGTCGAGCAGTACGTCACTTTCGTCAACCAGGCGGAAAAGCAGGCACTGCTGACGCTGCGCATCCGCGCGCTGCTGGCCGACAAGAAGCTGGACCGCGCGCTGGTGTTCACCCGCACCAAGCACGGCGCGGACCGCGTGGTACGCCACCTTTCGGCAGCCTCGATCAGCGCCCGCGCGATCCACGGCAACAAGAGCCAGGCGCAGCGCACGGCCGCGCTCGATGCGTTCCGCCAGGGCTCGTGCCCGATCCTCGTCGCCACCGATATCGCCGCGCGCGGGATCGACGTGAGCGGCGTGAGCCACGTGTTCAACTTCGAGCTGCCCAACGTGGCAGAGCAATACGTCCACCGCATCGGCCGCACCGCGCGTGCGGGTGCTGACGGCGAGGCGATCAGCTTCTGCGCGCCGGACGAGAAGCCCTACCTCAAGGACATCGAAAAGCTCACCCAGGTGAAGCTGACCCCGCTGCCGCTGCCCGAAGGCTTCCTCGCCGAGGCCGCAAAGCTCCCCGCCGTCAGCCGCAAGCCCGAGGAAGCCGAGCGCGATGCACGCCGCGACGAGCGCGATTCGCGTGGGCGTTTTGGCGATCGTGGCCAGCGCGGCGAACGCAAGCGCGACGACCGTTCGCCCGGTGGCCGCGCGCAGGGCCGCGACGGCCGTCCGCGCGACGCCAATCCGGCGCGTGCAGCGAACGAACGCGGGCCGGTTGGCAATCCCGTCCGCGCCGAACGCAC
>CANGJI010000015.1 GCA_947454135.1 Sphingomonadaceae bacterium
ACCTGGCTCTTCTTGGTCGGGATCGTGGTGTTGCGGTCGATCATCTTGGTCATGATGCCGCCCAGCGTCTCGATGCCCAGCGAAAGCGGGGTCACGTCGAGCAGCAGCACGTCCTTGACGTCCCCCTGCAGCACGCCGGCCTGGATCGCCGCGCCCATGGCGACGACTTCGTCCGGGTTCACGCCGGTGTGGGGTTCCTTGCCGAAGAACTCCTTCACGATCTCGCGCACGCGGGGCATGCGGGTCATGCCGCCAACGAGCACGACGTCATCGATGTCCTTCGCCGTCACGCCCGCATCGGCCAGCGCCTTGCGGCACGGCTCGAGCGTGCGCTCGATCAGCTTGGCGACAAGCTTTTCGAGGTCCGAACGCGTCACCGTTTCGACGAGGTGCAGCGGGGTGGTGCTGCCGCCTTCCATGCGCGCGGTGATGAAGGGCAGGTTGATCTCGGTCGTCTGCGCGCTCGAAAGCTCGATCTTGGCCTTTTCGGCGGCTTCCTTCAGGCGCTGCAGCGCAAGCTTGTCGGTGCGGAGATCCATGTTCTCCTTCGACTTGAACTTGTCCGCAAGGTACTCGACCAGCACGTTGTCGAAGTCTTCACCGCCAAGGAACGTGTCGCCGTTGGTGGACTTCACCTCGAACACGCCGTCGCCGATTTCCAGCACCGAGATGTCGAACGTGCCGCCGCCAAGGTCGTAGACCGCGATGGTCTTGCCGTCCTGCTTGTCGAGGCCATAGGCGAGCGCAGCCGCAGTCGGCTCGTTGATGATGCGCAGCACTTCAAGGCCGGCGATCTGGCCGGCGTCCTTGGTCGCCTGGCGCTGCGCGTCGTTGAAGTACGCGGGCACGGTGATCACCGCCTGCGTCACGGTTTCGCCGAGGTACGATTCGGCCGTTTCCTTCATCTTCTGGAGAATGAAGGCCGAGATCTGCGAAGGGCTGTAATCTTCACCGCCCGCCTTGACCCACGCATCGCCGTTCTTGCCCTTGACGATGCCATAGGGAACCAGCGCCATGTCCTTCTGGGTCATGGGGTCTTCGAAGCGGCGGCCGATGAGGCGCTTCACCGCGAAGATCGTGTTGTCCGGATTGGTGACGGCCTGGCGCTTGGCCGGCTGCCCGATCAGGCGCTCGCCATCCTTGGTGAAAGCGACGATCGAGGGCGTCGTGCGCGCGCCTTCCGAATTTTCGATGACCTTCGAGGTGCCGCCGTCCATCACCGCAACGCAGCTGTTGGTCGTGCCGAGGTCGATACCTATAACTTTAGCCATGTCGTCCTGTTTCCTTGCCCATTGGACGCTGCCTTGGTGGCCCCCCGAACCGGGCGAGCCTTCGTCTATGCAGCTCCGTCACCGGGCGATATAGGTCGCGTTCTTCCCGGGACAAGGCCTGCCCATGCGCCTATGTTGCGTCTCGTTTAAAGACTGGAGAGAGCTTTGATGCGCCCCATCCGTTCCCTTGCCCTTGCCGCTACCTCTGCTGCATGCCTGCTGGCGCTTGCTGCGTGCAGCGGCAAGGCCCCCGAAGCCGCCGCTTCGGCATCGGCTTCCGCCGGTGCGGTGCCTGATGCCGCAGGGCCGGACAACGCGCCGAACGTCAGCGTCATCGACCCCGTGGTGAAGCTGCCAGCCGTCCCCGGCAACCCGGGCGTGCTCTACTTCACGATCCAGCAGACTGCCGGCAAGGCCAACACGCTGGTGGCGGTCCACGTCGATGGGGCCGGCCGCGCCGAAATGCACGAGAGCAAGACCGAAAACGGCGTGTCCACTATGGCGCCTGTCACCTCGGTCGAGTTCAGCGAAGGCAAGCCCGCCGAATTCAAGGCCGGGGCCTATCACGTCATGCTGTTCGATCTCGCCAATACGGTGAAGCCGGGCAAGAATGTCGAAGTCACCTTCACCCTCGCCAATGGTGACAAGGTGAGCACGTTCGCGAAGGTCGAGGAAGCCGGCGGGATGGAAGGCATGATGGACCACATGTGACCGCATTCGCGGTCCCGCCCGGCCCTGCAGCCTTGCCGGTGCGCGGGGCCCGGCAGGCCTGACGCATTGCGCCAGCCGAAACGGAGGCGCGATCCTGCTGGCCCGCCTGCCTCTGGCACGGCACCATCGCCCCGAGCCTCGCAGGGAGAGCCGCAATGCCCCATGCCGTCGACACCCATGCCATTCTAGATGCCGTCGCCGCCGCGCGCGGAGGCTTACGCAACGTATTCGACGATATCGACCCCACGCGCCTCGCGCATATCTGCGTCGACATGCAGAACGGCTTCATGGAAGAAGGCTCGCCGGTCGAAGTTCCGGCCGCGCGCGGCATCGTGGACAACATCAACCGCATCAGCGCCGCGGTGCGCGCCAGCGGCGGGCTCAACGTGTTCCTGCGCTTCACCACCCCCGATGCGGCCAGCTGGTCGGTCTTCGTCCGCCGCTTGGGAAATGGCGCAGCGGCCCACCGCGCCGCCTTTACGCCGGGCGCGCACTACCATGATTTCTGGCCAGCACTCGAGGTCAAGCCCGGCGATGCGGTGGTCGACAAGCACCGCTTCAGCGGCTTCACCCCCGGCACCAGCGACCTCGACGCCGTGCTGAAGGCGCGCGGGATCGATACAGTCCTCATCACGGGTACACTCACCAATTGCTGCTGCGAGAGCACCGCGCGCGATGCGATGCAGTTCAACTACCGCGTCCTCATGGCCGCAGACGCCAACGCCGCGCTGACCGACGCCGAACACGCCGCCACCCTGCACAACATGGCGTTCGTGTTTGCCGATCTCTACGATACGGATGAGGTGCTGGCGCTGCTGGGCTGAGCGCCGCGAGGAAGCAATCCAGAGCGGCTTTGCGTGACGCTCTGGATTGCTTCGCTACGCTCGCAATGACGAACCGGGGGTCTTGGCCCTAACGCATCAATCCGGCTTCTTGGCCACTGCCACCATCGCTGCGCGCAGGAGGCGGTCCTTGATCATGTAGCCGGCCTGCAGTTCCTGCAGCACGGTACCCGGCTCCACATCGGCGGAGGGGATCTCCAGCATCGCCTGGTGCTGGTGCGGATCGAGCGGCAGGCCCTTCGCCGCAATCCGGCTGATGCCGTGGCTGGAGAAGACCTTCTCGATCTCGCGGCCCGTGGCTTCGAGGCCCGCCACGAGGTTCTTCATCTTGTCGTCCTCGCGCAGTTCGACGGGGATCGATTCGAGCGCGCGCGAAAGGTTGTCGGCCACCGAGAGGATGTCGCGCGCAAAGGCCGTTGCGGCATAGCTGCGCGCGTCGGCGATGTCCTTTTCCATGCGGCGGCGCACGTTCTGCGTCTCGGCCTTGGCGTAGAGCACATCCTGCTTGGCCGCTTCGAGATCAGCCTTCAGGGCCTCCAGCAATTCGCCTTGCGCATCGCCGCCTTCGGTCAGTTCGGAAGGCACGCCTTCAAGCTCAGCCGCCACTTCGGCATCTGTCGGGCGCGTGTCGTTATCAGTCATTTTCGCGTAAATCCGTCCTGCGTGATGATCCTGCTCAAGGATTGAGCCGTGAAATCAACCATGGGGACAACCCGCGCATAATTCAACCGCGTCGGCCCGATAACGCCAACAACGCCAACCACCCGGCCCTCCCCGTCACGCCACGGCGCGGCGATCACCGAAGAGCCGGAAAGCGAGAACAGCCGGTTCTCGCTGCCGATGAAAATGCGCGCGCTTTCCGCCTCGCGCGCGGCATCGAGCACGCCCGCAATCGCCTCTGCGCTTTCGAGTTCGTCGAGCAATTGCCGCACCCGCTCGATATCGCCGAGCGCCGCTTCATCGAGCAGGTTCGCCTGCCCCCGCACCACCAGCACCGGCCGCTGCGCCGCATCGCGGCTCCACACCGCAAGGCCCCGCTCGACCAGCGTGGCACTCGCCTGATCGAGCGCAGACTTGCCGCCGGCGATTTCCGTCTGGATCGAGCGCAAGGCGTCTCCCAGCGTACGCCCGGCCATGCGCGCGGTGAGGTAGTTACCGGCCTGCTCCAGCGTTGCGGCATTGGCTGCGCTCGGCAGATCGATGACCCGGTTCTCGACGCTGCCGTCATCCCCGACCAGCACGACCAGCGCGCGGCCCTGCCCCAGCGGCACGAACGAGACCTGCGCGAGCCGCAGTTCCCGCCGCGGCACCATGACCACGCCCGCCGCTGCCGAGAGGTCAGAGAGCGCCGAACTCGCAGCCGTCAGCGCCGCCTCGATCGTGCCGCCCTCGGCCAGCCCGCGCTCGATCTGCGCCCGGTCGGCGGCGGAAGGCTCCGCCACCTGCATGATCCCGTCAACGAAGAGCCTCAGGCCAACCTCGGTCGGCATCCGCCCCGCGCTGGTATGGGGCGCGGCGAGCAGCCCCGCGTCCTGCAATTCCTGCAACACCGAGCGGATCGAGGCGGGCGACAAGCCCACCGCCCCGCTCCCCGCAATCGTGCGCGAGCCGACCGGCTGGCCGTTCGCGATATAGCCTTCCACCACCAGCCGAAAGATTTCACGGGCTCGCAGCGAGAGTTCTGTAAGTCCGGATCCTGCCATGCGCCTTATCTAGGGCGTTTTGCGTGGCGGTCAAAGCGGGCACGAACAGCCTTTTCGTGCCTTGGGGCCTTTCATTCCGCTCCGTCCGGGCTAAAGGCTGCGCAAACACCAGACAAAGGACTTCCCATGCGCCCCTCCGGCCGCGCCGCAGATGAAATGCGGAGCATCACCATCGAAACCGGTTTCACCAAGCACGCGGAAGGCTCGGTGCTGATCGGCTTTGGCGATACCAAGGTGCTCGTCACCGCCTCGGTCGAAGAGCGCGTGCCCCCGTTCATGCGCGGCAAGGGCGAAGGCTGGGTCACGGCGGAATATTCGATGCTCCCCCGCGCCACGCACACGCGCGGCAGCCGCGAGGCGGCGAAGGGCAAGCAGTCTGGCCGCACCCAGGAAATCCAGCGCCTCATCGGCCGCAGCTTGCGCGCCGTCACCGACATGAAGAAGCTCGGCGAACGCCAGATCACGCTCGACTGCGATGTCATCCAGGCGGATGGCGGCACCCGCACCGCCTCGATCTCGGGCGCATGGATCGCGCTGCGCCTCGCCGTGCAATCGCTGATGGACAGCGGCGCGATCAAGGAAGACCCGCTGACCCGCAAGGTCGCTGCGATCTCCTGCGGCATCCACAACGGCACCCCCGTCCTCGATCTCGACTACATCGAAGACAGCTCCGCCGATGCCGACGCCAACTTCGTGCTGATCGAGGGCGGCCACATCGCCGAAGTCCAGGCCACTGCCGAAGGCGCGACCTATGACGAGGAAGGCCTCCTGCGCCTCCTGCGCCTCGCCCGCATCGGCTGCGGCGAGATCTTCGCCGCGCAGGCCCGCGCCGTCGGCCAGTGACCTTCCCCCACACATCGTCATCCCCGCGCAGGCGGGGATCCAGAGCGGCGAGCGCTGTGTGGGCGGCTCTGGATCCCCGCCTGCGCGGGGATGACGAGGCGTTGGGGGTGAAGGCGTGACGCGCCTCCTCCCCCCCGGAAAGCTCGTCATCGCCACGCACAACGCGGGCAAATTGCGCGAGATCCGGGCTCTGCTTGCCCCCTATGGCATGGACTGCGTCTCGGCCGGCGAACTCGGCCTGCCCGAGCCAGCCGAAACCGGCACGACCTTTGCCGAGAACGCGCTGATCAAGGCCCACGCCGCTGCGAACGCGGCGGGCCTGCCTGCGCTCGCCGATGACTCTGGCCTCTGCGTCGTAGCGCTGAATGGCGCGCCGGGTGTCTACACCGCCGACTGGGCCGAAGCCGCGCCTTTCGAAGGCGGTCCGGGCCGCGACTGGTACATGGCGATGGGCAAGGTCGAGGGCAAACTCGCGGAACTCGGACCCGAAACTCCTCGCGATTGCTGGTTCGCCTGCGTTCTCGCCATCGCCTGGCCCGATGGCCGCGAGGCCGTGTTCGAAGGCCGCGCCCCCGGCACGCTGACGTGGCCCCCGCGCGGCACGATGGGCTTCGGCTACGATCCCGTGTTCGTGCCCTCAGGCGATACGCGCACCTTCGCCGAGCTGGACCCCGCCGAAAAGCACAAGATCAGCCACCGCGCCGACGCTTTTTCGAAGCTCGTTTCCTCGGCGCTGACGGACTGACCGGAGCGGGCTTCGCTGCCGGGGAATAGCGGCACACAAGGTAGTCACGCTCCTTGTTGCTCGCGATCACAAGCGCCCAGGACCATTGGCGCTTGACTTTACCGGCCCAACTCAGGCTGGAAAGAAGCATGGCCTTTGCCCTTTATATCCACTGGCCGTTCTGCCTCGCCAAGTGCCCTTATTGCGACTTCAACAGCCATGTCCGCGAGCGCACCGACACGGCGGAATGGCAGGCCGCGCTGCTGGCAGACATGGCGCACGAGGCGGCGCTGACGGGCGGGAATGAGCTGACCTCGATCTTCTTCGGCGGCGGCACGCCATCGCTGATGCCGCCTGCACTGGTTGCCGCACTGATCGAGGCCGCCAGCCGCCACTGGCGCTTCGCTCCGGGCATCGAGATCACGCTGGAAGCCAACCCCTCCTCGGTCGAGACAGCAAACTTTGCCGCGCTGGCGGGAGCGGGGATCAACCGGGTCTCGCTCGGGCTTCAGGCGCTGGACGACGCGTCGCTCACCTTCCTCGGCCGGCTCCACAATGCCGCAGAAGGGCTTGCCGCACTCGAGGTCGCGCAGCGCCATTTCGCCCGCGTCAGCTTCGATCTCATCTATGCCCGGCCCGATCACACGCCCGAACTGTGGGACGCCGAGCTGTCCCGCGCGCTGGCATTCGGCACCGGCCACCTCTCGCTCTACCAGTTGACGATCGAGCCCGGCACGCGCTTCGCCACGCTTGTGCGCGAAGGCAAGTTCACCCCGCTCGACGACGACATGGCCGGCGATCTCTTCGCCCTCACCCGCGAGCGCACTGCCGCTGCCGGGCTTCCCGCCTACGAGATCAGCAACCACGCCCGGCCCGGCGAGGAAAGCCGGCACAACCTCGTCTACTGGCGCTATCAGGACTACGCGGGGATCGGCCCCGGCGCCCACGGTCGGCGCGGCGGCTTTGCCACCGTCCGCCACCGCAAACCGGAAAACTTCCTCAAGGCCGTCGCTGCCCAGCATCATGGCATTGCCGAAATCCGCGAACTGGCCTCGCGCGAACAAGCTGCCGAAGCTCTGCTCATGGGCCTGAGGCTGGGTGAAGGCATTGCGCCTGCCGCGCTGGCCGAGCGTTTCAAGCTGGCCGAAACGGACCTGATCGATCCTGCCAAGCGCGCGTTCTACATCGCGCAGGGCCTGCTGACCGAACAGGGCGAGCGCCTGATCGTGACCGACGCCGGAATGCCGCTGCTCGATGGCCTGCTCGCGGAACTCGTCCCCGCCGGGCTGGTCGCGGCATGAGGACTGCATGAGCCCGCCCGATCTCCTCGAGAGATGGGGCGAGCACCTCGCCCTCGCCCGCCGCCGCTCCCCCCACACCGTACGCGCCTATGTCGCGACCGCTGCGCGCCTTCTTGCCGCGCTGCCGCCGCCGCACGATTGGGCTGCGCTGGCACAGCTCGACGTCAGCGATGTGCGCGCCCAGTTGGCAGCGCGTCGCGGCGACGGCATCGGCAACGTTTCCGCCGCGCGCGAACTCTCGGCGCTCAAGGCCTTCCTCGCCTTCGCCCGCGCGCAGGACGGATCGGGCGAGGCTCCGCCGCCGCGCCTCAGAGGGCCGCGCATCAAGAAGGGCCTGCCGCGCCCCGTCACGCCCGATGATGCCGTCAATCTCGCAGCCATGGTCGCGGACGATGGCGCGCAGCCGTGGATCGGCGCGCGGGACCGGGCGGTGCTGCTGCTGCTCTACGGCGCGGGCCTGCGCATTGCCGAGGCGCTCTCGCTCACCGCCGCCGTGCTGCCGCTCGGCGATGCGCTCACGGTCACCGGCAAGGGTGGCCGCCAGCGCGTCGTGCCGATCCTGCCCATCGTGAAAGCGGCGGTGGAAGACTATGCGCGGCAAGTGCCCTGGCCGCTTGAACGCGCGGCTCCGCTGTTTCGCGGCGCCAAGGGCGGCCCGCTGGCACAGGCGATGATCCAGCGCGCCGTGGCCCGCGCCCGCGTCGCACTCGGCCTGCCGCCGACCGCAACGCCCCACGCCTTGCGCCACAGCTTCGCGACGCACCTCCTTGGCGCAGGGGCGGACTTGCGCTCCCTGCAGGAACTGCTCGGCCACGCCAGCCTGTCCTCGACCCAGATCTATACCAAAGTCGATGCCGCCACGTTGCTCGATGTCTACCGCAGCGCGCATCCCCGCGCCTGAGGCAGGGGTCCTTACTTCCCCGCCGCCCGTGGCAGCCGCAGCACGGCCTGCAAACCGCCCAGATCCTCGCTTTCACCCAGCGTGATCGATCCGCCATAAAGCTCGGCCACATCGCGCACGATGGCAAGGCCAAGACCGGTTCCGGGCTTTCCGGTATCGAGCCGCGCGCCGCGTGCGAAAAGCTTGTCCTTGGCTTCGTCCGGGATGCCCATCCCGTCGTCCTCGATCCAGATTTCGCACGTCTTCGGATCTTCCGGCACCGCATCGATCGTCACGAAGACGGAACCGCCGCCATATTTCGCCGCGTTCTCGATCAGGTTGCCCAGAATCTCGTCGAGGTCCTGCCGCTCGATCGCGACACTTGCCTCGCGATTGCCGTCCATGTCGAAGCGCACATGCGGATAGAGCCGCGTCACCGCGCGCTCGACCGCCTCGGCGCTATCACCGACAATGGCGCGCGAAAGCCCCGTTGCGCGGCGCCCCACGGCGCGCGCGCGCGCCAGATGGTGGTCGACCTGCCGCCGCATGACCGCCGCCTCGCGAATTACGGTGTCGGAAAGATCATCGGCCTTGGCGGTCGCGGCATTCATCACAACCGTCAGCGGTGTCTTGAGCGCATGCGCGAGATTGCCGGCATGCGTGCGCGCTTCCTCGGCCTGCCGCTCCGAATGCTCGAGCAGGCCGTTGATTTCCTCCACCAGTGGCTGCACTTCCAGCGGCAAGGGCTCGTCCACCCGCCGCGCCTGGCCCTCGCGCATGTCGGCGATTGCGCGGCGGACGCGGCGCAGGGGGCCAAGACCGTAGTAGGTCTGCATCGCGGCCATGGCGATCAGGCCCAACGCCAGCACGACGAAAGACCAGATCAGGATCGCCCGGATTCGCCGGATCTGCGCATCAAGATCGCTGCGGCTGGCGGCCACCGCGAACTGCCACTTGATCAGGCTCCCCGGCAGGATCACCGAGCGCTCGATAATGCGCAGCCGCTCGTCCCCGAACTGCTCGCTGTCATAAACGTGCGGGCTGCCATCGAAGTGGTCGCCCTTCAGCTTGAGCGTGCGGTCCCACAGCGAGCGCGAGGGGAAGTCCTCGTGCCCCTTGCCGCTGATCTGCCAATAGAGTCCGCTGTTCGGCTCGAGGAAACGCTGATCACCCAGTGCGCGGTTGAAGAACACCTCGCCGTCCGGCCCGATCTCCGCCGAGCCGACCATCGCGGTCAGCATGTAACCCAGCTGATCGTCGAAGTTGCGCGTGGCGAGGCCAGTCATCGTCCGGTCGAGCGCGAGCCCGCCGCCCAGCAGCAGCACCGAAATCCACGCCACCGCGATCAGCAGCATGCGCCGCGAGAGCGATCCCGTATGCGGCGCAGTGGCGCGCGGCGCGTCTGGCGCCGCAGCAGTGGCTTCGCCGGGGGCAATCACGCTGTGTTCCACGCGGTGTGCACCCTGCCCGCTCAGACGTGCCCGCTCAGCCGCGCCCGCCGTGCGCCGGATCGTCGAGGCTGTAGCCAAGGCCGCGGATCGTGGTGATCACATCAGGCCCCAACTTCTTGCGGATGCGCGTGACGAACACTTCGATCGTATTGGAATCGCGGTCGAAATCCTGATCGTAGATATGCTCGATCAGCTCGGTGCGGCTCACCACCTTGCCCTTGTGGTGGAGCAGGTAGGAGAGCAGCTTGTATTCCTGCGCGGTCAGCTTCACCGGCTCGCCATCCAGCGTCACGCGGCCCGAGCGGGTATCGAGCCGCACGCCGCCTGCGATCAGTTCGGACGAGGAATTGCCCGAAGCGCGGCGGATCAGCGCACGCAGGCGGGCGATCAGTTCCTCGCTCTGGAATGGCTTGGCGAGATAATCATCGGCGCCCGCATCGAGCCCGGCCACCTTGTCCGACCAGCTGTCGCGCGCGGTCAGCACCAGCACCGGGAACTTGCGCCCCTCCTTGCGCCACATGCCGAGCACAGTCAGCCCGTCGATCTCGGGCAGGCCGAGGTCGAGGATCACCGCGTCGTAATCCTCCGTCGAGCCCATGAAGTGGCCGTCTTCGCCATCGACCGAAAGATCGACCGCATAGCCATTGGCCTCGAGCGTTGACTTGAGCTGCTTGCCGAGGGTCGGTTCGTCCTCGACGATCAGGATGCGCATCGTTTGCCCCTTGCTGCGCCCGCTGCGGGCGAGACCACTATTCGCTCCGACTGATGGAGCGACAAACCTGAACGGTCAAGGAACGGGCTGTTTTGCTTCGCGCAAGAATGGGGGAATCAGTGAGATTCGCCCAGTATCTGACCAGTGCGCGCATCGACATCGACAAATACGACCCGTCCGTCCTGAATGAACTTCAGGCGATAGGCCATCGCGGTCGGATCGTATTCAGGGCCGAGATACTGCATGCCGCGCTTCATCGGCAGCACGCGCGCCTCGATCTCGCGCAGGGAACGCACGTTGCCGTTGCGCAAATCGAGCCGCGCCTCGCGCTGTTCATCGGCACGGCGCTGCTGCGCATCGGCTGCGGGAGCGAGCGAGACGAAAAGGCCAAGGGCGATAATCGGTGAAGTCCAACGCATGATGCGCAGCGCCATAGCCAGAGGCCTTTGAATAGCTTGTGAACGTACGGCCGGGATCCCCACCCCGAGAACCGCTTCCCTGTGAGAGCACTATGGCAGATCAGCCGAGCCGGTGCCAAGCTGATACTGGACCTCGGCGCCACGCACCGCTAAGCGCGCCATCATCATGGCAGCAGCACCAATCCTCAGCTGGGAGGGCCTCGGCCTCAACCAGGGCACGCATTGGCTGTTTCAGGGCCTCGATCTCCAGATCGGCCCGCGCGACCGCCTCGCGCTGATCGGCCGCAATGGCGCGGGCAAGACGACCCTGCTGAAGCTCATCGCCGGCACCGTCGATGCCGACAAGGGCACCCGCTCGGTCCAGCCCGGCACCCGCGTCGTCACGCTGGAGCAGGACCCGTTCTTCACCGGCTATGACACGCTGATGGACTTCGCCCTTTCGGGCAAGGACGCGCCGCCGCGCCATGAAGTCGAATCCATCGCCGGCCAGCTCGGCATCGACCTGTCGCGCAAGGCCGACAGCGCCTCGGGCGGTGAACGCCGCCGCGCCGCCTTGGCGCGCGCGCTGGCCAGCGAGCCCGATCTGCTCCTGCTCGACGAGCCGACCAACCACCTCGATCTTGCCGCCATCGAATGGCTCGAAGGCTGGCTCCAGCGCTACACCGGCGCCTTCGTCGTCATCAGCCACGACCGCACCTTTCTGGAGCGCCTGACCAAGGCGACGCTATGGCTCGATCGCGGCGCGATCCGCCGCCGCGAGATCGGCTTCGGCGGCTACGAAGCGTGGATGGAAGCGGTCTACGCCGAAGAGGCTCGCGCCGCCGAGAAGCTCGATGCCAAGCTCAAGATCGAAGCCCACTGGCTTGAACGCGGCGTCACCGCGCGGCGCAAGCGCAATATGGGCCGCCTCGAAAAGCTCTGGGAAATGCGCGCTGCCCGCGCCGCGATGATGACCCCGCAAGGCACCGCCAAGATCAGCCTCGGCAGCGACGATGCCAAGAGCAAGGCAGTGATCGTCGCGGACAAGATCACCAAGCGTTTCGGCGAACGCACCATCGTCAAGGACTTCTCCCTGCGCATCATGCGCAAGGACCGCATCGGCCTCGTCGGCGCGAACGGCGCAGGCAAGACGACGCTCCTCAAGCTCCTCACCGGCGAGTTGGAGCCCGACAGCGGCACCGTCACCCTCGCCAAGACGCTCACCCCCGTCATCATCGACCAGCAGCGCAGCCTGATGGCGCCCGACAAGCGCATCCGCGACGTCCTCGCCGAAGGCAGCGACTGGATCGACGTGCAGGGGGTGCGCAAGCACATCCACGGCTACCTCAAGGAATTCCTGTTCGATCCCGGCATGGTCGAAGCGCGCGTCGGCACGCTCTCGGGCGGCGAACGCTCGCGGCTCCTGCTGGCGCGCGAATTCGCCCGCCCCTCCAGCCTCCTCGTGCTCGACGAGCCGACCAACGACCTCGATCTCGAAACGCTCGACCTCTTGCAAGAGGTGATTTCGGACTACGACGGCACCGTGCTGATCGTCAGCCACGACCGCGATTTCCTTGATCGCACCGTCACGATCACGCTCGGCATGGACGGCTCGGGCAAGGTCGACATTGTCGCGGGCGGCTATGCCGACTGGGAAAAGCAGCGCAAGGCCCGCCTCGCCGGCAAGCCGGTACAGCGCAGCGACGCGTCCGAAAAGGCCGCCCCGCCCCCACCGCCGCCACCCAGGAAGGCCAAGCTCACCTACAAGGACCAGCGCGACTACGAACTGCTGCCCGACCGCATCGCCGAGCTGGAAGCCCAGATGGCCCGCGACGAAGCCGCACTGGCCGACCCCGACCTCTACACCAAGAACCCCGCCCGCTTTGCAGCGCTCACCGCCTCGCTGGACAAGACCCGCGCGGAAAAGGACGCGGCGGAAGAACGCTGGCTGGAACTGGCGGAGATGGTGGAGGGGTAAGGGCGTTGGGTGCGATCAGAGGGACTGCAAACGCCCACTTGCAGCCATCTCGGCTCACCAAATCGCCACTAAAAACCCACCGTCGCCCCGTGCTTGACACGGGGCCAGGCTACCTTTCGGCCTCGCCGTCTGGCACCGCGCACGCCAAGTGCCACTGGTCCCAGGCGCCAACCTGCCCCCTCACCCCGCCGCCAGCCGCTCCGCCGTCCGCTCCTCGATGCGCTTTTCCAGCATGAACAACGGCATCGTGCCTTCTTCAAGAATGCCGTGGAACCACGGCAGGCTGAACTTGTCGCCCAGCGCCGCCTGCGCCTTGGCCCGCGCGCGGACCCATGCGGTGTGGCCCATCTTGTAGCTGCACGCCTGCCCGATCATCACGCAGTAGCGCTCTACCTCGCGTTGGCTGCGCGCCTGCGCGAAGCCGGTCGTCGCGACCATGTACGCGGTCGCCTTCTCGCGGCTCCAGCGGTAGTGGTGGATCCCGGTATCGACCACCAGCCGCGCCGCGCGGAACAGGAAGGATTGGAGATAACCGGCCCGCTCCAGCGCGGTGTAGCCGCCCAGTTCGTCCGCCAGCTGCTCGGCATAGAGCGCCCAGCCCTCGCCATGCGCCGAAAGGAAATAGTCCTTGAGATACAAGGGCAGCGCGCCACCCTTTTGCGCATAGCCGCCCTGCAGGTGATGGCCCGGAATGCCCTCGTGATAGGTCAGCGATGGCAGCGAATAGCGCGGCCAGTCGCCCACTGATTTCAGGTTGATCCAGTAGATCGCCGGGCGCGATCCATCGAGGCTGGCGCTGTAGTAATAGCCGTTCGAAGCCCCGTCCTGGATCTCCACCGGCACGCGGCGGATTTCAAGCGGCTCGCTCGGGTAGTTCGCGAAGGCCTGCGGCAGCTTCTTCGCCATCGCCGAAATGCCTGCGTTGAGCGAGGCGATGAGATCGCTGCGGCCCGCATCGCTATCGGGATAGAGCTGGTCCGGCGCATGATTGAGCGCAGTCAGCCGCTCGCCGACCGAGCCCTTGGTATAGCCCGCAGCCTTCAGGATCACATCGAGCTGGGCGGTAATGTCGGCCACTTGCTCCAGCCCGATCTTGTGAATCTCCTCGGGGCTGAACTTGGTGGTGGTCGCCTCGGCCAGCGCCGCCGCATAGATCGCATCGCCGCCGCGCACGCGCCATGCGCCGTCGCCAGCCGGAGTCTTGAGCCGCAGCGCCTTGATCAGCGCGATCTGCCGGTCGAGCGCGGGATAGACATCGCTCTTCACGATCTTCGCCGCCTGCGCGGCCCAATCCCCCACAATGCCCTTGGCCGTGGTCCGCCGCGTCAGCGAGAGCACGAGCGAGCTTGCCTCGGGCGCTGCGCTGCGCAGCTTCGCCATCTGGCCCAGCGCCAGATCGAGCGACCAGCGCGGTGCGATCAGCCCACGCGCCGCCAGCCGCTTCTGGCCCAGCGTGTCTTCATCGAGCGCAAAGGCAAACGCCTTCAGACGCGCCAGATAGGCTTCGGCGTCGGCTGCGGTTTCGACCGGATGCTGGCTGTCGAGCATATCGGGCACTTCGAAGTAGACGCCCTGCTGCTGCGTGATGGGATAGGGCTGCTGGACGCCTTCGATGCCGAACGCTGTACCGGCCAGCCGCCGCTCGAACATGTACGCAAGCAGTTCGCGCTGCCGCTGCACGGCAGGGCTGAGGCTGGCGGGATTGACCCCGCGCATCGCGGCAAGCCCGGCGCGGTCGAATGCCTGCACGGCGGCGCGGCCCGCCTCGCTCCTGTCATCCAGTCGCGAACGCAGCCCCGCGCGCACGCCGGTATCGAGCCCCAGCCCGGTCGCGTGCTGGGGCGTGACGAGTAGATTGTCGTAGAACAGCTTGTCAGCGAGCGCCGTGAAAGCCGCATCGCCGGGGGCGGCAGCTCCAGCCGCAAACGCCTTCGCCGGCAGCCAGGTCGCCAGCGCGGCAGTCGCAGCACCGGTGAGAAATTCGCGTCTTTCCATGGAACAGGCTCCCGCAATTTCGGAAAGCCCGCCCGCTCGCACATCCCCGCGCAGCGAAGCAACCCGCCCTCCGGGGAGGGCGGGGGAAATCCTCACGGCACGCCGTAAAATCCTGCCACCCTGTCGAGCGCCAGTTCGAGCACCAGCTTGCCGCTGCGCGCAGGCCAGGCGAGCGCCTTTTCCGCCGCCGGGACGCCCTCGCCTGCACAGACCACCCGCCACAGGATATCGGCCAGTCCCGGCCCCGCAGCGGCAATCGCCCCGTCGAAGCGCCGCTTTGCCGCGAGCTGCCGCTCACCCGGTGTCAGCCCCTGCTCGCCCCCGGCGATGCGCACCGGACCCCAGCGCATGGTCACCGATGGCGCCAGCTGCGCGCGCTCCCAATCGGCGCGCAGCCGCTCACCGGCGATGAACTGCCGGTCATTCAGGTGCCCGCGCGCGTGGAGCCAGGTCAGCGGCGATTCGGCGAGGTTGACCTTCACGCTGCGCACCGCGCCGCGTTCCTTGCCCGGCCGCACCCCCTCTATCTGGCGCGGTCCTTCCTCGGTCAGTTCACGCTCGACCAGAACTTGCCGCATCGCCCTCTCCTCGCAGAAACAAATGAAGAACAGTTGTCGTTTTGCAGGAGAGATGCGCTTGTAGGAAAGCACAAAACTTGTCGCAGCACGCAAAAGCTGTAAAAGCGCGAAAGACGCCGCCAAGGGTGCCCCCGACATGATCAACCGCATCCGCGATATCCGCCGTCAAAAGAGCCTCACCTTGGCCGATGTTGCCGCGCGCTGCGTCCCGCCAACGACGGCACAGACAATCGGGCGGCTGGAAACGGGCATGCGCTCGCTCTCACTCAGCTGGATGAACCGGATCGCCGCCGCGCTTGAGGTCGATCCGCAGCTTCTGGTCAGGGCCGAGGTCGACCGCGAACCGCAGATCATCGCGCGCCTTGCCACGACCGGTGCGGAAGCGCTGGCCAAGCCCATGTCGGCGGTCTTGCCGGTCGGCCCCGGATCGGCCCAGCTTGTGGTGATGACGGTAGAGGCCAGCGCAGGCGAGTACCGCGCCGGCGATCAGGTCTGGCTGCGTCAGGTCGGCCCCGATGATTTCGGCCGCGCCCTCAATCGCGACGTGCTCGCACCCCGCCCCGGCGGACGGTTCGCCTTCGGCCGCATGATCGACCGGGACGGAGACCGGGTGGCGCTGCTGCCGCCCGGCGTCGGCCAGCGTCAGGTCGTGATCGATCACCCAGCCTGGATCGGCGTGGCCGAACTGCTCGTCCGCTCGCTCTGACATTCCGCGCCTTGCCGGTGAAGCGCCGCCTGCTGTCGATTTCGACGCTCTATCCCGCTCCGACCCGCCCGGGCTTCGGCCGTTTCGTGGCGCGCCAGATGGAAGCGCTGGCGGCTCGCGGGGATTGGGACGTGACGGTGATCAACCCCATCGGCCTCCCGCCCGCGCCGTTCGGCACGATGGGGCGCTACAAGCCATTGGCGGCGATCCCGCCCATCGAGACTGGCGGCCAGGTCACCGTTCACCATCCCCGTTTCCTGCTGATTCCCGGCCTCTCGGGTCGCTTCAATCCCTGGGCGATCACCCGCGCGGTCCTGCCGCTTGCACGGCGGCTCCACGCCGAAGCGCCCTTCGATCTGGTCGATGCGCAGTTCTTCTACCCCGATGGCCCTGCCGCCGCAGCCGTCGCCGCCGCGCTTGGCCTCCCCCACGCGCTCAAGGCGCGCGGCTCGGACATCCATCTGTGGGGCGAGCGCCCGCGCGCCCTCACCCAGATGCGCAGCGCCGCCCGCAGTGCGGCCGCCGTGCTCGCGGTATCGGGCGCGCTTGCGCGGGACATGGCAGCCCTCGGTCTGGAACCGCCCGGCGGGATCACGGTCCACTACACCGGCCTTGACCACGCACGCTTCCAGCAGCTCCCGCGCGGCGAAGCGCGCGCCAGGCTTGCCCATATCATGCCCGCGCTGGCTCTGCGCCCCGGCGATCGCCTTGCTGTCTGCGTCGGCGCGCTGATCGCGATCAAGGGTCAGGCGCTTGCCATCGAAGCGCTTACGAGCCTTCCCGATGACATCCAGCTTGCGCTCGCAGGTACCGGGGCCGATGAAGCCGCCCTGCGCGCAAAGGCTGCGGCGCACGGCGTCGCCAGCCGGGTCCATTTCCTTGGCGCGGTCAGCCACGATGCACTGCCCGTGCTGCTCGCGGCCGCCGACGTCATGGTGCTGCCCTCGGAACGCGAGGGCCTTGCGAATGCCTGGATCGAAGCGCTTGCCTGCGGTGCGCCGCTGGTGATCCCGCCGGTGGGCGGCGCGCCGGAGGTAGTCGAAAGCCCCGCCGCCGGCCGTCTTGCGGAACGCACCCCTGCCGCCATTGCCGCTGCCATCGCAGATCTGCTGGCGGCTCCCCCTGCGCAAGCGGACACTGCCGCAAGCGCCGCCCGCTTCAGCTGGGACGCGAACGCAGCCGCGCTCGCGGAGATCTACGAGAAGGCTGCCTCAGCCTAGCACAACCCGCCTCCCCTCCCGCGTGCAGGAGGGGTCGGAGCTGGGCCGGGCTCAAACCCCTTCGCGCGCCATCCGCTCCTGCTTGTCCAGCGCGCTTTCGGTCGGCACGAAGCTCTTCGAGGTGACCTTGAGCCAGATCAGGATCGGCGCAGCCATGTAGATCGAGCTGTAGGTACCGACGAAAATGCCCAGCGTGATCGCGGCAGTGAAGCCGAAGATGACCCCCGGCCCCAGCAGCAGCAGCGCCGAAAGCGTGATCAGCATCGAAAGCGAGGTCGCCAGCGTGCGGTGCAGCGTTTCGTTGACCGAAAGATCGAGCAGTTCGGGCATCGGCATCTTGCGGTACTTCTTCAGGTTCTCGCGGATGCGATCGTAGACCACGATCGTATCGTTGAGCGAGTACCCGATCAGCGTCAGCAGCGCCGCGACGATGGTGAGGTCGAACTCTAGCTGCGTCACTGCGAACATGCCGAGCGTCAACGTCACGTCGTGGACAAGGCTGAACAGCGCGCCCACACCGAACTGCCATTCGAACCGCAGCCAGATATAGGCCGCCACGGCCAGCGCCGCGAGGCCGAGCGAGAGCACGGCGCTATGCCACAGCTCGCCCGAGACCTTGCCCGAAACCGAATCCACGCCGTCGACGCGGGCATCGGCATGCCTGGCCTTGATGTCGGCCGTGATCGTGCGCGCCATCTTGTCGGAAAGGCCGCTATCGTGGTCCGCACCCGCCGGCAGCTTCATGCGGATCGAGATCTCGTTGGGCTTGCCGTAGCGCTGGATGATCGGCTCGCCATAACCCAGCGCCTCGATCTCGCCGCGCAGCGGGCCGACCGGGGCTTCCGCGCTCTGCGTGAAGGTCACGCGGATCATCTGCCCGCCGATGAAATCGACGCCGAGGTTGAGGCCCTTGGTGAACACGAGGCCGAGGCTCGCCGCCATCAGCAGCAGACTGATGACGTAGAACGGCACGCGCCAGCGCAGGAACTTGATGTTCGTATTATCGGGAACGAGCTTGAGAAGCTTCATGGTGCTTGTTCCTTAGAGCGCGATTTCGGTGGGCCGCGCCTTGCGCAGCCACTGGGCGACCCACATGCGGGTCATGGTCACCGCGGTGAACACCGAGGTCGCGATACCGATGAGGAGCACGATGGCGAAGCCGCGCACCGGCCCGGTGCCGAACGCCGCCATCGAGAGCGCCGCGATCACGTTGGTGATGTTGGCATCGAAGATCGCGCGGCTGGCTTCCTTGTAGCCCATCTCGACCGCCTGGAACACGCGCCGACCACGGTGCCGCTCTTCACGGATACGCTCGTTGATCAGCACGTTGGCGTCCACCGCCGCGCCGATGGTCAGCACGAAACCGGCGATGCCAGGCAGCGTCAGTGTCGTGCCGATCAGGGCCATGACGCCAAGGATCATCAGCACGTTGAACACCAGCGCGATGCACGCATAGACGCCGAAGCGGCCATAGACGGCGAGGATGAACGCGACGAGTGCGAGTGTGCCGACGCCCATCGCGATCATGCCCTTGCGGATCGAGTCCGCGCCGAGGTCAGGTCCGACGGTGCGCTCTTCGACGACCTTGAGATCGACCGGCAGCGCACCCGACCGCAGCGAAATCGCAAGATTGCTCGCAGCCTGCGTGGTGAAGTTGCCGGAAATGACCGCGCTGCCGCCAAGGATCGGCTCATTGATGTTCGGCGCCGAAAGCACCTTGCCATCGAGGATGATCGCGAAGGGCTTGTTGACGTTCTGCGTCGTCAGCTTGGCAAAGCGCGCGCCGCCTTCGGTGTTGAAGGTGATCGCAACCTGCGGTTCGTTGGTCTGCTGGTTGTTGGTGACCTGCGCATTGGTGAGCTGATCGCCGCGAATACCGCCGAGGCGCTTCACCGCGATCGAGCCGACAGGCCCGCCGTCTTTGCCGGCAGCATAAGGCACGATCTCGCTGCCCGGAGGCGCCACGCCGCGCTGGATGTCGCTCTGCAGGGCGGTCGTGTCGACCAGCTTGAATTCGAGCTTGGCGGTCTGGCCCAGCAGGTTCTTGAGCGCCTGCGGATCCTGCAGACCCGGCACCTGCACCACGATGCGGTTGCTGCCCGAACGGATGATCGTCGGCTCACGCGTGCCCAGCGCGTCGATACGCTTGCGCACGACTTCGACTGCGGTTTCCATCGCCTGCGACACCGCAAGGTCGATGCCTTCGGTCGTCGGGGTCAGCACGAAGCGGTTGCCGTCGACGACGTTGATCGTCCAGTCGCGCGCGCCGGTGAGGCCTGCGCCATTGGTCAGCGGCAGGATCGCCTCGCGCACCGCATCGACCTTGCTGGGATCCTCGACGAGGAACGTCAGCGCGCCATCGCGGTTGGAGATGTCGCTGATGCGGATATCGGGGTTCGCCTGCTTGAGCTTGTTGCGAACCGACTCGTCCATGCCTTCGATGCGCTGCTGGCGCACCTGCGACGGATCGGCTTCAAGCAGGATATGGCTGCCGCCAGCAAGGTCGAGCCCGAGGTTGACCTTGGGCGCATAGATGCCGGCGGGAAGCGCCAGCCCCAGGGTGGCGGTAATCGAAGGGATCGCGGCGGCTGCGGCCACGAGCGTGATCGCCCAGAGCCAGATCACCTTCAAGCGCGAGAATTCAAGCATCGCAACACGTCTTCCGGAAGGGGGCCTCAGGCATCCATACGGCCATGGACGCGGGCCGCGGCATCAATCGTTGGCGGGTGCGGATCCGGCGGGCGGCAGCACATCGCCGATGGTCGCACGCACGGCGCGGACGCGGACGTTGGGGCCGAGTTCGAGATCGACGGTCTGATCCTCGACCTTGATCACCTTGCCGATGAGACCGCCCGCAGTCACGACCTGATCGCCCTTCTTGATGCTGGCGATCTTGCTCTGCTGCTCCTTCTGCCGGCGCATCTGCGGGCGCAGGATCAGGAAGTAGAAGATACCCGCCATCGCGACGAGCGGCAGGAACTGCAGGTAAGCCGGCGGCTCGGACGCGGTGGCAGCGGGCGCGGCGGCGGCAAGAAACTGAAGAAGGGCAGGACCAGTCATGGCGGACACGGAAACTTTCGCTAGGGCGGGTCTGGCACGAGAGGCCAGTATCGGCTGGCGCGCTAGCAGTTTGGCTTGGCTTAGGCAACTTTGCGCGGGCCTCCGTCGTGCCCAATCCCGGCGCACCCGCAAATCGGCGATGAAGAAGCCTTGCGCTCCCGCCAAGCCCTGCCTATAGGCGCGCCTTCCGGTCGGGACGTAGCGCAGCCTGGTAGCGCATCACACTGGGGGTGTGGGGGTCGGAGGTTCGAATCCTCTCGTCCCGACCAACAATTCCACACTCCAGCAATCGCACAGAGCAGCGCGCTTCAGCGCTCCCCCAGCGCCTTTGCCATCAGCGCTTCCATGCGCACCGCATCGACCGAGAGCACCACATCCGCCTGCCCTTCATCAAGGTGCGGCCGATAGGCATCGTGCCAGGTCAGCATATCGCCATAGCCTGCGCCGAAATCCGTATTGAAATCGTACCACAGGCGCTCGGACTTCGTGGCAATCGCCGGATCGAGCCAGACCGCCACCGCAATCTCGTCCCACATCGGAAAGCCCGGTTCCATCCGCCGCAGGAACGCCGCCACCGGTGGGCGCGAAGCCTTGGCCAGCCGCTCCAGCAGTGCGGGTGAAAGCTGCGTCGCGGTTGCGGGATCGGCGGGCACTATCGTCACCTTGGGCCACGGTGCATGCGCGGCCATGCTCGCCGCCTCCGGATCGAAGCGGACGTTGAACTCGCGCCTGGGCGTGTTGACGAACTCGCGCGCAAAATCGGAGGCAGACTTGCCCTCCAGCACCTGACGCGGCGCAAGGCTCCCGCCCATGATGACGAGTTCCTTGACGAGGCTGGCGAACTCCGGATCGAGCCGCTGCGCCAGCGCCAGATTGGTGAGCGGCCCGGTCGCCATGATCGTCACTTGATGCGGATGCGCCCGCACCATGCGGATCAGGAACTGCGCTGCCGGTTCGTCCAGCGCCTTCAGCTTGGGATTGCCCCACGGCAGGTCCACCGGATCGAACGGGCCGTGATAGGGCGGGGTCGATTGCGCAGTCGGCTCGGCCCACTGCTTCATGAACGCGCCCTTCCACACCAGCTTTCCGTAGAGCGCTTCCCACCGCTCGGTTCGCGCCTCGCTATTGAGCAGCGGAAAGGTGGCTCCTTGCGCCACCGGCACTTCGGTCCGGCCAAGCAGCTCCAGCCCGCGCAGGACCATCGCCGTCGCCCGGTTCGCCCAGACATTGCCGGAAACCGTGGTGATCCCCAGCACCTCGACGCGGGGGTCCTCCAGCAGCATCAGATGCGGGATCGCGAAACCCTCGTCATCGATGATCACCTGCCGCCTTGGCTCGGCAGCCCGAGCAGGCGCCGCAACCATGAGCAGCAGCAGCGTGAGGAGGACCCGCCGCACGCTACTGCTTGCCCGCGTCGGTGCGGTACTTGTCGAACCACGCGAGGATCGCCGAGGCCTTGGCCGCCGATTGCGAGGGCCGCGCGGTGAACCCGCCGTGGCTCGCGCCCGGCACCTTGACCAGCGCGGTCGGCACGCCCCTGATCTGGAGCGCGGCGTAATACTGCTCGGATTCGCTCACCGGCGTGCGGTAATCCTCGCTGCCGACCACCACCATCGTCGGCGTCTTCACATTGCCCACCAGCGAAAGCGGCGAGCGGTTCCAGTAGCTCATCGGGTCTTCCCACGGCTGCTTCCTGAACCAGTAGCGCGAGGTGAACCCGGTGCCGTCCATCGTCAGCGCCTCGCTGATCCAGTTGATCACCGGCTTCTGCGCCGCCGCCGCCTTGAAGCGGTCGGTCTTGCCCACGATCCAGCTCGTCAGCACGCCGCCGCCCGAGCCGCCCGTCACGAACAGGTTGTCGGGATCGGCCACGCCCTTGGCAATCGCCGCGTCCACCGCGCTCATCAGGTCGCCGTAGTCGTCGCTCGGGTAGTTCTTGTCGATCGTGTTGGCGAACTCGCTGCCATAGGAAGTCGACCCGCGCGGATTGGTGAAGAGCACCGCATAGCCATGCGCCGCATAGAGCTGGTCGTCAGAGGAGAAGACCTGCCCATAGGCACTGTGCGGCCCGCCATGGATCTCGAGGATCAGGGGCACGCGCTTGTCTGGCTGATAGGAGGGCGGCAGCACCAGCCACGCGCCGATCTTGCGCCCGTCCTTCGCCGTGACATCCAGCGGCTCGACCTTGCCGATGGTCTTGCCTGCCATCAGCGTCTCGTTGAGCCGCGTTACCTGCCGCTTGCCGATGAAGAGGTCCGCGGGGCGCAGACCGCCGCTGGCATCGCCGGTCCAGGCAATCACTCCGCCCCTGGATACGCTGAAGCTGCCGCCGGTGTAGGGCCGGTCCAGCCCGCCACCCGCCAGCCCCTCGGCCAGCACCGTGAGCTTGCCGGCAAGGTCCACCCGCGCCACCTTGCGCACCGCCTTGTCGTCGTAGGAAACGTAGACCGAGCGCCCGTCCGCCGCCCACTGCACATCCTCGATGCTGCGATCGAGCGAAGCTGTCAGCGCGCGCACGTTCTTGCCATCGCGGTCCATCACGTAGAGCTCGGAGGGCTGGTAGCTGCGGTGCGTGTCGTCGAAGCCGAGGAACGCGATCTTGCCGCCATCGGGCGAGAACACCGCGTTCTGGTCCGGCCCGTAACGCTTGGTCAGCTGCGTAAGCGCCCCGCTCGCCAGATCGACCGCGAAGACCTCGCTGTCGTTCGGCTCACGCTCCCAATCGGCGCGCCGGTTGGACGAAAGCACCAGCGTGCGCCCATCCGGCGAGAACGAGAGCGGCCCCGAAACGTCGAACTTGCCATAGGTCAGCTGGCGCGGCGCACCGCCGTCTGCCGCGACGACAAACGCCTGATCGAAGCCGGGCTGGATATAGCCGCCGCCATCGGCGCGGTAGGTCACCCGGTCGATCACCTCGAGCGGCTCGGCCCACTTCGCGCCTTCAGGCTTCGCCGGTGCGCTGCCGAACTTCGTCGCCTCACCGGGCACGCGCATCACGTAGGCGATCTGCTTGCCATCGGGCGACCAGGCGAGGCTGGAGGGCGAATCCGGCAATCCCGTGATCCGCGCCGTCGCGCCGCTGTCCAGCCAACGCACATAGAGCTGCGGCGAACCGCCATCCTCCGCGCCGACATAGGCCAGCCGCTTGCCATCGGGCGACCACACCGGCGAAAACTGGGATCCCGAACCCACCAGCGGCACCTGCTCGCCGGTCTTCACATCGACCAGCCAGATGGCCGAGCGCATCTTGTCGGCCATCACATCGCCCGATTTGCGCACATAGGCGACGCGCGTGCCGTCCGGACTGATCTGCGGGCTGTCCGCCATTTCAAGGCCGAACAGGTCGGAGCCGGTAAACAGCCGCGAAGGCTGCTCGGTGGTCGCTGCAACCGGCGCGGGCGCAGCGGAAGTCTGGGCCATGGCGGGAAGCGAAGCGGATAGCAGCAGGATAGCAAGCGTCTGGCGAAGCATGGATAATTCCCATGTGATGGAGCTATGCGCCATCCTTGGCCTGCCCGGCCGCACCGGCGCAAGGGGTGTTTTACGCTCCTGCCACAGCATCGATCGCGGCGATGTGGCGCGCCACATCCTCCGGCGGCAGGAACGAGCCCGTAAAGCTGTTCCGCGCCAGTTGGACCAGATCCCCCCGCGACAGCCCCCGCGCTTCCGCCACCGCCTTGTAGTTGTCGAGAACATAGCCGCCGAAATAGGCCGGATCGTCGGAATTGACCGTCACCTTCAGCCCCGCCGCCAGCATCCGGTCCAGCGGATGCGCCGCCAGATCATCCACCACACAAAGCTTGAGGTTGGACAGCGGACAGACCGTGAGCGTCATCCCCTCCGCCGCCAGCCGCGCCACCAGCGCGCCGTCCTCCAGCGCCCGGTTGCCATGGTCGATCCGGTCGATCTTCAGCACATCGAGCGCCTCGTGGACATATGCCGGAGGCCCCTCCTCCCCCGCATGCGCCGTCAGCTTGAGTCCCTTGGCCCGCGCCGCCGCAAACACGCGGGCAAACTTGCCCGGCGGGTGCCCCAGTTCACTGGAATCCAGCCCTACCGCCGTGATCCGGTCCAGCCACGGCTCCGCCATGGCCAGCGTCTCGAACGCGGCTTCCTCGCTCAGATGCCGCAGAAAGCTCATGATCAGCCGCGAAGTGATCCCCAGCCGCGCCTGCGCCTCGGCCATCGCCGCCAGCAGCCCCTCGATCACCGTGCCAAACGCAATGCCCCGGTCCGTATGCGTCTGCGGATCGAACATGATCTCGCCGTGGACCACGCCGTCCGCCGCCGCCCGCTCGAAATAGGCCATGGCGAGATCGCGAAAATCCGCCTCGGTCTGCAGCACGCCCGCGCCCGCATAGTAGATGTCGAGAAAGTCCTGCAGGTTGGAAAAGGCATAGGCCGCCCGCACATCCTCGACGCTGGCGAAGGGAATGCGCACCCCGTTGCGCTCTGCCAGCGCGAACATCAGCTCCGGCTCGAGGCTCCCCTCGATATGGAGGTGCAGCTCTGCCTTGGGCAGGCGCCGGATGAAGCTTTCAAGCGTGTCCATGGCCCGCATCCCTATCCCAAACGCAGCGCCCGAGCACGTAAGTGCGGCGCACCGCCCGGTCATCACCCAGCACTTGCAACGCGAACAGCCGCTCCGCCAGCGTTGCGCCCGCCGTGCGCCGCGCCATCAGCGGCGTTGCGGCGTCATCCAGCACGACGAAGTCCGCCTCCTGTCCTTCGGCCAGGATCCCCACCTCGCCTGCGATATGCAGCAAGCGCGCCGAACCACCTGTCGCCAGCCAGAGCGCGCGGAAAGGATCGAGCACATAACCGTGGGGAAGCCCGGCCTGATAGGCCAGACCACCATTATGCAGCAGCGAAAGCGACGTTCCCGCGCCAATATCGCTGCCCAGCCCCAGCCGCACCCCATGCCGCTCAGCCTGCGCAAAATCGAACATGCCGGAGCCAAGGAAAAAGTTCGAACTCGGGCATACCGCAATGCCCGCTCCGGCCTCCGCCAGCCGCGCGCAAGAGCGGTCAGGCAGATGCACTCCATGCGCAAACACCGAACGGTCGGTCACAAGCCCGAACCGGTCATAGGCATCGAGGTAATCCACCGCGTCGGTAAACCGCGCCGCCACTTCGGCAATCTCGCGCGTGTTTTCGGCCAGATGCGTGTGGAGCAGCACCCCCGCGTGGGCCGCCAGCAATTCCCCCGCGACCGCCAGCTGCGCATCGCTCGAAGTCAGCGCATAGCGCGGCGTCACCGCGTAGCCCAGCCGCCCGCGCCCGTGCCATCTCGCAATCAGCGCTTCCGTCTCGGCCCGCCCTTCCGCCACGCTATCGCGCAGACCCTCCGGCCCGAGGTCCATCAGCACCTTGCCGCAGATCATCCGCAGTTCGCGGGCCTCTGCCGCCGCAAAGAACGCTTCGACCGAACACGCATGGACGGTGCCTAACACCAGCGCGCTGGTCGTTCCGTGCCGCAGCAGTTCGTCCAGAAACGCGTCCGCCACCCCCGCCGCATGGACCGGATCGGCAAAGGCCTGCTCCGCCGGAAAGATATGCCGCTCCAGCCAGTCGAGCAGTTGCTCCCCGTGGCTCGCGATCCGGCCAAGCTGCGGATAATGCACGTGGGCATCGACAAAACCGGGCACGATCAGCCCCGGCAGATGCTCCACCGCCAGCCCCGGAAACCGTTCCGCAACCTCGGCATAAGGTCCGCGCGCCACAATGCGCCCGGCCTCGATCACCAGCAGGGCGTCCGCTTCATGCCGCACCGCATCCGGCCCCTCTGCCGGATCATGCGACAGGCTCAGGATCTCGCCGCGATAGCCGAGCAGCGTCATGCCGCCACCGCCCGCATCGCCGCCGCGTGCGGCAGTTGCAGCACTTGCGCCAGCAGCGCCACCGCGATCACATCGGGTTCCTTGCCCGTCACCCCCGGCAGCCCGATCGGACAGGTCAGCCGCCCCCGCGCCTCCGCCGAAACCCCATCGCGCTCCAGCCGCGCCATGAACCGCGCGCGCTTTGTCTGCGATCCGATCAGCCCGGTAAACGCCAGCACCCCCCGGCGAAGCGCCGCCAATGTCAGCCGGTAATCGAGCGCATGGTCATGCGTGAGGATCACCAGCGCCGCTTCATCGGGTGCCTCCGCCGCGCAGCCCTCGATCGTCTCATCCGGCACCACCGTCACGCCCGGGATCGCGGCGAAGTCCTCCCGCACATCGAACCACGCGAGCCGGACCGGCAACCCCTCGGCATGGCGCGCAATCGCCTGCCCGACATGCCCGGCGCCGAACAGATAGAGCGGCCGCCGATAGCCGCCGATCACTTCGGCCAGCCGCGCACCCACCCCCGGCTTGTCACCCCGCGCGGAGAGCGCAGCGGCCGGAGCATCGCTGACATGCCGCTCGATGCCGCCGTCACGCAGGACGCTCACCAGCACCCTGCCTTCCGCCGCCGCCTCCAGCCAGCCAAGCGCCGCGCGGTCGACATGCTCCACCAAGAGCCGCACCCGCCCGCCGCAGCACTGCCCCAGCAGCGGCCCGAGCGGATAGTCCTGCACCCGCCAGGTGCCGGGCGCATGGTCCAGCACAGCGCGCGCCTGCTCCAGCGCGCGAAACTCCAGCGCGCCGCCGCCGATAGTGCCGCTCAGGCCATCTGCCGAGACCAGCATCCGCGTCCCCGCCCCGCGCGGCGCCGAGCCTTCCGTCGCCAGCACGCTCACCATCGCCACCGGCCCCAGCGGAGCCAACCGCGCCAGATCGTCCAGCCACCCGGTCATCCGCGCAGACCCGCAATCGCCCGCAGAACCGCCTCAGGCGTTGCCGGTGCATCCAGCTTCGGAAGATCACGCACATCCGGCGCGGTCGCCGCAATTGCCGCAGAAATTGCGCAGAAAACCGAATTGGCCAGCATCAGCGGCGGCTCGCCCACCGCCTTGGAGCGGTGGATCGTCGGCTTCACGTTCTCGCCGTCCCACAGATCGATGGTGAGCCGCTTGGGCCGGTCGGAGGCCGTCGGCACCTTGTAGGTCGCGGGCGAGTGGTTGAGCAGCCGCCCCTTCGCGTCCCACTCCACCACTTCGGTCGTCAGCCAGCCCTGCCCCTGCACGAAGCCGCCCTCGATCTGCCCCCGGTCGATGGCAGGATTAAGCGAGCGGCCCACGTCATGCAGAATATCGACGGCCAGCACCTTGTGCTCGCCCGTCAGCGTATCGACGACAACTTCCGAAACCGCCGCGCCATACGCGAAATAATAGAACGGCCGCCCGCAGTGCGTCGCGCGGTCATACTCGATCTCCGGCGTCGCATAGAACCCGGTGGAGGACAGCGAGATCCGTCCCAGCCAGGCTTTGCGCGCCGCCTCGGCAAACGTCAGCCGTGCCTCGCCCGCAATCACGCCCTCCGGCGTGAACCGCACCTCGTCCGCCGCGCAGCCGAACACTCCGGCAAGAAAATCCGCCATCCGCTCCCGGATCGCCATCGCCGCGCGCCGCGCTGCCATGCCGTTGAGGTCCGCGCCGGAACTCGCCGCGGTCGCCGAAGTGTTTGGCACCTTGTCGGTCCGCGTCGCGGTGATCCGCACCGCCTCCACGCCCACGCCGAACACATCCGCCACGATCTGGGCGATCTTGATGTGCAGCCCCTGCCCCATCTCGGTCCCGCCGTGGTTCGCCTGGATCGAGCCATCGGCATAGACATGGACCAGCGCCCCCGCCTGATTGAGGTGGGTGGTGGTAAAGCTGATCCCGAACTTCACCGGGGTGAGCGCGATGCCCTTCTTGAGCACCGGGCTCCCCGCATTGAACGCGGCAATTGCCTGCCTGCGCGCATCGTAGCGCGACGTTTCCCGAAGCCGCGCAATGATTTGCGGCGCGATGTTGTCCTCGATGGTCATGCCATAGGGCGTCACATCGCGCCCCGGCCCATAGAGGTTGCGCTGCCGCACATCGAGCGGATCGAGCCCCAGCCGCGCGGCGACGGCATCGCACACCCGCTCGATCGCCAGCATGCCCTGCGGCCCGCCGAAACCACGGAACGCCGTCGCCGAAACCGTGTTGGTCTTCAGCCGCTCCGAAAGGATCTCCACTTCCGGCAGGAAATAGCAGTTGTCGGCATGAAACATCGTCCGGTCGTTGATGCCCGGCGAGAGGTCCATCGTCGCCCCGCAGCGCCCGCCGAAGCGCAGCTTGACCGCCTTGAGACGCCCCTCGGCATCGTGCCCCGCCTCGTAGTCCACCTCGAAGTCATGCCGTTTGCCGGTCACGATCATGTCGTCATCGCGGTCGCAGCGGAATTTCGCCGGCCGCCCGGTATGATGGACCACCAGCGCAGCCGCCGCCGCAAACAGCGCCGCCTGGCTTTCCTTGCCGCCGAATGCCCCGCCCATGCGGCGCACTTCCACGGTGACGTCAGCGCTGCTCTTGCCCAGCAGATGCGCCACGAGATGCTGCACTTCGCTGGGATGCTGGCTCGATGAGACGACATGGACCTGCCCGTCCTCAACCGGCCGCGCATGGGCGATCTGCCCCTCCAGATAGAAGTGATCCTGCGCCCCGATCCTGAGCGAACCCGCCAGCCGATGTTCGGCCGCCGCCAGCGCGCTTGTCGCATCCCCGCGCGCCATGCGCTGGTCCGCCTCGAGCCGCTGCCCGGCGGCACGCGCCTGCTCCACGGTGATCGCGGCTTTGAGCGGCGCGTACGTCACCTTCCCCAGCCGCGCAGCCTTGCGCGCGGCAAGACGCGTTTCCGCCGCCACCAGAAACACCGGCTGGCCGTGGCTGATGACCTCGCCGTCCGCCAGAACACGGTCATCATGCGCAATCGGGCCGACGTTGTTCTCGCCCGGAATGTCCGCTGCTGTATAAACCGCGACGACCCCGGGAAAAGCGCGCACCGCATCCAGATCGATGCCGACAATCCGCGCCCGCGCCTCGCTCGATAGCCCGAAGGCCAGATGCAAGGTTCCGGGCAGCTCCGGCTCGTCATCGACATAGCGCGCCAGCCCGGCAACATGCAGGTGCGCGCTGTCGTGCGGCAGCGGCGGCATTGCGGCTTCCGGCCAGAGCGGTGCGCTTGTCGCCATCAGCAGGGCTCCATATCGAGCACGGAAACCGCAGTTCCCTGGGCGCGGTGCCACAGCCGCCACAGCAGCGCCGCCGCAGCCTCGATCCGGTACGCCGCTGTCCCGCGCACATCGCTCAGCGGGTTGAAATCACCCTTCAGCGCCTCGGCCGCCGCCGCAATCGTCGCCTCGCTGAATGGCTGGCCGACCAGCGCCGCCTCGCACCCCGCCGCCCGCCGAGGGGTCGCTGCCATTCCGCCGAACGCAATCCGTGCGGCGGTGATCGCCTCCGCCTCGACTGTCAGCGCAAAAGCTCCCAGAACAGCCGAAATATCGCTGTCAAACCGCCGTGAAAGCTTGGAAATATGTACCAGCGTTCCGGCTGAAGGACGCGGCACGAACACGCTTTCGACAAATTCCCCTGCCCGCCGGTCCTGTTTCCCGTAATCCAGGAAATAGTCCTCAAGCGGAATCGTCCGCCGCCCCGAGGCCGAACGCAGCGTCAGTTCCGCCCCCAGCGCGATCAGCGCCGGCGGCCCGTCCCCGATGGGCGAGCCATTGGCGATATTCCCGCAGACCGTGGCCGAAGAGCGGACCTGCAGCCCCCCGATCCGCCGCACGAGTTCCCCCAGATCGGGATGCAGCCGCGCCAGTGCCCCATGCGCCTCGGCATAGCGCACGCCTGCGCCGATCCGCACGCCCTCGGGCGTCTCCTCAATAGCCTTGAGATCCGCCACATCACCGATGAAAACGAGGCAATCCAGATCGCGCAGCCCCTTGGTTACCCACAGGCCGAGATCGGTCGCCCCGGCCACGATCCGCGCCTCGGGATGCTCCGCCAGCACTTCGACGAGTTCGTCCGAAGAACGCGGCACAAACCACTGCCGACCTTCGAAAACTCCGCTCGCCATGGCATCGCCTGCAAGACCAGCAAGCCCCGCCGCCACTGCGCCATCGTCCTGCGCGAGTGACGACACCGCCTCTCCCGCCTCAAGGATCGGTCCATATCCGGTGCAGCGGCACAAGTTCCCCGCGATCGCGTCCGCCACCGGCAGTTCGCTCCCCAGCGCGCCGATCGCCCGCCCATGCAGCGACATCACGAAACCCGGCGTGCAAAACCCGCACTGAGAACTGCCGTTTACCGCCATGCACGCCTGCAGCGGATTGAGCCGACCCTTGGCGCTCAGGCTCTCCACCGTCATCACCGCCTTGCCGTGCACCATCGGCAGAAACAGGATGCAGGCGTTCACCGCCCGCCATTGCACGCGCTCGCCCTGCGCCTCGCCCACCAGCACCGTGCAGGCCCCGCAATCGCCTTCCGCGCAGCCTTCCTTGGTGCCGGTGCGCCGCAGCGGCCCGCGCAGGGTTTCGAGCAAGGTGCCTGTCGGATCGGGGGACGCCAGTTCGACCGCCTCACCGTCAAACAGGAAGCGCACCGCCACGGCTCAGCTCCCCCGGTAGGTCGAATAGGCGAAGGGTGAGACCAGCAGCGGCACGTGATAATGCCCGTCATCGGATATCCCGAAGGCAATCCGCACATCGCCCAGAAACGGCGGATCGGGCAGCGCCACGCCTTCGGCGGCAAAGTACTCCGCCACCGCAAAGGTCAGCGCATAGCGCCCCGGCGTCAGCTCCGGCACGCGTTCCAGCAATTCGGGGCACCGCCCATCGACATTGGTCTCGCCCGCAAACAGCGCCTCGCCGCCGGCATCCTCCAGCCACAACTGCATGCCCGCAGCGGGCCTCCCCTGCATCGTATCGAGCACATGCGTCGAAAGCGTCGTCATCAGGGTGCTCCTGCCTCGATCCAGCGGCCCAGCGCTTCGCGCTCGGCCTTGGTCATTCCGGTCGTGTTGCCCAGCGGCATGATCTCGGCATCGACCGCCACCTTCTTGACCCGCGCCGCGAACTGGCGGGCATGGTCATGGCTGTCGAGCATGACGCCCAGCGGCGGCGCGGTGACGAGATCGCTCGTCGGCTTCGCCGCATGGCAGGCCGTGCAATGCTTGCGGAAGATCGGCTCGACGCTCGCCCAGTCCCCAGCCCCGCCAGCCGCTTTCGCCGCGCCCGCCTTCTCCGCCGAAACATAGGTCACGCTCATCAGCGCCAGCACTGCCGCGACGAGGATCGCGCGGCCCGGCGGCTGCCCCCGGTGCCGCAAGTTGAACACATGCCGCACCGCAACGCCCGTCGCGCACAGCAGCGCCAGCACCAGCCAGGGCCGCTCCGCGCCGAACGTCATCGCGTAATGGTGGCTGATCATCACGAACAGCACCGGCAGGGTCATGTAATTGTTGTGCAGCGAACGCGCCTTGGCCGCCTTGCCCAGCGCCGGATCGGGCACCTCACCCCTGACCAGCGCGGCCACCACCTTGCGCTGGTTGGGAATGATCACGAAGAACACGTTGCCGACCATCGCCGTCCCGATGATCGCGCCCACATGCAGATAGGCCCCGCGCGCGCTGAACACCTGGCATAGCCCCCAGGCCGCACCCACCAGCACGGCAAACCACACCGCACCCAACACCCGGTCATCGCGCCCCAGCGGCGAACGGCAAAGGCCATCATAGACCAGCCACCCTGTCACCAATACCGCCGCCCCGATCCCCGATGCCTCAAGCGGCGTCAGCGCCGCCTTGGCCGGATCGATCAGAAAGCTCGCCGCGCCCACCCAGTAGACCAGCACGAGCAGCGAAAAGCCGGTGATCCACGTGGTATAGGCCTCCCACATGAACCAGTGCAGGTCCTGCGGCATCTCGCGCGGCGCGACCTGATACTTCTGCTTGTGATAGAATCCGCCGCCGTGGACCGACCACACCTCGCCCGAGGCCTCCCCGGACTTCGGCGGCACCAGATGGTTGTCTAACCACACGAAATAGAACGAGGAACCGATCCACGCGATCCCCGCCGTCAGGTGGAACCAGCGGATCGCAAGATTGAGCCATTCCGCCCAGTCGATGCTCATCGCGCATCCTCCAGTCGCAGCCGGACGATTTCCCCAATCTGTGCAATCGCCGTCGCGATTTCGGTTTCGCGATCATTCACAAGACGCGCTTCCATCGCAGCGAGGATCCCCGCCTTGTCGGTCAGCCGCACGCAGATGATGAAGGGGAAACCGAAGCGCTCGCGATAGGCCGCGTTCAGCGCATGAAACCGCGCGAATTCCGCCTCGGTCAGCCGGTCGAGCCCGGCACTCGCCTGCTCCGCTGCTGAAGCCTCGGTGAGCGTCTTGTCGATAGCCGCCTTGCCTGCGAGCTCCGGATGCGCGCGGATCAGCGCCAGTTGCTCCTGAGCACTTGCCGCGTGGACCACCGCCATCAGATCAGCATGCCGGTCGCCGCTCGATGGCAGGGCATCCGCCCGCGCCTCGATCCACGGACTATGCTCGAACAGCGCCGTCACGAGCCTGCTCCCTCAAGGCTGACATGCGCCGAAACGACCTTCCAGCCATCTGCAAACTTCACCCAGCTCTGGCTCTGCCGTCCTCGCCGCTCGCTCCCCTCACGGAAAAACTCCGCATCCGCCGTCGCGAACGCTTCGCCGTAAACCGTGATCGCCACATGCCCGAGCCGGCGCTGCGGCGAACCGCCGCGCCCTTTGCGGAACTCGCGGATCGCCTCGATCCCCCACAGCACTTCGCCCACGCCAAAGCGGTTGGTCGTGGGTGCGGCATGAAACAGCGCATCCATCGCGGGAAGATCGTCCGCCATCAGCGCGCGCTCATATTCCTGAAACGCCGCCGTCACTTCGGCGAGCAGGACCGGATCGTTCACCTTCATGCCGGATGCGCCTCCAGCCAGTGCCGCGCGATGTCGATCCGGCGTGCAATCCACGCGTCCCCGCTCGCGAGCACATGATCGAGAAACCGCGCCACCGCCCGCGCCCGTCCCGGACGGCCAGCAATGCGGCCATGCAGGCCGACCGACATCATGCGCCCACCTTCCTCGCGCAGCTGCTCAAAGGTATCGCGCAAGTATCTGAAAAACTGCTCGCCTTCCGTGAAGCCATTCAGCGCCACGATCTTCATGTCATTCGCATCGAGCGAATAGGGCACGATCAGCTGCGGCTTCCCGTGCCGCCGGTCCCAGTAGGGCAGATCATCGGCGTAGCTGTCGGCATCGTAGAGAAAGCCGCCTTCCTCCACCACCAATCGCGCCGTGTTCGGCGAGGTGCGCCCCTGATACCAGCCCAGCGGGCGCTCGCCGGTCAGTTCGGTGTGCAACGCAATCGCCTTGGCGATATGCTCGCGCTCGACGTCCTCCGGCACATACTGATAGTCGATCCAGCGATACCCGTGGCTCGCCACTTCCCAGCCCGCCGCCAGCATCGCCTCGACCGCCGCCGGATTGGCCGCCATTGCCGCCGCCACGCCAAACACCGTCACCGGCACGCCCCGCGCCGTGAACAGCCGGTGCAACCGCCAGAACCCGGCGCGGCTGCCATATTCGTAGAGGCTCTCCATCGCCATCGCCCGCGCCGGATGGCTCGCCGCGCCGACCATTTCCGAAAGGAACGCCTCGCTCCCCTTGTCGCCATTGAGGACGGAGTTCTCCGCGCCTTCCTCGTAATTGATCACGAACTGCACGGCGACCTTGGCCCCGCCCGGCCAGCGCGCGTCAGGTGGGCTCGCCCCATAGCCGACGAGGTCGCGGGATGACGTCATGCCGCCTCGTCCCACGCCGCAATCGCCGCCGGCACCGCCTCGCCAAGCGGAACCGCATGGCCTGCCGCCGTCAGGCATGCCTCCAGCGCCGCCAGCGTCAGCAGCACCTTGTGCTTCATCGCGTTGTAACCCATCGCGCCGAGCCGCCAGATCTTGCCCTGCAACGGCCCGAACGCGGTCCCGATCTCGATCTCGAACTGCGCGCGCATCGCGGTGCGGATCGCCTCGCCATCGACATTCGCCGGGATATGGACGCCCGTCACATTGGTCATCCGGTGCGCGTCATCGCCATAGACGGTGAGGCCCATCGCCCGCACCCCCGCCGTCATCGCCGCCCCCGCCTTGCGGTGCCGGGCAAAGCGCGCGTCCAGCCCCTCGCCCAGCGCCACTCGCGCGCATTCCCGCGCGGCATAGAGCATCGAGGTCGCCTCGGTATGGTGGTTGAGCCGCTTCTCGGACCAGTAGTCCATGATCATCGCGAGGTCGAAGTAGTTCGACGGGATGCGCGGCCCCGCGCCATCGGCAATGTCCGCCCGCCGGATGCCCTGCTCCACATGCCGCCGCGCAAAGATGCGCTCCGCCGCACGGTCCGAAATCGTGATCGGCGCAGAGCCCGAAGGCCCGCCAAGGCACTTCTGCAACCCGCCGGTGACCACATCGACGCCCCAGCGATCCGCAGCGATCTCCATGCCGCCCAGCGTCGCGCAGGCATCGACGTAGGCGTAGGCCCCAGCCGCCTTGCACAAGTCGCCCAGTCCCTCCAGCGGCTGCGCCATCGTCGTCGAGGTATCGCCATGCACGGTGGCCACAATCTTCGGACCGAACTTCTCGATGGCTTGCGCAATCGCCTCCAGCGGCACGACTTCACCCCAGGGCGCGCTGACGGTTTCGATCTTCGCGCCCAGGCGGGTGAGGATTTCCGTCAGCAGCAGCCCGAAACGCCCGAAGTTCACCACCAGCACCGTGTCGCCCGGCTCGACCAGACTGACGAGCGAAGCCTCGATCGCCGCGCGCGCCGTGCCGTCGATCAGCATTGTCCACTGGTTCTGCGTGCCGAACACAGGCCGGTAGAGCGCCATGACCTGGTTCATGAAACCGGTCATCTCGGGATCGAACTGTCCGAGCAGGTCCGCCGCCATCGCGCGCAGCACGCGCGGGTGGGCGTTGACCGGGCCCGGCCCCATCAGCAGGCGCTGCGGCGGATCGATCTCGCCGAACAGGGTGGGATCAAGCGGGTTCACATTTCGCTCCCAAATGTCTGATAAAGGCTGACATCACCGCCAGCGCCGCCTCGGCGTCCGCCGGCTCGACATGTTCAGCCGGGTTGTGGCTCACCCCGCCCTTGCAGCGCAGGAACAGCATGGCAGTCGGGCACAGCGCCGCCATGATCATCGCATCGTGGCCAGCACCGGAAACGAGGCGGAAGGGCCGGTGCCCCGCCTCCGCCGTCGCCGCATCGAGGAGGTCCATCAGCGCCTCATCGCAGGGGCTTGCCGGCAGATCATGCACCTGCCGCACGGAGAGCCCCAGATCGCGCCGCCCGGCAATCGTGCGGAACCGGCGCAGGATCTCGTCCGCCGCCTTGTCTCGCACGGTGGCATCCCCGGCCCGCACATCGAGCGTGAACCGGCTGCGCCCCGCAATCACATTGGCCGCGCCAGAGGGCACTTCGACCACACCCACCGTCGCGACGAGATCGGGCGGTCCGGCGGTCGCTACCGCCTCGGCGGCGAGCACCATCTCGGCCATGCCCGCGATGGCATCGCGCCTGAGGCCCATCGCGGTCGTCCCGGCATGCCCCGCCGTACCCGAAAGTCCGATCTCGAAGCGCAGCTGCGCCGCGATCCCGGTCACCGTGCCCAGCGCGAGCCCTTCCGCCTCCAGCACCGGGCCTTGCTCGATATGCGCCTCAAGGTAGGCGATGATCTCGCCCGCCGCGCGCCTTGCCGATGGATAAGCGGCCAGATCGAGCAGATCGCCCAGCGCTACACCCTCGCGGTCGCGCACATCGAGCGCTACTGGATCGAGCGTCCCCGCCACCGCGCGGCTTGTCAGCATCGCAGCGGGAAAGCGCGAACCTTCCTCGTCGCCAAAGGCATAGACTTCCACCGCAAACGGCAGCCGTGTCCCGCTTGCCGCCAGCGCCGCCACGGCTTCAATGCCCAGCGTGATGCCCAGCGGTCCGTCATAGGCCCCGGCACCTCGCACGCTGTCGATATGACTGCCGATCACCAGCGCTGCCGCGCCCGCCTCGCGGCCCTCGTAGCGCCCGATCAGGTTCGCCGCCGCATCGCGCCGCACGCTCATGCCCGCCTCGGCCATCCACGCGGCGACCTGCTCCTGCGCGGCATGATAGGCGGGCGAGAGATAGGTCCGTGTCAGCCCCTCCGCACTGTCGCTGTAGGGCGGAACCGCCAGTGCCTCGCACCGCGCAACGGCCCGGGCGCCGCCTCGCCGAGGATCGAGGGCTACCATGCCGCCACCCCGCCATCGCTGCGCGGATCGGTCGCGCCATCGAGCCGCCCGTCCGGATGCCGCACAATGGCGCCCGCATGCCCCATCGTCGCGGTCAGCGGCCCGACGCGCTCGACCGCATGCCCCGCCGCTTCGAGCGCCGCATAAAGCTCCGGCGCAAAGCCGTCCTCCAGCTTGAGCGTGGTCGATTGATCACCCCATGTCCGCCCGAGCAGCCAGCGCGGGCCGCTGATCGCGTCCTGCAAATCGCTGCCGAAGCGCGCATAGCGGCTGAACAGCGCCGCCTGCGTCTGCGGCTGCCCTTCCCCGCCCATCGTGCCGTAGGCCATGACGCGCCCGTCATCGAACTTCGCGAGCGCCGGATTGAGCGTGTGGAACGGCTTGCGATAGGGCTTCAGCGCATTCCAGCCGCTCTCCGCCAGCCGGAAGCTGCTTCCCCGGTTCTGCCAGGTGATCCCCGTCTTCGGCAGCACCAGCCCCGAACCGAACTCGAAGTAGGTCGACTGGATCGCGCTCACCACGCGCCCCTCGGCATCGCCCACGCCGAACCAGCAGGTATCCCCCCACTGCGGCGGCTGCGGCCACGGCAGCGCCTGCGCAGGATCGATCTTCGCCGCCAAGGCATCGAGCGCCGCCGCATCATCGAGCAGGCCCTGAAAGTCGAACCCTGTAAAGGCCGGATCGCCGACATGCCGGTCGCGCAGCAGAAACGCCTGCTTGGTCGCCTCGACCAGCCCGTGAACGTGTTCGAACCCGTCCGCCGCGCCCGCCTCCAGCCGGTCGAACAGCGCAAGGATCAGCAGCGAAGCAAAGCCCTGCGTCGGCGGGGCAGAGTTCCACAAGCGCGCATCGCGCAGCCTTGCCGTGAGCGGCGCGGGCCGAGTTGCGACATGCGCGGCCAGATCCGCACCCGCAACCGGGCTCCCCAGCGCAGCAAGGTCCGCCGCAATATCCGCCGCCAGCGCGCCGGTGTAGAAACTCGCCAGCCCCTCGTCGCACAGCCGCCGCAGGGTCTGCGCCAGTACCGGCTGCCGCAGCACATCGTCCTCCCGCAGCGGCCGCCCTTCCGGTTCGAACGTCGCGGCATAGGCGCCGGGCTGGACGCGCAGTTCGGCGCCCTTGGCCTCGGCAATCGCCGCCTGCCCGGCCGTTACCGCAACCCCGGCTTCGGCATGGGCGATGGCATCGCGGAGCAACCGCTCCAGCGGCAACGTGCCGCCCGCCGTCTCCAGCGCCGCTACCCAGCCCGAAATCGTCCCCGCCACGGTATTCGCCGCCAGTGGCCCCCGGAACGGCACCGCCTTCAGTCCGGCGTAAAGATCGAGCGAAACCGCACCCGCCGCGCCGCCGCAGCCGTGGATCCCGTGTACTGCGCCATCGGGTTCATGGATCACCCAGAACCCGTCACCCCCGATCCCGGTCATGTGCGGGTAGACAACCGCGAGGCATGCCGCGACCGCCACGGTCGCCTCCACCGCATTGCCGCCATCGTGCAGCACGGATAGCCCGGCCTCCGCTGCCAGCCAGTGCGGCGCGGTGACGATGCCCTTGCGGCCCGAGACGGTGCTGAGCGCCATCAATCCGGCAGCGCCGCAACAAACGCCCGCACCACATGCGCCGAATTGGCCGAGGCGAGGTGTTCGAAGACATATTCCATGTTCTTGTGCGGATCGCCGCCAGCCAGGTCCGAAAGGCTGCGGAACACGATCGCGGGCACAGCATTGCTCATCGCCACCTGCATCACGGCGGCGCTTTCCATGTCGAGCACCCGCGCCTTCCACGCGCGCTGGAGGTAGATGCGGAAGGCGGCATTGTCGGCATAGATGCCCGCCGTCACGCCCGTCCCGCCGACCTGCACCTTGGGCATGCGCGGCAGGCACAGCGCCGAGCCTGCGCGCATCTTGTCCGAAGGCGGCACGCAGCGTTCCAGCGTGATGGTGGGCACCACCTTCTTCGCCAGCGCCAGCAGGTCCGCATCGACCGGAATCCGGTACACCCGCTTCATCGGCGCGCTCGGCGTCGTGATCAGCGTGCCGCGCGGGAAGATGAAGTTCCAGTTCGCCGGCGACTGCGCATCGCCCTTGTCCGGCGGCATCCAGCCCGTCTTCGTCTTTCGCGCAAAGGAGCCCTCAAGGTACTGCCCCCAGTTCTCCGGCACCACGACATCGCCGATCGAAAGCGCCGGATCGACACCCCCCGCGATCCCCGAAAACACGATGCGCTTCACGTTGAACCGGTCGAGCACGACCTGCGTGCTCATCGCCGCGTTGACCACGCTGACGCCGCTCTGCATCAGCACGACCGGCTTGCCCTCCAGCGTTCCGGTCAGGAACGTGTTGCCGCCCACCGTGTGCTCCTTCGCGTCCTTGATCGTCGGGACGAGCGAATGCCACTCGGGATAGAACGCCGTCATCACCACCGTGCGCGGGGTATCATCGAGCTTCTGCGCCAGCGCAGGCGTCGCCAGCAGCGCGGCGATGGAGAGGAAGACAAGGCGGATCATGCAGCAGCCATCCAGGCAAAGCGCGCCACGAACAGCGCGGCGAGCGTGTAGAGAAACCAGTCCTTCACGCCCGCCTCGCCCTTGATCAGCTTGAGGAAAGCGTGCGCGGTGATGCCGAAGGCAAGGCCGTTGGCGATCGAGAACGTCAGCGGGATCATCGCGACCGTGAGGAACGCCGGGATCGCCGCCATCGGGTCCTCCCAATCGACTTCGGTCAGCGGCAGCAGCATCAGGCCGCCCACCACGACGAGCGCAGGCGCGGTCGCCGCCAGCGGCACGAGGCTCGCATAAGGTGCCACGAACATCGTCGCGAGGAACAGCAGTCCGCAAACGACCGCCGTCAGCCCGGTGCGCCCGCCTGCCTGCACGCCCGCCGCGCTCTCGACATAGCTGGTCACGGTCGAGGTGCCCGCCACCGCGCCGACCATCGTCGCCACCGCGTCCGTCATCAGGATGCGGTTGAGGCCCGGGATCTTCCCCGCCGCATCCATCAGCCCCGCGCGCTTGGTCACCGCAACGAGTGTGCCGATATTGTCGAACAGGTCGACGAACAGGAACACGAACAGGATCTCGAGCAGCCCGAGCCCCGCCTTACCGGAAAGCCCGAACACCCCCGGAATATCGAGCTTGAACGCCGTCGCCGTCAGCGCGGAAAGGCTGTAGGGCTCGGTCGGCGCATGGACCTGCCCCATGGCCCAGCCGGCGACTGTCGTGAGCACGATCCCGATCAGCATCGCCGCGCGCACGTTCCACACCGAAAGCGTGCCGATGATGACGAGGCCGAACAGCGCCAGCGCCGGCCCCGGCTGCGTCACGCTGCCCAGCGCCACGAAGGTCGCCGGGTTGGCAACGACGATCCCGGCATCCTTCAGCCCGATAAAGCCGATGAACAGGCCGATGCCGCCCGCCACCGCCGCAAACAGGTGCTGCGGGATCACCGAGACGATCAATTGCCGCACGCCCGTCAGCGTCAGGATCAGGAACGCCACGCCGGAAACGAACACGCAGCCCAGCGCGATGGGCCATGGCACGCCCATCTGCTGCACCACGGTAAAGCTGAAATAGGCGTTGAGCCCCATGCCCGGTGCGAGCGCCAGCGGCGTGTTCGCCACCATGCCCATCAGGATCGAGGCAAAGGCCGCCGCAAAGCACGTCGCCGCCGCCACCGAAGCCACGGGAAGCCCCGCCTGGCCCAGGATCGCCGGATTGACGAGCACGATGTAGGCCATCGTCAGGAAGGTGGTGAACCCGGCCAGCACTTCGGTGCGGACATCGGTGCCGCGCTCACTGAGTTTGAAACGGGCCTCCAGCATCCCCGTATTCGCTGCATCGCCCGTCGTCATATCGTTACCCCCGCAAATGCGCCTGCCGGCTTGGTCACGCCGGTCACGCCCTGTTCTTCAAGTTCCTTGGCCAGCCGCAGCAGCGCGCCTTCGCCGCCCCGCTTGCCGATCAGTTGCAGCCCCAGCGGCAGTTTGCCCGGCCGCCTGATCGGCACCGCCAGCACCGGCAGCCCGGTGAACGTGATCGGCTGGGTATGGATCCCGAGGTTCGCCCGCGCCGGGCTTGGCTCTCCGTCGATCAGGATCGTCGGATCCTCGATCAGCGGGGCAGCGCACGGTGCCGATGGTGCCAGCAGCACATCGAAGTCAGCCATCAGCGCCTCGATCTGTGCAATGTATTCGGCCCGGAACGCCAGCGCCCGCGTGTAGAGCGCATCGGGCAACAGGGCGCCGGCGATCAGTCGGTCGCGCACCGCCGGATCGTAAGTCATCGCCCCTGCCGCCAGCGCCGCCTTGTGCAGCCGCCCGCCTTCATAGGCCGTGATGACAAAGGCAGCGCTGCGCGCCCGCGCCACGTCTGGCAATTCGATCAACGGCGCATCGGGCGCAATGCCGTCCATCGCGGCCAGCTGCGCCGGATCGACATTCGCACGAAAACGACCGCCCAGACGCGCCACTCTTGGCGCTGCAGCGCATTCCGGCACCGGCCCGCCGCGCAGCACATCCCAGACCAGCGTGAGGTCGCCAAGGTCCGCCGCAAACGGTCCGATCTCGTCAAAACTCTCGGCGAACGGAAACGTTCCTCCAAGCGGCAGATCGCCGCGCGCTGGCCGCAAGCCGTAAAGCCCGCAAAGGCTTGCCGGCACCCGCACCGAACCATTGGTATCCGAGCCCAGCGCCAGCGGAACCAGCCCAGCCGCCACCGCCGCTGCCGAGCCGCCCGACGAGCCGCCTGCCAGCCGTGCCGGATCATGCGGATTGCGCGTTGTCCCATAGTCCGCATTCACCGTGGCGAAGCCATAGGCAAAGGCGTCCATGTTGGCCGTCGCGCAGAGCACCGCGCCCGCCGCCTGAAGCCGCCGCACCGCCTCGGCGTCCGCCGCCGCCGCTGGCCCCTTGGTCCGAGCCGCCGAGCCTGCCGTCGTCGGCAGTCCCGCCACATCGAACAGGTCCTTCACCACATAGGGCACGCCTGCGAGCGGCCCCGGATCGGCTCCCAGGGCGCGCCTGGCATCAACCGCAGAGGCTTCAATCAGCGCCCGCTCCGCCATCACCCGCGTCACGGCGACATGCGGATCAGCCGCCAGTGCATCAAGCGTGCGCGAGGCAAGCCGCGTTGCGGTGACCTTGCCGCTGCGCACGGCGGCAGCGATTTCGGTCGCCGTCTTCATGCGCCTTGCTCTCCCAATGCGATGCGGGCGTGCTGCGTCAGCAGCGCAAGATTGGCATTGACGCCGGGACGGCATTCCTCCGGCACCGGCAGGCCGATCTCCCCGGCGCGCGCCAGCATCGCCGCCTCGTCCTGCGGCGGCAGCACAAGCGCCTCAGCCGCTGCTGCCGCGTCCAGCTCGCGCCGCCAGCGCCCGGCCAGCCATGCGCAGACAAACAGTTGCAGCTGATGGAAGATCATCAGCGGCAGGATCACCATGCCCACTTGCGCCGGGGCAAACAGCGCGCCCGCCATTGGCACGCCCGAAACGAGGCTCTTCTTGGAACCGCAGAACAGCAGCACGATGGCATCCTCGCGCTTCAGACCTGCGGCGCGGGCGACCAGCCCGTTCACCGCAATCACGATGCCGAGCATGACCGAGGAGGCCAGCAGCAGGACGCCGAGATCGAACGGGCCGACACGCTGCCACACCCCGTTCACCACCGCCGCGCTGAACGCGGAATAGACCACCAGCAGCACCGAGGAGCGGTCCACCGGCTGGAGCAGCTTCTTGTGGCTATCGATCCACTTGCCGATCAGCGGGCGCAGCAGGTGGCCCGCCATGAACGGCAGCAGCAACTGCGTGCCGATCTTCTGGACCGAGGCCCATTCGTCCATCCCACCGCTGCCGCCCGCATGGATGAACACCGCCACCAGCAGCGGCGTCACCACAATGCCGAGCAGGTTGGAGAGCGATGCGCTGCACACCGCCGCCGCGACATTGCCGCCCGCCATTGCGGTGAACGCGATCGAGCTCTGCACCGTGGAGGGCAGCAGCGCGAGGAACAGGAGGCCGACGGCCGGCGCAGGATCGATCACCCGCCCCGTCAGCGCCGCGGCTGCAAGGCCCAGCGCCGGGAACAGCACATAAGTGAAGGCCAGCGCCATCAGGTGCAGCCGCCAATGCCCGAGCCCGGCCAGCACCGCCTCGCGCGAAAGCTTGGCACCGTGGAGGAAGAACAGCAGCACGATGGCCCCGTCCGCCGCGGTATCGAAGCCGGTCAGCATGGCGCCCCGTGCCGGCAGCACGCTGGCCGCCACGACACAGCCCACCAGCCACAGCAAGAAGGGATCCACCTTGGGTATCGTGATGCGCATGGCCATGGGTCCCGCCGCTATGCCGCGCCGCACCCTACCGAGCGAGCGCAATGAACTGGACGGTTTGTTGCAAAAAAGAGAGCGCTCGTCACCACGTGGGGGAGGCTCCATCCCCGGCGAGAAGCACGCCTTGCGGCTCTTCGTCCTCAGGCGTCTCGTGCGGCAGGATCAGGTTGAGCAGGATCGCCATGATCGCGGCAGGCAGCACGCCGGACGAGAGCAGCATGCGCGCCGTCTCCGGCAGATGCGCCAGCGCGGTGGGCTCAAGCTGCAACCCCAGCGCGAGCGAGAGGCTCACCCCGAACACCAGCATGTTGCGCTGGTTCCACGCCACCCCCGCCAGCATCGAAAGCGCGGCTGAGGCGACCATGCCGAACATCACGATCACGCCGCCGCCCAGCACTTCGATGGGGATCGTGGTGATCACCGCGCCGATCTTGGGCACCAGCCCGCACACGATCAGGAACAGCGCCCCGAGCGTCACCACGTGGCGGCTCATCATGCCAGTGATCGCGATAAGACCGACGTTCTGGCTGAAGGTCGTGTTGGGCATCGCGCCGAAAATCGCCGCCAGCGCCGTCCCCGCCCCATCAGCCGCGACCGCGCCCTTGAGTTCGGCATCGGTCGCGGGCCGGCCGGCCGTTCCCTTGCAGATCGCCTCGACATCGCCGATGGATTCGATCGAGGAAACGAAGCCTGTCAGCACGAAGCCCAGCACCGCCGAGGCCGATAGCGCAAAGCCGAAATGGAACGGCTGAGGCACCATGACCAGCGGTGCCGCTCCCACCGCCGCAAAGGAAATCCGCCCCATCGCCAAGGCCGCGAGATACCCCGCCAGCAGCCCGAGCAGCACCGAAGCCGTCGACCAGAGGCCCCGCGCAAAGAACTTGAGGCCGAGCGTGGCGAAGACCACGACGCCCGCCAGCAGCCAGCTTGTTCCCGCTCCGAACGCGGGCGTGCCCACCGCCGGCACGCCGCCTGCGGCATACTGCACCCCGATCCGCATCAGCGAGAGCCCGATCATCAGCACGACCAGCCCGGTGATCATCGGCGGCAGCGCAAACCGCACCCGTCCCACGAAGACGCTCAGCGCACCATGGACCAGTCCGCCGATCAGCGCCGCCGTGGTCAGCTCCGCCATCGCGCCGACGCCCCGGCCAGCGACAATCGGGATCATCACCGGGATGAACGCAAAGCTTGTCCCCTGCACCAGCGGCAACCGCGCGCCGATGGGGCCAAGGCCCACCGTCTGCATCAGCGTGGCGATCCCGGCAAACAGCATCGCCATCTGGATCATGTAGATGAGCTCGGACGGGTCCGCCGATCCGAACCCGAAGCCTGCCGCCCCCGCCACGATGATCGGCGGGGTGAGATTGGAAACAAACATCGCCAGCACGTGCTGGATGCCCAGAGGAAGCGCCAGGGTCATGCCGGGAAAGAAATCCGGATCACGGGCCTGCGAACGGCTGACCGACCGAGTTCCAACTTTGGCTCGCAATGGCACGGCGGGCAGTCTCCTCTATCCGGTGGCGATCAGCCTATCGAGCGAGCGGCGCGCGGCCGCGAGAATGGCGCTGCGCGGTGTCTGCACAAGGTCGCCCCTGCGCACGACCGGGCGGCCTTCAACGAACAAGTCCCGCACGCCGGATGGCGGCGCGAGGATCAGCCCCGCCACCAGATCCCAAGCGCCGGTCGAGGCGACATCGGCCATGTCCCACACGGCGACATCCGCGCGCATGCCCGGCTTGAGCTGGCCCAGATCGCTCCGCCCGAGCACCGCCGCGCCGCCGCGCGTCGCGAGCTTCAGCGCCTCACGCGCGGCGAAGGCGGTAGCCCCATGCGTCACCCGCTGGAGCAGCAGCGCCTGCCGCGCCTCGCCGAGCAGGTTCGCGGTGTCGTTGGAGGCCGAACCGTCAACCCCCAGCCCTACCGGCACGCCGGCATCGACCATCGCCCGCACCGGCGCGACACCCGATCCAAGCCGGCAGTTCGAACCCGGACAATGGGCGACGCCGGTCCTGCTCCGCGCGAACAGGTCGATCTCCTGCCCGTCGAGCTGGACGCAGTGGGCATGCCACACATCCGGCCCGGTCCAACCCAGTTCTTCGGCATATTGCCCCGGTCGGCACCCGAACCGTTCGAGGCTGAAGGCAACGTCGTCGGCATCTTCCGCGAGGTGCGTATGCAGCATCACGCCCTTGTCACGCGCGAGCAGCGCGGCATCGCGCATGAGCTCGCGGCTCACCGAAAACGGCGAGCACGGCGCAACGCCCACGCGCACCATCGCCCCGTCCGACGCATCATGGAAGCGGTCGATCACGCGGATGCAGTCGGCAAGGATCGCGTCCTCGCGCTCGACCAGACTGTCAGGCGGCAGCCCGCCCGCGCTTTCCCCCACGCTCATGCTGCCGCGCGTGGCATGAAAGCGCACGCCGATCCCGGCGGCGGCATGGATCGTGTCGTCGAGCGTAACGCCGTTGGGAAACAGGTAGAGGTGGTCACTGCTCAGCGAACAGCCCGAAAGCGCCAGTTCCGCCAGCCCGAGCTGCGTCGCGGCGAACACATCATCCGGCGTATAACGCGCCCAGACCGGATAGAGCCGCTTGAGCCAGCCGAACAGCGAAGCCTCGGTCGCCCCCGGCAGCGCGCGGGTCAGCGTCTGATACAAGTGATGGTGCGTGTTGATGAGGCCCGGCGTCACCACGCAGCCCGCCGCCTCGACGATCTCGTCGGCGTGCCCGGCCAGTGGTGCCAGTTCGGCGGTCGTTCCCACCGCCAGCACCACGCCGTCCTTCAGCGCAACGGCACCTCCGGCAATCTCGCTGCCTGCGTCATCCATCGCGGCAACCACTGCGGCATTCCGGATGAGCGTCAGCGTCATGTCAGTGGCTCGCCATCACTTCGGCGGCGCCGGACCGAAGCGGTCCCAGTGCGTGACGATCTCGTCGACGACCTTGCCGCCGACCAGATATAGGCTCTCCAGCGCCGCCGTCATCCCGGCATAGCCCTGGTTCTCGCTGAGCAGATAGGTCGCCGCACTCACCCCCGGCGGCGGCATCGTGAAATTGCTGGCGGCGCGCAGCACCATGACGCGGTCACGGTCCGCACGGCCCACACGCGTGAGGTACTCGATTGACTGAAACGTGCCCGTCTCTTCCATCGCGGAGGTCACGAACTCGCCCTTTCCGCGCGTCCAGAACTTCGTCCAGTCGTTGGCCCACTGCGTCATCTTCGCGCCGTGCCAGAAAGTCATCGCCGCAAGGTTGTCGCCCTTCAGGACGAACGGCGGCTTCTGCGCATTGGGGTAGCCCTTGAAGGCCTTGCGCGCGGCGGCGATCCGGGGATCATCGGGCAGCGCCGCGTCCTTGGTCAGGGCATAGGCCCAGTCGTGCAGCGCAGGATTGAGCTCGAACATCTCGCCATTGGCCGGATCGAGCGGGGTCTTGTCCATCGGCCCCTTGCTGTGGAGCGCGAAGTAGCCGCTCTTCCAGCCCTTGGGGATCTCGCGCGCATCGATCTCGTGCGCCATGTCGCCGTCGATCAGGTAATGCGCCCATGCGGCAGAGCCGACCGAGGCGTCTGCGGGATCGATCCCGGCGATCCCCGCCACGAGCCAGTAGGCCTTGGAGAGATCAAGCCGTTCGTCCAGCCCCAGCGCCAGCGCCGCCGTGGCCGACTTGATCGAGCCCATGCCGGTAACGATCGCCAGCACGCCCGTCTCGGGATCATAGGCCAGATCATGCCACCCTTGCGGGAACGGCAGTGTTTCGGTGAGGTGTCGGCGCTCCTTCCAGAGCTGGAACTCCCCCGGTTTGTCGCCGGTGTCCTTGCCGATCTCGAACATGGTGACCACGACCACGCGCACCGGCAGCTTGGCGCTGCACGGCTGCGCTGGAACGCAGGCCTTGACCGCCGCCAAGGTCGCCGCATCCGCCACCGGAGCCGCAAAGGCGGCTGCGGGCATGATTGCCGCAAGGACAAGCGCAAGAGGCGCAAGGAAGCGCATGGGGGCGATCACCCTGAAATCATGTCTGAAAAGGTGCGAGGGACGGACAAGCCGCCCCTCGCCCATTGGCCGGTCAGAACTTGTAGACGACCGAGGCCTGCCAGCTGCGCGGACGCTCGGGCAGCGCAATCGTGCTGCCGAAGAGTTCGGTGAAGTTGGCGCGGAAGTACTTGGCGTCCGTGAGGTTCTTGACGACCACGCGGAACAGCCACGGCCCCTTGGCATAGGACACGCTGCCATCGACGAGGGTGTAGGCGGGCAGGCGCACAACCTGCGACTGGCCCGAGAACACCGACGGCACGTGGCTGATGCTGCCCGCAAAGGCGATGCCGTTGTCGAACGAGTAGGTTGCGGTCGCCGAGAACAGGTCCTTCGGGATACCCGCGCGGCGCGCCTGATCCTTGTTCGCCACCGGCAGGAGGCCGAACAGCTGGCCGCCGAGGTGGAGCGACTGATCCGTCACGCCCTTGAGATCCTCGATGCCGAAGAAGCTGAACAGCACGCCATCGTTGAGCGCGGTCAGGTTGTAGACGTTGGTGCGGGTATAGGCACCGGTCACGAGGAAGTGCTTGTCCACCGACCAGCGCACTTCGGCTTCAAGACCGCGCGTCTCGACCGCCTGGTTGACGGTGATCGACTGCGCGTTGAAGTCGACGCGGCTCTGCTTGTAGACCGAGACCGCCGCATAGAGACGGTTGTTCAGGAACGAGCCCTTGATACCGCCTTCATAGAGCTTGGACGCCGTGGTCCAGGTGCCGGCCTGCAGGTTGCCCGGATCGAGTTCGGCGCCCTGGCCCGCGATGACCACCGACTGGCGGGCGATCGTGGCATAGGGGACGATACCGAAGGGCAGGCGGTAGTTGGCGCTCGCCGACCACGACCACACGCCCTTGGTGGCCTCACCGACAGCGCTGTTGGCCGAGCGGGTCCGGGTCGGATCGCTCGACGACTTGCCCTTGATGTTGTCGTAGCGTGCGCCCAGCGTCACATCGAGACCGAAGTTGAAATCGAGATCGGTCATGCCGGCCACACCCCAATCGGTGTAGTAGCCCTTGACGTAGGACGAGTAATCCTTGCCCGACTGCGTCGAAAGCAGGCGAGTCGAAAGCGCGTCATAGCCCTTGGTCAGATCGACGCGGTGGAAGTACTCGTAGTCGAAATCGTCGCCGTGCAGGAAGTCGGTGTAGCGCACCGACGGCGAGAACTGCAGCGAGAACTTGCCGATGTCGGTGTTGAACTTCTTCGAAACGACGATCTTGTTTTCGATCACGTAGGAGTTGTGGAACTGCGAGAAGCCGTAGGCGTTCTCGTTGAGGTTGTCATAACCATCGTAGAAGAGCTGGTTCTTGATCTCGAGATCGTGACCGAGGTCCCAGATCAGGTCCATGTAGGCGGTGGTCGACTTGTTCCACAGCTTGTCGTTGGGGCCGGTCAGCGTGTTGCGACGATCCAGCTTGGCCGTGCCGACATTGGTGAGCGCGAGCTGGGGATAGTTCGCCTTGAGGCAGGCATCATCCCAGCCGCCGGGGAACACACCCTTGTTGGCGCAGGCAAACGTGCCGAACACGCCGAAGCTGCCGGCAGCATCGAACTCGTCGGGCGAGATCTTGCCGTCACCGCTGGTGTCGAGCGGCTGGGCCGAGCCGGTGATGTAGGTGCCGTGGTCGACGAGATCCTGCGTCAGGCGGTTCCAGCCGCCGTTCTGCTGGCCCTTGTAGTTCTGGTACATGCCGCCGAACTCAAGCCGCAGGTTGGGCGTGAGGTCGGTATCGAACGAGGCCTGCAGGATCGTCTGCTTGGTGTTCATGTTGCGGTAGTACGAGCCCGAATCCTCGACCTCGGCGTAGAGGCTGTAGCCGAACGCCTGGCTGCCGATCTTGCCGGGGCCGCGCAGTTCGGCCGAGAGCACGCTCTTTGCCCAGCTGCCGCCGGTGTAGGAGATCTGGCCTTCCGCGTTGTCCATGTACTTGCCCTTGGCCACGCGGGCCGACTTGGGCACGAAGTTCATGTAGCCGCCGGTCTTCGACGGACCGTAGATCGGCGAGGCGGGGCCGCGCACGATGTCGATGCGGTCCGAGGCGCCGATCGGGGTCGGGTAGTTGCCCGGATTGTCGAGACGGCGCACGCCGCGGAAATAGACTTCGCCGGGGGTACCGCGAATATCGAGCGCGCCGCCAACGCCGAAGAACGAGTTGGTGAAGGTACCCGGGGCCTGCGCAACGAGGTCGTAGATCTCGCTCACGCCGTAGCGTTCAAGCTGCTCCTTCGAGATCGTCGAGGCCGAACGCGGGGTTTCGACGAGGTTCTTGTCGAAACCGAAGATCGAGCCGACGTCCTTGATCGGCAGCGCGCCGAGCGAGCCGACGACGACGATCTCTTCCTTGGCCGGCTCATCAGCCGCAGGCGCTTCCTGCGCGAACGCGGGTGCAGTCAGCGCGGTGCAGCCAAGCAGCAGCGCAAAGCCCTTCACGATAGCTTTTGCAGGGCTGCGCGGCGCAGCAAACTGCGCGGAATTCTTCGGGTAGAGCATTGAGTTGACCCCCTGGGACGCTAATGACGCACCGCCCTCACCAGACGTGAAGATCGCGATGCGCGTGGTTGAACCGCGCCTCTCCTGCAAACTCCCGGACGTCTTCCCGGCCGCCATGCCGCAATCCGCAGCATCCCCTGGGCCGGGCGCACCCGCTTTTATCATGCCACCGAAGCGGCGAAACGTATTACTCGTCTTACGCTCTTAAGACACCTTTCCGGCACGCGCCAGACGCTCGGTCTCATACGCCGCAAATTGGTGTTCAAGATTGGCCTGCAGCCGCGCCTTCTCGTTTTCTGCCAGATACTTGGCGCACGAAGGTGTGGCAAAATCAGCACAGACGGGCACAGGCACCAGCTTCACCGGATCGGCCCACAGCGCGCCGCCCGGCACGAACGAATAGGCCAGCCCCGCCCGCGCGATCTGCTTGAGATCACCGTAGGTGAGCCCCTGCTCGCGCACCGCGCGGACATATTCGTTCGTCATGTCGGAACGCAGCACGCCCTCATCGTCGGTCGACAGCACGACGGGTACGCCGTGCGCCCGGTACAGGCCGAGCGGGTGGTCCGCGCCCTTCACGCCGAGGATGACGGCATTGCTGGTGAGGTTGATCTCGACCGCGATCCCCTCCTTCGCCATGCGGGCCATGGTGTCCTCGGCCTTGTCCTCGAAGGCGATGCCGGTGCCGTGGCCGATCCGCTTCGCCCCTGCCGCGACGGCCTGCGCGATATGGTCCCGGAGGTCCGCCGGCGGCACCTGCCCGAACGTCACTTCGCCGGCATGGAGCGTCAGCTTCACCTTGGGATATTTCGCACCGAGAA
>CANGJI010000016.1 GCA_947454135.1 Sphingomonadaceae bacterium
GTGCTGATCTCGGGTATCGACAAGCAGAAGGTCGGCCAGGTGGCCGCCGAGATCCGCCGCTGGCGCAAGCCCGAACCCTACAAGGGCAAGGGTATCAAGTACGCCGGCGAGTTCATCTTCCGCAAGGAAGGGAAGAAGAAGTAATGGCCAAGCTCTCGCTCTTCGATCGCCGCCGCCAGCGCGTCCGTACCGCGCTCAAGGCTCGTTCCGGTGGCCGTCCGCGGCTGTCGGTTCACCGTTCCGGCCGTCACATCTACGCGCAGATCATCGACGACGCCGCGGGCAAGACGCTCGCTGCCGCCTCCAGCCTTGTGAAGGGCCAGAAGGCGATCGGCGCCACGGTTGATGCTGCCGCGCAGGTGGGCAAGGACATTGCCGAGCGCGCCAAGGCCGCTGGCATCACCACCGTCGTGTTCGATCGCGGCGGCTTCCTGTTCCACGGTCGCGTCAAGGCGCTGGCCGACGCTGCCCGCGAAAACGGGCTGGAGTTCTAAGATGGCTGATGAAACCAACCTGGAAGGCGCAGCTGTCGCCGATGTGACCACCGAGGCGCCCCGCGAGGGTCGTGGTCGTGGTGATCGCGGCCGTGGCCGTGGTGGCAACGATCGTGGCGGTGAGCGTGGTGGCCGTGGCCGCCGCGACGATCGCGGTCGTGGCAACCGTGACGAGGAAGGCGGCGAAGAGCTGATCGAGAAGCTCGTCCACATCAACCGCGTTTCGAAGACCGTCAAGGGCGGCAAGCGCTTCGGTTTCGCCGCGCTCGTCGTGGTCGGCGATGGCAAGGGCCGCGTTGGCTTCGGCCATGGCAAGGCTCGCGAAGTGCCGGAAGCGATCACCAAGGCGACTGCTTCGGCCAAGAAGACCATGGTTCGCGTTCCGCTCAAGGAAGGCCGCACCCTGCACCACGACGGCAAGGGCCGTTTCGGCGCTGGCAAGGTCAACGTGCGTTCGGCGCCGGCCGGTACCGGCATCATCGCCGGTGGTCCGATGCGCGCCGTGTTCGAGAGCCTGGGCGTTCACGACGTGGTGACCAAGTCGGTCGGCACCTCGAACCCCTACAACATGATCCGTGCAACGTTCGATGCGCTGACCGATCAGACCAGCCCCAAGTCGGTTGCGCAGCGTCGCGGCAAGAAGATTGCCGACCTGCTCGGTCGCGGCGGTGCAGGTGCTGCTGAGGCCGAGGCTGACGCCGCGGCCATCGTGGAGTAATCAGACATGGCCAAGATCAAGCTGAAGCAGATCGGTTCGCCGATCCGTCGTCCCGAGAGCCAGAAGAAGATCCTCATCGGTCTGGGTCTGGGCAAGATGCACCGCGTCGTCGAGCTGGAAGATACCGCTGAAGTCCGCGGTGCGATCGCCAAGCTCCCGCACATGGTGGCCGTGGTCGACTGACCCGGTCCCCGTCCATCCGGACGGGTCATGCTCCTGAAAAGAGGCCCTGGCAGCGATGCCGGGGCCTTTTTCTTTGTCGGCCTGCCAGTTGTTCCTGTGGTACTCGTTGTTGGTGTCGCCGAGGTAAATAAGTCAATTTATTACAGGCTCTTAGTAGCATTCCTGTCACGTTTGAGTGCTCTGGGAAGCGCCATGCGGAGGCAGGCGTTTCCCCCTTCACCACTGCGGTGAGGGCGCGGCGGGTGCTTCTCCGCTCCGGATCGGTTGATCCCCAATCGGAGAACCCAAGATGCGCTTCAACTCCTCCCTTCTTGCTGCCGCCAGCCCGATTGCCTTTGGTATCGGGGCGATCTGTTCGCCTGCGTTTGCCCAGTCGACCGGTTCGGTTGAATTCGACAAGGAGATCGTTGTCACGGGTACGCGCGGCATCCAGCAGGTTGCGGGTATCGCCTCGCCCGATACGCCCAAGGCCAAGGCAGTGCTGACGCAGGAGACGATCCAGCGCCAGAATCCCGGCCAGACGATTCTCGATACGATCAACTTGATCCCGGGTGTCAGCTTCCAGAACAACGATGCCTATGGCTCGGCGGGCGGCACGCTCAGCATCCGCGGCTTCGACGCCAGCCGGATCAGCCTGACCTTCGATGGCGTCCCGCTCAACGACTCGGGCAACTACGCGATCTATTCGAACCAGCAGCTCGATCCGGAAATCATCTCGGAAGTGAACGTCAACCTCGGTACGACCGACGTCGACAGCCCGACCGCTTCTGCAGTCGGCGGCACGGTCAACTACCGCAGCAAGACCCCCGATCACGATCTCGGCCTGCTCGTCTCTGGCTCGGTGGGCGACTTCAACTTCCGTCGCGGCTTGGTGAAGATCGAGACGGGCGACCTGACGGCGAGCGGCACCCGCGCCTGGTTTTCGGCCAGCACGGCTAAGAACGACAACCCGTTCAACAACTACGGCAAGGTCAACAAGCAGCAGTACAACGGCAAGATCTATCAGCCGCTCGCTGGCGACGATTTCATCGCGATCGCGGCGCACTATAACCAGAACCGCAACAACTTCTTCGGCTCGCTGCCCCTGCGCAATGATGCGGGCCGCACCGTCGGTTCGGCCTCGGGCAACCGCTTCCCGGCCAATTCCGACGAGCGCGGCTACTTGGTCAATGTGCCGTGCACCGTTGCGCTCGGGGTGACGGGAACTGCGGATACCACGAACGCCTGCGGCACCGAGTTCGATCGCCGCTACAACCCGTCCAACACGGGCAACGTGCGCATTTCCTCGCGCTTCACGCTGGCGGATCACCTCGTCCTCACGGTTGATCCCAGCTACCAGTGGGTCAAGGCCAATGGCGGCGGCACGGTGACCGGACTGGAAAGCACCCGCACGATTGCCGGCACCGCCTACACCGGCTTTGTCGGCGGCAAGTACTACTTCGGCACCGATCTCAATGGCGACGGCGACAAGCTCGACGCAGTGACGCTGCTGGCGCCGAGCCACACCCAGACCCGGCGCTATGGTCTTATCGCCAGCCTCAAGTGGGATATCGATTCCGCCAACAGCGTGCGCATCGCCTATACGTATGACGGCGCGCGCCACCGTCAGACCGGTGAGGTCGGCACCCTGCAGTTCAATGGCGAACCGACTGACGTGTTCCCCATCAACAGCCCGCTCAAGGCCGCGAACGGCGTGGTTGTCGAAAAGCGCGACCGGCTCTCCTATGCCATCCTTCACCAGGTGGCCGGCGAGTATCGCGGCGAGTTCTTCGGCGGCAACCTTGTGGTTAATGCCGGGGTGCGCGCGCCGTTCTTCAAGCGCAACCTGACGAACTTCTGCTTCGCCACTTCGGCGAGCGGCAACGTCGATTGTTTCGGGCAGGACGCGACGCTGAACGCCGCTTATGCCGCCGCCAATCCCTATTCGTTCAACTCTGCGACGAACAAGTTCACCGGCTATGCGGCCCCGCAGCAGCGCGTGTTCAACTTCAACAAGGTCCTGCCGAACGTCGGCTTCGTCTACAAGCTGGGCGGCGGCGTGAGCTTGTTCGCCAACTACTCGAAGGGCCTCTCGGTTCCGGGTACCGACAGCCTCTACAATGCCTTCGTGTTTCCCGTCGGCACCGAACAGGCGCAGCCTCAGCCCGAGACGACCGACAACTTCGATGCGGGCGTGCGCTATCGCACCGGTAAAGTGCAGGGCGAAATCTCGGGCTTCTACAACAAGTTCAAGAACCGGCTCGCCAGCGCCTATGATCCGGAGCTCGACGTCAACGTCTACCGCAACCTTGGCGATGTGAAGAAGTACGGCTTCGATGGCTACGTCTCGTACCAGCCGATCCCGGCGCTCAGCCTCTATGCCTTCGCCAGCGCGATCAAGTCCGAGATCCAGAACGATGTGCAGGTCAATGCGACCACGTTTGCCGCCACCACGGGCAAGCGTGAATCCGGCATCCCGACCTACTCGTTCGGCGCCGCGGTGCGCGGTTCAATCCGGACGTTCGATCTTGGCGTGACCTTCAAGCGCACGGGTCCGCGCTACTACAACGACGAGAACCTGCCCGTCGTCGTGGGCGGCACCGAGGTCTATCCGGCACAGATCCCGGCCTACAACCTCGTCAATCTCGACGCGCGCTTCAATCTCAAGGGGATTGGCCGCAGCACCTACATCCAGCTCAACGTCTACAACCTGTTCGACAATTTCTATGTCGGCGGCGTTGGCGGCACGCTGCTGCACACGGGCACCTACTTCGCCCAGATCGGCGCGCCGCGCACGATCAGTGGCACCCTCGTGGTCGGCTTCTGATCGGGTGAACACATAGCGGGGAGGGGGCGCCAGGGCGGTGCCTCCTCCCCGGGTGTCTGCCTCTCCTACAACAAGTCGCAGGGTGCAATCCGCTGCGGCAGGCCTTACGCCGAGTATCTCACAAGCTAGGCGGAGAGGCCGGGAATGTCCGATACAGTGCAGTGGAGCCGGGAAGCCGATGTCGTCGTGCTTGGCTCGGGTGGGGCGGCGCTTGCCGCTGCGCTTTCGGCCCACGATCACGGTGCGCGCGAGGTGGTGATCATCGAGCGCAGTGGCATGGTCGGCGGCACTACCGCAATGTCGGGTGGCATGCTGTGGATCCCGGGTAACCACCACCAGCTCGCTGCGGGCATCAGCGAGTCCGACGAGGAGGTGGTTGCCTATCTGGATGCGCTTGCTCCGGGCCAGCTCGATCCGGAAACACTATGGGCCTTCATGCAGGGCGGCCCCGAGATGGTCCGCTACCTCGAGGAGAAGACTCCGGTCCGTCTTCACGCCTTCACCGATTTCCCGGACTACCAGCCCTATGCGCCGGGCGCGAAGCCCGATGGGGGCCGCAGCCTCGATAACGAAGCCTTCTCGTTCGAGCGGCTTGGCAAGTGGGCGGCGCGCGTCAACCCGAGCAAGATGGCCTATCCGCTGCGTGCCAGCCTCAAGGAAGCGATCGAAGGCTCGCTGGGCGAAGCCGGCCTCGCCGAACGCGATCGCGGCGATTACCGCGCGCTGGGACAGGCACTCGTTGGCGCGCTGTTTCTTGGCGTCGTCGAGCGCGACATTCCGGTGCTGTTCGAAACCCGTGCGCGCAAGCTGGTGAAGGATGGTGACCGCGTGGTCGGCGTCGTGGCCGAAGATGCGGACGGCCACGAAGTGCGCGTGCGGGCGCGGCGCGGTGTCGTTATCGCGACCGGCGGGTTCGAGTGGAACCCTGCGCTGGTCAAGGCCTTCCTGCGTGGTCCGATGACGGGGCCGGTAAGCGTGCCCGAGAACGAGGGCGACGGTCTCCTGATGGCAATCGAGGCGGGGGCGCAGCTCGGCAACATGCAGAACGCCTTCTGGATGCAGAGCGCGCTCGAAATGAAGCCGCAGCGCGGCGCGCGGCCCAACTTCATGCTGGGTTCGGACGAGCGCGCCCGTCCCGGTGCGATCCTCGTCAACCGGGCGGGCAAGCGCTTTGTCAACGAGGCGGTCAACTACAACGCGGTGGGCAAGGCCATCGTCGCCTTCGATGCCGGCACCCACAGCTATCCCAACGTGCCATACTGGCTGATCATCGACCAGCGGTACCGGGACAAGTACCCGGTCTTCAATTCGCAGCCCGGTTCGCCGACCCCGTCCTACATGTTGCAGGCCGATACGCTCGAAGGCCTCGCCGAAGCGGCAGGTATCGATCCGGCGGGCCTTGCCGCCACGGTCGAGCGGTTCAACGCCATGGTGCGCGCCGGGCACGACGATGATTTCCAGCGCGGCGACACCACGTATGACAATTTCTACATGTGGGGCGATCCTGCTTTCGATCCGCCCTATCGCACGCTCGGCCTGATCGATCAGGGGCCGTTCTACGCGGTGCAGATGGAGTCGGGCGTGCTCGGCACATCGGGCGGACCCAAGACCAACGCGGACGGCCAGGTTGTCGATTGGAGCGGCAATCCCATCCCCGGGCTCTATGCGGCGGGCAATGCCATGGCGGCGGTCCTCGGCGAGGCTTATGGCGGCGCGGGCGGCACGCTCGGGCCGGGGCTGACCTTCGGGTACCTTGCAGGCAAGCACCTCGGCACGCATCTGCCCAACGCCTGAACGCCGGGGGGAGAGAGGAGGGGGTGACATTCCCTCCTGCTTCGCTTAAGGGCCCGCCTTCCATCAAGCGCGACTCAAAGCGAAAGCGAGTGCTCCACCATGACCAAGCTTAACGAACTCTCCGACAATTATGGCGCCCGCAAGGGCCGCATGCGCGTGGGCCGCGGCATCGGCTCCGGCAAGGGCAAGACTGCCGGTCGCGGCCAGAAGGGTGCCAAGGCGCGCTCGGGCGTGTCGGTCAACGGGTTCGAAGGCGGCCAGATGCCGCTCCACATGCGCATCCCGAAGCGCGGCTTCAACAACATCTTCGCCAAGGACTACGCCGAAGTGAACCTCGGCATGATCCAGAAGGCGATCGATTCCGGCAAGCTCGCGACCGACGGCGTCGTCGATCACGCTGCGCTGAAGGCCGCTGGCCTGGCTCGCGGCGGCAAGGACGGCGTGCGCCTCCTCGCCAAGGGTGAACTCACCACCAAGGTCAGCTTCCACGTCGCCGGCGTCAGCGTCGGTGCCCGCGCTGCGGTCGAAGCCATCGGCGGCACGGTGACGCTGCCCGAAGCGCAGCCCAGCGAGCACGAGAAGAAGACGGCCCGCCGCGAAGCGAACAAGGCGGCCAAGTAAGGAACGCGCGCGGGGGGCTGGTGCAAAACCGCCCCCCGTTTGCGGTTCTGCCTGCTTCTCTTTCGATAAATCGAGAGGCTGGGGGTTCGACATTGCCGAACCCTCCCTATATGGGCTAGCCACATAGGCACTGTGCCCATCAAGTACTGTGCATTGCCGCAGTCAGCCCAGCAGCAAGGCTTGAAACCCGAACATGGCATCCCGCGCCGACAACATCGCCAGCACGCTCAATCTGGCCAATTTCTCGAAGGCGACCGAACTCAAGTCGCGCATCTGGTTCACGGTGGGCGCGCTTATCGTGTTCCGCTTCATGAGCTTTGTGCCGCTGCCGGGCGTCAACCCGATGATCCTGGAGGAGCTGTACAAGCGCACCCAGGGCGGCGTTCTGGATATCTTCAATGCCTTCTCGGGCGGTTCGCTCCAGCGCATGAGCCTCATCGCGCTTGGCGTGATGCCCTACATCACGGCCTCGATCGTGGTGCAGCTGGGGTCTTCTCTCCATCCGGCGCTCGCCGCGCTGAAGAAGGAAGGCGAAAGCGGGCGCAAGAAGCTCAACCAGTACACCCGCTACGGCGCGGTGTTCCTCACCGCGATCCAGGGCTATTTTCTCGCCGTGGGGCTTGAGGCGTTCAGCGCTTCGAGCGGCCTGCAGGCAGTGGTCGATCCGGGTTACGTGTTCCGCATCGGCGCGGTAATCAGCCTCATCGGCGGCACCATGTTCCTGCTTTGGCTCGGTGAGCAGATCACCAGCCGCGGTATCGGCAACGGCACCTCGCTGATCATCATGGCCGGTATCGTGGCCCAGATGCCGACGTTCTTCGGCAACCTGTTCGATCAGGGCCGTACCGGAGCGCTCAGCCCGTTCCTGATCGTTGGCGTCATGGCCCTGCTGGTCGCTGTCGTGATCGGCATCTGCTTCTTCGAGCGCGCCACGCGCCGTCTGCTGATCCAGTATCCCAAGCGCGTCACCCAGCGCGGGATGATGGCGGCTGACCGCAGCCACCTGCCGCTGAAGCTCAACACCGCCGGCGTGATCCCGCCGATTTTCGCGAGCTCGCTGCTGCTGCTTCCGCTGACGATCACGCAGTTCGCCGGTCGCTCGGTCTCGCCCGATAGCGCGATGGGCCAGTTCATCGTCGTGCTGAACCAGTACCTCGGCCACGGCAAGCCGGTGTACATGATCCTCTATGCACTCGGGATCCTGTTCTTCAGCTTCTTCTACACCGCGATCGTGTTCAATCCGGAAGAGACGGCAGACAACCTCAAGCGCAACGGCGGGTTCATCCCCGGCATCCGTCCGGGCAAGAACACCGAAAAGTATCTGGACTACGTGCTGACGCGCATCACCGTGCTGGGCGCTGCCTACATCACCGTGGTCTGCGTGGTGCCCGAGGCGATCATGGCCGAAACCGGCATGGGTTCGCTGTTCTTCGGCGGCACCAGCCTGCTCATCGTGGTCAACGTGACGGTGGATACCATCACGCAGATCCAGTCGCACCTGCTGGCGCACCAGTATGGTGACCTTATCAAGAAGGCCAAACTGAAAGGCCGCATGCGCTGAGCGGGACGCCCGGGGGACGGGCGTCCTGATGAAAACCAGCGAGCGGGTTATGAGGGGATTGCAGGCGTGAACATCATCCTGTTGGGGCCGCCGGGAGCCGGCAAGGGTACCCAGGCGCAGCGGCTTGTCGAGCGGCATGGCATGAAGCAACTGTCTACCGGCGACATGCTGCGCGCGGCGGTGAAGGCTGGCACGCCCGTCGGGCTCAAGGCCAAGGCGGTGATGGAAGCCGGCGAGCTTGTCTCAGACGAGATCGTCTCGGCTTTGATCGGTGACGAACTCGATGCGATGCCCGCGGGCATGGGCGCGATCTTCGATGGCTATCCCCGTACCGCCCCGCAGGCGGAATCGCTCGATGCCATCCTCGCCTCGCGCGGCCGCGCGCTTGATCACGTGATCGAGCTTGAGGTTGATGAGGACGCACTCGTCGAGCGCATCACCGGCCGCTACACCTGCGCCAATTGCGGCAAGGGTTATCACGACAAGTTCGAGCAGCCTGCCACCCCCGGCACTTGCGACAAGTGCGGCAGCCACGAATTCAAGCGCCGTCCGGATGACAACGAGGAAACCGTGCGCACGCGCATGGCGGAGTACCGCGCCAAGACCGCGCCGATCCTCCCCATCTACGAAGCGCGCGGGCTGGTCAGCCGGGTTGACGGAATGGCGGATATGGATGCCGTGACGGGTGCCATCGAGGCCATTCTCGTATAAAGACTTACGTCGGGGTACCTATCCGGGTGCGCAGACGGGGATTTGGATCATGCGGGATAACGGGCGTTGGCTATGGGGCGCGGGCCTCATCATGGCATCGCTTGCCCTTGGGGTTCAGCCAGCGCGGGCGGATATCGTCACCCGCAGCGAAACCGGCTTCGTTGTCCGCCTTGCCAGTGAAGTCACCGCGCCTCCGGCCGAGGCATGGAAGACCATCCTCACGCCGGCGCAGTGGTGGCAGAGCCAGCACACCTTTTCCGGCGATGCCGCGAACCTGAAGCTCGACCCGCAGGTGGGCGGTTGCTTCTGCGAAGTCCTCCCGCCACCCGATGGCGCTCCCGCCACCCAGAAGCCGGGCGGCGTCCAGCACATGCGCGTGGTCTATATCGAGCCGCCACGGGCGATGCGCCTTGTCGGCGCGCTGGGGCCACTGCAGAGCGAGGCGCTCGCCGCGACGATGACGATCACCGTCAAGCCCACTGACAAGGGCTCGCGCATTCTCTTCGAATACGTTGTCGGCGGCTTCATGCGCTACAAGGTGGACGAGATCGCCCCGGCGGTGGACCGGATGCTGAGTGCGCAGCTGACCAGCCTTGCGGGCAAGCTCGGCCCGGTCGCCGATCCGGTTGCCGCCGGGCCTGCACCCAAGCCTGAGGGCGAGGCTGCCATCACCGACGAGGCCGCCAAGCCGGTGACGACGCTGAAGGGCGCGGAGAACTTCAGCTTGCCGCCAGCGGGCGGGAAGGCTGCGGCAAAGCCCGAACCGAAGCCGGAACCGAGGCCCAAGCCCGAGGCAAAGCCTGACGCGGCCCCCGTGCCAGCGCCCACGCCCAAGAAGACGGCCGCAGCGACCGTCCCCGCGTCCAAGGCGCCGATCAAGGCGGCCTATATGGCGCCGGCCAAGCCTGCGGTTGCCGCCCCGGCCAAGGCCTCAGCCAAAAAGCCGGTGAAGGCAGGCGCAAAGCCTGCCCCCAAGGCGCCCGACCCCGAAGTCGATGCGCACCGCGATGCCAATGCTGCCTTCGATGCGGCGCTTGGATCCAAGCCGAACCCCTGATCCCCGGCCATGATCGCGCGGCCTGTGCGCTGTCGCACTGGCGAACCTAACAAAACCGGGTAAAACCTTGGGGAGGACAAGCGCGACTCGCCCGGCACGACCGGGCGGGCGAACTGTTCTCGGATGGGTCGCACGCTAACCCGAAGCCGATCACCGGCTTCGCACAAGGGGGAGAATGCTGTGGCCGTATCCGATCACGTCGACCTGCCGACCTTCATGGAAGGTGTGAAGAAGCGCAATCCGTTCCAGCCGGAATTTGTCCAGGCGGTGCAGGAAGTCGCTGAAGACATCTTCGATTTCATGGCAGACAAGGAGCAATATCACTCGCAGCAGATCCTGCGCCGTATTGCCGAGCCTGACCGTGTCGTGTCCTTCCGCGTGTGCTGGGAAGACGATGCCGGCAACATCCGCGTCCAGCGCGGTTGGCGCGTGCAGAACAACAACGCAATCGGCCCCTACAAGGGCGGCATCCGCTTCCACCCGAGCGTGACCGAAAGCGTGCTCAAGTTCCTCGCGTTCGAGCAGACCTTCAAGAACGCGCTCACCGGTCTGCCGATGGGCGGCGGCAAGGGCGGTTCGAACTTCAACCCCAAGGGCAAGAGCGTGCGCGAGATCATGCGTTTCTGCCAATCGTTCATGACCGAGCTCTATCGCCATATCGGTGCCGACGTTGACGTGCCGGCGGGCGACATCGGCGTGGGCGGGCGCGAGATCGGCTACATGTTCGGCCAGTACAAGCGCATCACCAACCAGTTCACCGGCGTGCTCACCGGCAAGGGCCTCGAATGGGGCGGCTCGCTGATCCGCACCGAGGCAACCGGCTACGGCGCGGTCTACTTCCTCGCCAACATGCTGGCGACGAAGGGCGAGGACCTTGTCGGCAAGACCGCGGTCATCTCGGGCTCGGGCAATGTCGCCACCCATGCGGCGGAAAAGATCGTCCAGCTTGGCGGCAAGGTGCTCACGCTCTCTGACTCGGGCGGCTACATCCACGATCCCGACGGCATCGACCAGGACAAGATCAACTGGGTAAAAGACCTCAAGAACGTCCGCCGCGGCCGCATCGAGGAATATGTCGCGGCCTTCCCCAAGGCGAGCTTCGTCAAGGGCAAGACCCCGTGGGGCGTGCCCTGCGATGTCGCGCTGCCTTGCGCCACGCAGAACGAACTGCTGGGCGAGGACGCGAAGATGCTCGTCGCCAATGGCTGCAAGGCCGTCGCGGAAGGCGCGAACATGCCGACCGACCTTGACGGCGTGCACACCTTCAAGGCGGCGAAGATCCTCTACGCGCCGGGCAAGGCCAGCAACGCCGGCGGCGTCGCGGTTTCGGGCCTCGAAATGAGCCAGAACTCCGAACGCCGCTCGTGGAAGGAGGAGGAGCTGCAGCAGATGCTCAAGGACATCATGCTCGGCATCCACCAGTCCTGCCTCGAATACGGCGATCAGGGCGGCGGCTACACCGACTATGTAAAAGGCGCGAACATCGCCGGCTTCAAGAAGGTGGCCGACGCGATGCTGGCCTTCGGCGTGGTGTGATCGAGGGAAGGGGGGGCGCCTGCGCGGCGCTCCCCTCAACCGATGCGCAAGCTGTGTGCCCGCGCAATCTGCGCCACGATGGCGGCGCTGAGTGACAAGGGGATCAGCAGCGCGACGCCAAGCTGATAGCTGCCCGTCGCATCTGCCAGCATGCCCCACGCGAGCGGCCCGAAGAAGGCGCCGCCCTGCGAGATCGTATTTGCCATGGCAAGGCCTGCCGGGCGGTCACCCTCCGGGATCAGCCGGCTCACCACCGCCAGCGTCAGCATGCCCGCTGTCTGAGCGGCGGCGAAGAACAGGATGTAGCCGGATATCGTTGTTGCCGGGGTCCCGCCGAGCCACAGCACTGCAAGACCTGCGGCCGCGACGCACATGAAGCCCGAGTATGTGACCAGCGTGCGCGAAACGGTCTTGCCGGCCAGGGGGCTGACGATGACGAGCCCCAATGCAATCGCCAGCCCGCCCATCGAGACGATCCGGCCCACGCCGGCGACATCCAGCCCGGTGCCTGCTGCCAGCAGCTTTGGCGCGGAAAATGCGATTGCGTTGATCGCCACATAGTTGAGCGCATTGGCAAGGCCCAGCATCACCACGAAAGGATTGAGCAGCGCGCGCAGCACGTTGTGCGACGGTTGGCCCGCTGCCGCTGCTTCTCGCGCCAGGGTGCCTTCAAGCCATTCGCGCTCTGCCGTGTTCAGCCAGCTTACGGTGCCCGGTCGTTCGGGCAGGGCCATCAGCAGCACGATCGCGAGGAGGACCGAGGGCACGCCCTCTACGATCAGCAGCCACTGCCAGCCGTGAAAACCCGCAAGCCCATGCATCGCCAGCAGCGGAGCGGCGATGCTGCCCATCACCACGTAGGATAGCGGCAACGACACATAGAATCGGGTGATCGCCCAGGCGCGGTGCTCGCCGGGAAACCAGGTGGAAAGATAGAGGATCGCACCCGGATAGAACCCGGCTTCCGCCACGCCCAGCGCAAAGCGCATGGCATAGAACTGCCAGGGCGTCTGGACGAACGCGGTAAAGATCGAGATCACGCCCCAGGTCAGCATGATCCGCGCGAGCCAGACCCGCGCACCGAAGCGCGCGAGCAGGAGGTTGGAGGGCACCTCCAGCAGCGAATAGCCGAGGAAGAACGCCGACGCGCCGACCCCGTAGACCGTCTCGCTGAAGCCGAGATCGGCGTTCATCGTCGCGGCAGCAAAGCTGATGTTGCCGCGGTCCACCATGGCGACGAAGTAGCTGAACAGGATGAATGGCAGGACGCGCCACGCGATCTTGCGGATCAGCGCACGCTCGTTCAACCCTGCTGTCATGCGCATTCGCCCCCTTCGTTCCCCACGCCGAGGCTAGCAGGGTGCGACGAAACGACAAGCGTCACGCCCTGCCGGACATAGTTCGTGACGACGCCGCCTTTGACCTGTGCCTGCCGATACGGTATGCTCTGCGCATCATCCAAAGTGGCCGTGCCCCGAAGGCGCGATGGCCTCGCTTTGGCGTGTCTTAGTGGTTGACGCTCCTCTCGAATCGTCCTAAGCGCGCCATTCACTCGATAGGACAAGGGTATTAGCGTCGGTTGGGAATCCCGGTTTATTCAGGGTTCCTTCTGGCGGTGCTTCCCCCGTGCATCGGGCGAATCGCGATGAGATGGGGTCTGGCCCGGCGTTGATTGCGCTGCTGCCATCACCCTGTGGAGCATGGAGAAACAAGTGGCTCGTATTGCCGGGGTCAATATCCCCACCAACAAGCGCGTGATCATTGCGCTCACCTACATTCACGGTATCGGCTCGCACAAGGCCAAGCAGATCGCCGACAAGCTCGGTATCGATCACACCCGCCGCGTGCAGGATCTCTCGGACGCCGAAGTGCTCCAGATCCGTGAAACGATCGACGCGGAACACACCGTGGAAGGCGATCTTCGTCGCGAGACCGCGATGAACATCAAGCGCCTGATGGATCTGGCCTGCTATCGCGGCCTGCGTCACCGCAAGGGTCTGCCCGTTCGCGGTCAGCGCACCCACACCAACGCCCGTACCCGCAAGGGCAAGGCCAAGGCGATCGCCGGCAAGAAGAAGTAAGGCGGCTTTCTAAGCCCCGACTTCCAGGCACTTCTTTCTACAGGAATTCAAGACAATGGCCCGGGAACCTCAGCGTATCAAGCGGCGGGAGCGCAAGAACATCACGAGTGGTGTCGCGCACGTCAATGCCAGCTTCAACAACACCATGATCACCATCACCGATGCACAGGGCAACGCCATTTCGTGGTCGTCCGCCGGCATGATGGGCTTCAAGGGCAGCCGCAAGTCGACGCCCTATGCCGCGCAGGTTGCGGCTGACGACGCGGGCAAGAAGGCCGCCGAACACGGCGTCCGCACGCTCGAAGTCGAAGTGAAGGGTCCCGGTTCGGGCCGCGAAAGCGCGCTGCGCGCACTGCAGGCGGTCGGCTTCACGATCACCGCGATCCGCGACGTGACGCCGATCCCGCACAACGGCGTTCGCCCGTCGAAGCGTCGCCGCGTCTGATCCTGCCTTTGGCGGGCGAGAAGTGCGGGGCGCGTCCCGTGTTTCACGCCCGCCCGATATTCTGACCGGCATTGGCCCATCGGCCAGTCGCCGGTCTCCTCCGATAACCCTAGGGGAATTCCATGACTGTCAACATCAAGAACTGGCAGGAACTGAAGAAGCCCAACTCCCTCGAGATCAAGCCCGGCAACGATGCCAAGCGCCGCGCGACTTTCGTCGCCGAACCGCTTGAGCGTGGCTTCGGTCTCACCCTCGGCAATGCGCTGCGCCGCGTGCTGCTGTCGTCGCTGCAGGGCGCCGCAGTCACCTCGATCAAGATCGAGAACGTGCTGCATGAATTCTCCTCGCTCGCCGGCGTGCGCGAGGACGTGACTGACATCGTGCTCAACGTGAAGCAGATCGCCATCCGCATGCAGGGCGAAGGCCCGAAGCGCCTTCAGCTCTCGGCGACTGGCCCGGGCGAAGTGAAGGCTGGCGATATCGCCGTGAGCGGCGACATCGAGATCATGAACAAGGACCTCGTGATCTGCAACCTCGACGAGGGCGCGACGTTCAACATGGAACTGACTGCCGACACCGGCAAGGGCTATGTCCCCGCCGTGTCGAACCGTCCGGTCGATGCGCCGATCGGGCTGATCCCGGTTGACTCGCTCTATTCGCCGGTCCGTCAGGTCTCCTACAAGATCGACAACGCCCGCATCGGCCAGGAGCTTGACTACGACAAGCTGAGCCTCACGGTCGAAACCGATGGCACCGTCACGCCGGAAGACGCGGTCGCTTATGCGGCGCGTATCCTGCAGGACCAGCTCTCGCTCTTCGTGCACTTCGACGACCAACTGCCCACCGGCCACGTGCCGGCGATGGGTGGCGGCATGGCCGTCCACACGCCCGAGGAAAGCGACGCGAACCAGCTCAACCGTTACCTCCTCAAGAAGGTCGACGAACTCGAGCTCTCGGTCCGCTCGGCCAACTGCCTCAAGAACGACAACATCATCTACATCGGCGATCTCGTGCAGAAGACCGAAGCGGAGATGCTGCGCACGCCGAACTTCGGCCGCAAGTCGCTCAACGAAATCAAGGAAGTGCTCTCCTCGATGGGTCTGCGCCTCGGCATGGACATCCCGGGCTGGCCGCCCGAGAACATCGAAGAGATGGCAAAGAAGCTCGAGCAGGAACTGCTCGGCTGATCGAATACCGGAGCGCTTCCTCGCGGGAGCGCTCCCTTCGGGCTTTCGGCGGTGCCCGTGAAAACCGCCTGGTACGGGCTACCTGATACGGGCCCCTAACGAACGGAGAAGACCGATGCGTCACAAGCTGGGCCAGCGCAAGCTGGGTCGTACGTCCTCGCACCGCCGCGCTCTCATGCGCAACATGGCGGCTGCCCTCATCAAGCATGAGCAGATCACCACGACGCTGCCCAAGGCGCGCGAACTGCGCCCCTACATCGAAAAGCTGATCACGCTGGGCAAGCACGGCGGCCTTTCCAACCGCCGCCTCGCGCATGCCCGCCTGCTGGACGATGCGCAGCTCGCCAAGCTCTTCACCACGCTGGCTGATCGCTACGCCGGTCGCGCCGGTGGCTACACCCGCATCATCAAGGCCGGTTACCGCGCCTCGGACGCCGCTCCGATGGCCGTGATCGAGCTCGTCGACCGTGACACCAGCGCCAAGGGTCTGGACTCGGGCCCGGTGATGACCGCGGACGACGACGAATACGAAGCAGCCTGAGGCTGCCGGATCCCGCGCCAGCAATGGCGGGGGGAACGACTGGGGCGGGGCCGCAAGGCTCCGCCCTTTTCATTTGTCCGTTATTACCGCAGCAGCCCTCGTTGGGGCCGCACTGCACAAGAGGCGGGTTCGGCTCAAAGCGCCCTGAAACCCTGCCAATCCCTTACCCTTGCCACCCGCGTCATTTCGCTCTCGCCCACTGCCCCCGGGTGGTGCTAAACCCCTCCCATAACAGCATGAATATCGCGGGAAGGATCGGAAGAGCGGTCCTGGTGACGGCAGCGCTGCTGCAGGCACCGGGGGTCATGGCTCGTGAAGAGGCTGAGGCGCTGGCGGCGCCTGTTCACGGCCCGTCTGGCTATACCGGAACGCAGGGCGTGCAGCCTTCCGCCACCGAACGCGTGCCTGACCGCGCTCCGGGCGTCGTCGGCATCACGGCCTTCTCCGCCCCGCATTACCCGCCGACCCGCCGCGATTCCCTCATCGAACGCCAGTTTGGCGAGGATTTGGCCGATCCCTATCGTTGGCTCGAGGCGGATGTGCGCTCCAGCCCCGAAGTCGCTTCATGGGTAACGCAGCAGAATGCGGCGAGTTCCGCCTATCTCGCCCAGTTGCCGGGCCGCGATGCGCTGCGCGACAAGATCCGCAGCCTCTTCGCCTACGAACGCTTCAGCCTGCCGCGCAAGGCGGGCACTCGCTATTTCTACACGCGCAACAGCGGGCTGCAGAACCAGGCCGTGCTGCAGGTGCGCGAGGGGCTTGAAGGCGAAGGGCGAACACTCGTCGATCCCAACACATGGGAAGCCGAGGCCGGGAAGGGCCTGCGCACGCTCGACGCCTGGGTGCCCTCACCGGGCGGCACTCTCCTTGCGCTCACCCAGCAGCGCGATGGCAGCGATTGGCGTACGGTGCGCGTCGTCGATGTCGCTACTGGCAAGATGCTCGACGACCGGCTGGAGTGGGCCAACGACACCACGATCGGCTGGGTTGGCGATGCCGGGTTCCTCTATGCCCGCTATCCCGAGCCGCCTGCGGGCGAGGCGTATCGTGCGCAGGTGTTCGACAAGGCGATCTGGTTCCACCGCGTCGGCACGCCGCAGAGCGCCGATATCAAGGTGTTCGCGACCCCCGATCATCGCGACTGGAACCACCGCGTTTCCGTCTCGTCCGATGGCCGCTGGGCGATCATCCTCTCCTCCGCCAGCACGCTGCCGCGCCGCACGGTCCACGTGATCGCGCTGGGGCGCGGCAGGCAGACCGACTGGACACCGATCGCCATCGCGCCCGAGATGGCCGACGATTGGAAGTTCGTCGAAGGTCTTGGCGATCACTTGTGGTTTATCACGAATGCCGGAGCGCCGAATTACCGGCTCGTGCGCGTCGATCTGGGGCGAACGGGGGCAGGCGCCTTTTCGATCAGTGATGTGATCGGCGAGAAGGGCGATACACTCGATGCCGGCCGCATCGTCGGCAACCGGCTGATCCTTTCCTATCTCCAGCACGGCGCCAGTTATGCCGTCGTCACCGATCTCAAGGGCCGACCCAAGCGCGCGATCACCGTGGGTGCGATCGGTTCGGCCAGCGGCTTCGGCGGCCGCCCCGGCGATCCGGAGACGTTCTACCAGTTCTCCAGCTTCAACCAGCCTTCCTCGATCTTCCGCCTCGATACGCGCACCGGCACGGCCACGCCCTTTGCCGTGCCGCGCCTGCCGTTTGATCCGGACGACTACGTGGTGGAGCAGCGCAGCTTTCCCTCCAAGGACGGCACGCGCGTGCCGATGTACGTGGTGCGCAAGCGCCGCCTTGCATCGTCCGGCACTGCGGCGCCCACGCTGCTCTATGGCTATGGCGGCTTCGACGTCGCGCTCACTCCCGGCTACTCGCCGGTGCGCATGGCCTGGCTGGAGGCAGGCGGCGTCTTTGCGCTCGCCAACATCCGCGGCGGCGGCGAATTCGGCCGCGCGTGGTACGATGCCGGCCGCCTCGCCAACAAGCAGAACAGCTTCGACGATTTCATCGCAGCGGGCGAGTACCTCATCAAGGAAGGCATTGCTGCCAAAGGCAGCCTTGCGATCCAGGGCGGCTCCAACGGGGGCATGCTGGTTGCGGCCGTGATCAACCAGCGCCCCGATCTGTTTGCCGCCGCCAATCCTGACGTCGGCGTGATGGACATGCTGCGCTTCGACCGGTTCACCTCGGGCCGCTTCTGGGTTGATGATTACGGCAGCCCCTCGCGCGAGGCGGATTGGCGCGTGCTCAGGGCCTATTCGCCCTATCACAACATCCGCCCGCGCGGCGATTACCCGGCGATCCTCGTCACCACCGCCGATACGGACGACCGCGTCGTGCCCGCGCACAGCTTCAAGTATGTCGCAGCGTTGCAGGCGGCCGACCTCGGTAATCGCCCGCATCTGCTGCGGGTCGAGGCGCAGGCTGGCCATGGTCCCGGGAAGCCGGTCGACAAGATCATTGCCAGCGGTGCCGACGTGCTTGCCTTCCTCGCCAAATGGACAGGGCTCGCGCTGGAATAGGGCTTTCGCGCGAATGGAGCGCTGATTTCATGCGGCTCGCCCTTGCGGCCATGCGCGCTCGTCACTATCCCATTTCGGTGAAGCTGTCCGCCGCCAAGGTGGGCGCGAGCCACGGGAAAGACCTGATATGACTACGTTCGAGGACCGCGAGCGCGCTGAAGAAGCCAAGTTCGCGCATGATGAAGATACCCTGTTCCGCATCCAGGCGCGCCGCAACAAGCTGCTCGGCCACTGGGCGGCCCAGCGGATGGGCCTCGATGCCGCCGAAACCGAGGCCTATGCCCGCGCCGTCGTGCAGGCCGAGTTCGAGGAAGCTGGCGACGAGGACGTCGTGCGCAAGCTGCTGGGCGATCTGACGATGGCCAAGGTCGAGATCGACGAGGCCGAGATTCGCGCCGCGCTTGCCGAGCAGGCGATCGAAGCGCGCCGCCAGATCGTGGGTGATAACTGATGCCGATGCCCGCAGCCGAGATCGAGGCGCTGATCCGCGCCGCGATCCCCGATGCAGAGGTCACGATTACCGATCTTGCCGGCGATGGCGATCACTATGCCGCGCATGTCGTGGCAGCCTCGTTCGCCGGTCTCAGCCGCGTCGCGCGGCACAAGGCCGTCTATGGCGCGCTGGGTGAGCGCATGGGCGGAGTGCTCCATGCCTTGCAAGTGACCACCGACGTCCCCACCTGAACTTCAAATCTTCTTACGAAAGCAGGCCAGGCCCATGTCCACCAACGAACGCATCGCAGAAATCGTCGGCTCCAACGACGTCGTCCTGTTCATGAAGGGCACGCCGCTGTTCCCCCAGTGCGGCTTCTCGAGCAAGGCGATTGCCATCCTCGATCACCTTGGCGTCGAATATGCCTCGGTCGATGTGCTGCAGGACATGGAAATCCGTCAGGGGATCAAGGCCTTCTCCGATTGGCCGACGATCCCGCAGCTCTATGTGAAGGGCGAATTCATCGGCGGTTCGGACATCATGATGGAGATGTATCAGGCCGGTGAGCTCCACCAGCTGATGATCGACGCCAAGGTCGCCTCGGCCTAATTCACGCCCACCGCTGCAACGCAAAGCGCGGCTCCGCCACAAGCGGGGCCGCGTTTTGCGTTGCAGGAACCGGGTGGGGAGGGAGGTCCGGCCCCGCGCGGGGGTGGGGGGAGAATCCGCGCGCGGGGCTTGTCAGGCGTGGGGCCTGGAGAGACGGAACCGGGAGACCGGGGGGACGGCTCCGTCTCTGGGAAGACACTCTCAGAACATTGAGTACCATGCATGGGGCGTGCCAAACTTCCGAATGCGCCAAAATATCACCAGAACTGCCCTTAAGGTGCGGTGAGCAGCTGGCACCCCTGTAAAGTCTGCCGACAGGGCCCTGTCACTTTGGGGGAGAACCCCGGCAAAGGCGTGCCGAGGTGCTTGGCAAGCCCCTGCAGGCTGTAGCATGGTCGGGGCATGGACGAACTCGATGACATGGGCGAACACGCGGATGCCGCCCCCGCCACCCCCGCCGCTACGCTCGTGGTGTTCCGCCATGATCCGGCAGGAGGCCCGGCCCAGATCCTGATGGTCGAACGGTCCGGCAGCCTCGCGTTCGCTGGCGGCGCGACCGTGTTTCCCGGCGGCAAGGTCGATCCCGCCGATCACGAGTTGGCGCAAGCATTCACGGCCCGCGTTGGCCTCGATCTGGATCCCGCCGATGCGGCCGGGCGGATCACCGCTGTGCGTGAGACGCTGGAGGAAACCGGCCTCGCGGTCGGCCTTGCCGGCGCCATCGATGCCGAACGGGCCGCCGCTGCTCGCCGCCTGCTGCTCGATACCGGGCGCCTTGCCGATGTGCTGGAAGCCTTTGACTGGGAACTCGATTTCGACGCGCTCGTGCCGTTTGCGCGCTGGTGGCCACGGCATCGCAACATGCGCGTGTTCGATACGCGCTTCTATCTCGCCGATCTTGGCACCGGCGCGGTCGAGGTGACTGCCGACACGACGGAAAATCGCCACCTGTTCTGGGCCAGCGCGGCCGAGGCGCTGCGCCTTGCCAATGAGAAGGCGATCAAGATCATCTTCCCCACGCGGCGGAATCTCGAACGACTGGCGCAATTTAGCCATTTCGCGGCAGCGCGCGAACACGCACTCGCCACGCCCATCGTTACCGTCACCCCGCGGATCGAACTGCGCGATGGCGAACGCTGGCTCGTGATTCCGTCTGATGCGGGCTACCCGGTCGATGGCGAACTGCTCTCCCAGGCTGATCGCGCATAGACTGCTCCGAGATGGAGGTGGTTGTGCAGTGCAACGGAATTTTCATTGCACTGCATATACATAAGTAAAACTACATAGATTCGCGCAAGTCTCGTTTCACTCCGCAGCGCTAGTCTGGCGCGCGGAGGTACTTCATGCCCGTTGCCCAGCCGCGCCCCGAAAGCGCCTTATCCGCCGCGCCAGCCGCGCCGCCGGCTGCGGTGCCGGAAGCCGCGCGGACGCCCATACCCATCTCGCCAGCTGCCCGACTTGCCGATGAACTGGCGCTTCCGGCGCCTTCGCCGGTGCATCAGCTCCAGGCGGAGCTGGTCCAGCTTACGGCCCCTCCGCAGGCTGAAGAGGAAGTGCTCTACCCTGGCTGGTTTCGCCTTGCCTTCCCCTTGGGCAGTTCCCTGCTGCTCTGGGCGGCGATCCTGTGGGGGGCCAGCTTCCTCGCCTGAGGCTGCTTCCGTCAAGCACTGCCTCGCCCGCTTATCCAACCGTCCCGGGGGCATCCTCGCCTGACCGGCGCTGCGCAGCACTGCATCTTGATGTCACCGCCGCCTCTTCCGGCGTGCTGGCCTCGATGGAGACCTGAGCAGTGAACAGCCTCATGCCAGTCCAAGCGGAGCCCTGGGCATCCGACGTCACGCTTCCCGCGTTCGTTCCCTCCGCTCGGCCCCTGCCACCCTCGCGCGTGCTTGCGGCAGTCCCGTTGCCGCCGCAGCCACTGCTGCTGCCGCGGCGCGTGCAGCCGCCCACGCGCCATGCCCGGGCGATCCGCATGTTTGACATCATCGTCGCCGGGGCGGCGCTCACCCTTCTTTCACCCGTGCTGCTGGCACTGGTGCTGGCGATCAAGGTGCTTGATCCCGGGCCGCTCCTTTTCGCGCACAAGCGGCTGGGGGAGGGCGGCCGCACGTTCCGCTGCCTCAAGTTCCGCTCGATGACGGTGGATGCCGATGTGCGCCTTGCCCGTCTGCTGGAAGCGGATCCCGCCGCGCGCGCTGAATGGACGGAGACGCACAAGCTGCGCAGCGACCCGCGTATCACGCCGATTGGCCGCTTTCTGCGCCGTAGTTGCCTTGATGAGCTGCCGCAGCTCTTCAACGTCCTGCGCGGGGAGATGAGCCTCGTCGGCCCGCGCCCGATCACGGCGGCAGAGGTGGTGCGCTACGGCCGCCACTTCCCGGTCTATTGCAGCCTCAAGCCCGGGATCACCGGGCTCTGGCAGGTCAAGCGGCAGGATCAGACGAGCTATCGCCGCCGCGTTGCGTTCGATCTGACTTATGCCCGCTCGCGCTCGCTGGTGCTCAACTGCGCCATCCTGCTGCTGACCGTGCCCTCGGTGCTGCGCGGGCAGGGGGTCTGCTGATCCGCCTCTGCCGACATCCAGCCATCAGCTTTTCGACCTTCGCCCGCCGGATCGCTCCGGCGGGCGATTTCGTTCAGGCTCGCCCCGGTCTGGCCAAGCACCGCTTCCAGCACGCGCGCGGCCTGATCGCGCCAGGTCCAGTGCGCTGCGTGGAGCCGGCCTTTCGCGGCCAGCTGCACCGGATCGGCAAGCACGCGCCGCACTGCCGCAACCATGTCGTCCACATCGTGCGGGTCGCAGTAGATCGCCGCGGTGCCGCAGCGCTCGGTCATGGCGGGGATCGCGGATACCACCACCGGACAACCGAAATGCATCGCCTCGATCGGCGGCAGCGGGCTGGCCTCGTAGAACGAGGGGAACAGCAGGCACCCCGCGTCGCGGTAGAGCCGCCCCAGCGCGTCAAGCTCGGTCACCGGGCCAGTGAAGCGGACCAGATGCGCCACATCCGCTGGAATCTCCCCGGTGATGGGCGCCAGAATGTCGCTCCCGCCGCCCACGATCAACGTGCGCAGCCCATCCTCGCGCGCCAGCCGCACGGCGACGGCGATCACGCCATGAATGTTCTTGCGGCGCGAGAGCGAGCCCACGAACAGCATGTAGCCCGGCTCCTGCGCGGGATCTTCAGGCAGCGGTGTGTCTGCCTTGGCCAGAGCGCAGCTCCAGCCGCCGTTCTGCGCCACGCGGATGCGCCCGCGCGCCTCTGGCCGCAGCGCTGCCAACATCGCCTTCTCCCGCTCCGAAACGGTGAGGATCGTTTTTGCCCTGCGCAGCAGCGAAGGCAGCATGATGCGGTGCCCCATCCGGTAGTGCAGCCGATAGGCGCCGGGAAATTGCCGGTAGGACAGATCGTGGATCATCACCGTCACGCCCCGCGAGGCATGGAGCGAGGCAAACGGCGCGGTGTTGCCGAGGCACAGCAGATGCCCCTCCCGCACGCGGCCTGGCAGCACAAGTTGCTCCCAGACGTGGCCGCCCCACCTGCTTGCCGCATACTCCACCGTGGTCGCGCGCAGCCCGAGATCGGCGACCGGTGCGCCGGGTTCGCACACCAGCCGCAGCGTCACTGCAAGGCCATCTTCGGCGACGAGCCGATCGAGCGCACTGGTCAACTCGCGCGCAACGCGTTGCACGCCGGTTACCGGCTGCATCAGGAAGCGGCCATTGATGACGATTTCAGGTTGGGTGGTGTTCGGCTGGGTCATGCGCGCCGGGTGTCCTGCTGTTGGAATGGAGGCGTTGTACCACCGCGCCTGCCCGCGGCGCGCCCGCTAACGGGTCGGGTTCGGAGACAACATTCGTGGGCGGGGGAGGGCGATGGGCTTAGACAGACTGTGCCACTCGAGGGGAGCGGCGAAGGTTTCAGGGGCAGGCCGTCAATGCTGCGTATCCATATCGCTATTGCCACAGTCGGTCGGCCCGCGTTGCTGCGCCAAACGGTCGATCTCATCGCGCGGCAGACGAGGGCGCCCGATGGCGTGCTGATCGTGGCGCCTTCGCAGGAGGATTTCGGCAGCGCTGGCGAAAGCGTGGTGCGGCCCGAACTCGCGGTTTCCCCCAAAGGCCTCTGCCGCCAGCGCAACCGCGCGCTCGAACTGCTCGAAGGGCGAGCCGATGTGGTGCTGTTTCTCGACGACGATTTCGTCATGGCGCCCGATTACTGCGCTGCGATCGAGGCGCTGTTTATCTCCGATCCGGGGATAGCCGGGGTGACTGGCAATCTCGTGGCCGATGGTGTGCGCCACGGCGGCTTCGCTGCCGAGCAGGCCCTTGAACTGATCGAGCGTGACGCTCCTGCTCTCGATCCCGCGGTGATCCCGCGTGAGGCGCTCTATGGCTGCAACATGGCGCTCCGGATGTCGCTCATGCGCGGCTTGCGCTTTGATGAAGCGTTGCCGCTCTATGGCTGGCAGGAGGATATCGACCTGACCATGCAGCTGGCGCGGCGCGGGCGGCTGGTGTCCTCGGGCCGGGTGACTGGCGTCCACCTCGGGGTGCGCGGCGGGCGGACCTCGGGCCGTCGGCTCGGTTATTCGCAAGTCGCCAACATCGTTTATCTGCTCCGCAAGGGCACGATCCCGCGCTGGCTGGCCAAGCGCCTGTTCTGGCAGAACCTTGCCGCCAACCTGTTGCGCGCCCCTTTCCCCGAACCGCATATCGACCGCGCTGGACGCCTCGCCGGAAACCTGCGCGCACTCGCCGATCTTGCGCTCGGGCGGATCGATCCGCGCAAGATCGAGCGGATGTAGGCGCCATGCGCCGTGTCGTCTTCAACGGGAAGTTCCGCGCCGGTGGGCTCAACGGTGTTCACCGCGTCGCTGCGCGCCTGATCGCCGAAGTGGACGAACTCCTCGCAGCCGCTCCGGCACCCGATGACCCGCCTTGCGCGCTGATCGTGCCCAAGGGGTGCGCGGATGGGCCGCCGCTCTCTGCCATCGAGGTGATCGAAGACGATCGCCCCGCCTCGCAGGCGTGGGAGCAACTGCGTTTGCCCCGCCTCGCGGCAGGTGGCCTCCTCGTCAACCTCGCCAATCTGGCCCCCGTCGCGCACCGCCCCAAGCTGACCATGCTCCACGATGCGCAATTTCTCAGGGATGACAGCTCCTACCCCTGGCGCCAGCGTGTGGGATACCGCCTGCTCACGCCGCTGATGGCCCGGTCGAGCGCGCGGGTGCTCACCGTTTCGGCCTTCTCGGCGGCTGAACTCGCGCACGGCGGCGTGACCGGCAAGGTGGGGGCAGACGTGCTCCACAACGGCGCAGATCATATCCTCGAGGTAACCCCCGATCCCGCTGCACTCCCCCGCCTCGGGCTCGAACCGCGCAGTTACGCGCTGATGTTCGGCAGCCCCAAGGCCTACAAGAACAACGCCGTCGTCTTTGCCGCCTTTGCCGATGGGGCGCTCGCGCCGCTTCGTCTTGTCGTGGTCGGCCCGCCGCGTGCAGCACTCGAAGCTGCCGGGCTGGTCCCGCCGCCCGATGCGGTCTTCGCCGGCCCGTGCGATGATGCGGCCTTGCGCGCGCTCTATGAAGGCGCTGCCGCGCTGCTGTTCCCTTCGCGGACCGAAGGCTTCGGCCTGCCGCCAGTGGAAGCGATGCTGTGCGGCTGTCCGGTGATTGCTGCGCCCTGCGGCGCCGTTCCGGAAGTGTGCGGCGACGCAGCGCTCTACGCCGATCCTGACGAACCCAGATCGTGGCGCCGGGCGATCACTCGCCTCCCGCGTGAGGCGCTTGTCGCTGCCGGTCATGCCCGCGCCGCGCGCTATACCTGGGCCCGCGCCGGGCGGACCCTGCTGGCGTCGCTCCGCCAATTGGCGCGGACGGCATGATGGCCCGCCTGCTCCGCTTCGCGCGCGCCGGTGGGGGCACCGCGCTGATCGCGATGGCTGCGCGCGTCAGCGGTCAGTTTGCCATGGTTGCCGTCACGCTTGTCGCGACCCGGCACCTGGCACCCGCCGATTTCGGCATCTTCGCAATCGCGGGCGCGCTGGTCATGCTGGCGCGCACGATGCTCTACACCGGCCCGTTCGAGTATCTTCTGAAGCTCTCGCACGATGCCGAAGAGCAGCAAGGCGCGGGCGCCTGCCTTGCCGCGACGGTGCTCGTCGCGCTGGGCTGGATCGCGCTGCTGGTCGCGCTCGGCCTTGCCGCGCCGTTCGTGTTCAAGGGCGGCGAGGTGGCGCACGTCATCCTCGCGCTCGCGCCGTCGGTCCTGCTCGGGGCGCTCGCGGCCTTTGCCGAATCGCTCATGCTGCGCGGTGGCGCCGTGCGCCGCTACTATGGGATCACCGTTCTGGCCGAAGTGGGTGCGGGCCTTGCCGCGATTGTCTTGCTGGCGGCAGGGTGGGGCATCTGGGCGCTGGTCCTGCAGATTTATGCGCGCACGCTGCTCATGGCGCTGGCGCTTGGCGCGCTTGGGCCTCCGCTGGCGCTTGCAGTTCCTCGCCGTACACGGGTCGTTGACGTGCTGCGCTGGTCCGCCAGCCGCTTTGGGTCGGTGCTTGTCACCTTCCTTGCCAACTACAGCGGCGATCTCGTGCTCGGCATGGTCTTCTCGCCTGCTGCCTCGGGGCTCTACCGCGCAGCCAACCGCATGGTCACTGCGCTGGCGGACATGTTCGTGCAGCCAGCCGGTATGCTCGCGCTGACCACGCTTGCTGCCGAGCGCGCGCGGGGAGAGAGGGAGGGCAGTCCTGGCGCCTGGCCACGCCTTGCCGGGCTCTTCGCCGTGCTCGGCTGGCCCGCGCTCGCCATGCTCGCGCTGTTCGCGCACCGCGTCGTGCCGCTCGCGCTTGGGCCGGCCTGGGCGGCAGCCGCACCAGTTGTCACGGTGTTCTGTGTGGCGCGGATGGCGGCGCTCCTCGCGGCCGTTGCCACGGCGGAATTGATCGTGAGCGACCGGCAGGGAAGGGTGCTCGCCGTGCAGTCGATCGCCGCCATGGCGACGGCCGGGCTCACCATTCTTGCCGCGCCCTATGGCGCGCTCGGCGCAGCTCTTGCTGCCACGCTGGTCGCCATTCTCGCCGCGGTCGCGCTCACGCTGATCGCGCTCCAACAGCCCGATCGCCCCGCGCTGGCCGAAGCAGCACGACTGGTGGGCCTGCCTCTTGCCGGTGCATTCGGCGCAGCCTGCGCGGCAGACCGGGCGTTTGCCGGTTCGGCGCCGCTCGCCGCACTGGCGCTCCCGCTGGCTTGTGCCGCCGCCGGCTGGCTGGTCGCCGCATGGCCGGTCATCCCGGCACTGCGCCGCGCTGCCGCCCTGCTCTCGGTGGCGCCAAGACCGGCCTGACCCAAAATGCCGCTTGCTCCCCGCGCGCGCTCATGAAACCTTCGCAGCTGCAACAAGGGGACCATCACTGATGAAGCGCCTGACCATCGCTGCTGCCGCCGCCGTCCTGTTTGCCGCGCTCCCGGCGCATGCTGCTCCATCGCTGGTTGCGCCCACTTTCGCGGTCCCCACCAGCGCCGAGGGCTCCGGCTTCCGCCTCCAGCCGCTGGGGCCCGATCTCGTGAAGATCGATTTCGATGCCTACATGTCCTCGGTCGAGCACCTGCAGCAGACCTTCACGCGCAGCACTGACTGGCCGCACGCCGGGATCAGCGATGCTGACGCCATGCTCGACATGCAGACCGAGGCTGGCCGCTTCCAGCGCCGCGAAAGCTTCGCCTATTCGGTGCTGACGCCCGACGGCAAGCGCGAGCGCGGCTGCCTCTATGTCGCTCCCAGCCCGGTCTCCGGCTACGACGCGGTCGTGCGCATTTGGGTCACCAAGGCCGAATACGATGCCGGTTTCGATGCGCAGCTCGCAGCCTGGGCGCACAAGTGGATCGCCGCCAAGTGGCCGTTCAAGAAAGTCGCCTGGCCCGGTCGTGACATCCCCTGGACGACGTGGGATGCGCTGACCAAGGCGAAGTAGCGCGCCGTCAGTCCAGATCGACCAGCACTGTCTCGATCTCGGTGGTCACGTCGCTCATCAGCTTGTGCACCGGGCACTTCTTCGCTGCTGACAGCAGCGCTTCGCGCTCGTCGTGGCTTAGATCGCCGGTCAGCATCAGCGCCGTGCGCAGGCGGTAGATGCCCTCGCGCTCCTGGCTGGCATCGCGGGTGACAACCACTTCAATGCCCTCCAGCGCCATGCCCTTGCGCTGCGCCTGCCACAGCACGGTGAGCGCCTTGCACGCGCCGAGCGCCGCGTCGTAGATCTCGTGCGGATCGGGCCCTTCGTTGTCCGCGCCCGGCGGCGGAGTCAGGTCGGTCACGAACTCATGGCCGCGCACGGCAACGCGGTGCGCAGTGCCGGTGGGATCGATGCGGGTAATCGTGATCATGCTGCCTCCTGCCGGGTCACCTCGCTCCCAATGCAGCACCGGGGCTTCCGGCGGTCAAGCCGAACCCAATTGTCCCGAATTGGGAGAGGTTGACACAGTTGACACAGTCCAGAGGGAAAACCGTCAATCTCAGTCCGAACGGCTTTCTCCTTGAAACTATAAAATAATCTTGAAAACCGCCGGAATCCCGAAACGGGAATAACAGACACCCGGGTCAGGAATCCCGAACGCCCCCTCGGCGCCTCGCGACGGGCAGGCACTTCGCTGTTTTCGGCAGACACGACATCGACCTCCGCTGGCCCGGAACCGGTCCCGAAGATGCCTCAGGAGAGGGTGTGTAGGAAAATGGAATGTGCGGAAGGGGCGATGGAAAACTCGCGCCGGGCAGGGAGGAAGGAAGGTAATGATGCGAGGGGCATCCCGCTCGCGCTCCCGGGTGTTTTGGGACGCTTCGAATGTTTAAAGCACTGCAAGGGTCCGCAATCCACAAGGCTAGGTTTTCGTGCGGAATAGCTTGACGAGGAATTGCTGCCTAATTTGAGGGCTCTCATAGCAATCGAATTGCTTGGGCGATCGGTTATCGCAGCCAGCCTTTGTATTTCTGGATTGCGATAGTGAATCTTGCCGAATGGTGTCTGGAAATACAAATAAAGCGCAAGGAGCGTCTCCTCCTCAGTCCACGGCTTCCGTCGTGATCCATCCTGCGCCATGCAGGGACATTAAGGAGCAAACATTCGGCGATGCAAGACGATTGCTGGCCGCCAGACTGGCAATCGTCCCTTGGCATAGATCCGATCGGCGACAGGTCGGTCAGGGGGCAAGGGGGATGGCCCTTGCCTGACGGAGGCCCTCTTTGCTCCTTGTTACCCCTCCGACCCGCCTGTGGCGTGCCACCTCCCCATTCATGCTTCGCAGAAATGGGGAGGGCTGTGGGGCTGGCCTTGGCGCATCCAGCACCGCCTCACGCCAGCTCCAGCGCGCTGTCGAGAATGAGCGGTTCGAGGGCGGCGAACCCGCGCGGCATCGCCGATCCGGCAAGCAGGAAGGGCCTCGGCGCGGCCTCTGCCAGGGGCGGCGGCTCGGCGACCGGGCTGGGCGCCGGGGCCATCCGCGCCGCCGCCTGCTGCCGCCGCAGCGCCAGCGCGGCTCCGCTGAGGATGGCGAAATCGGTCCCCGGATCGCAGGTGGGCGAGGAAATCGAGGCAATCGCCACGCCCATGATCATCGCCCAACTGGACGCTGCCGCGGTCGAGAGCGATTGGTCCGAAACCGGCGCCCACGTCGATTGGCGCAGCGGACTGAATGCGGTGAGAATGTGCATCAGCAGCGCGGTCGCACCGATCACGCCGGTGCAGCCAATCACTGCGGTCGCGAGGCTTGAGGACCGGAAGCTGCCGGGGCCGATCCCGATACCCCTGCTCTCGATGAAGGCGTTGATCCCCTGCCATGCCCAGAACTTGCGTTGCAGTGCGGAGAGTGTTTCGCCCTTTTCCACGGTCATGTGGAGGATCATGTCGCCGAAGGCATCGGCAAGGCGCGGCTGCCAGATCATCACCGCGCAGCCGGCAGCGACGAGCGCGAGCAGCGCCGCGCCGATCGACAAGCCGCGATCGGCTGGCAGCGCTCCGGGAAACAGCAGGGACCGCACCGCGAGGATGAGCGCATAAGTCGGCAAGCCGGCATAGGCCGTGCTCGATGTGCTGAGCGCGAGCGCAGAGGCGAGCAGCGCGGCGGCCGGCCCCGTCCAGCGCGGATCGATCCGCCGCAGCCAGCACTCGAACGAGAAGACGAACAGCACGAGGCCATAGTTGGCAAACGTCGATGCCTCTGGCAGCAGCCCCGTCATCCGGATGAAGCCGTTGTAGGACTGGTCAAGCTGCGCGTAGGAGGCGTTGCGGAACACCGCGAGCACGACTTCTGCCGGCGTGCCCCTGATCACGACCGAGGCAAAGCCGGTCAAAGCATGGGTCATGCCGACCAGGGCCAGCGTTCTCACCAGCATCAGCCGCCCGCGCTCGCGCCCGCATGCCACGAAGCTGGCAATACCCGCCAGCAGTGTCCCGACGAGGTAGACTGCGGTGGTCAGGTTCTGCGGACTGAGCACCAAGGGTTTCACCGCATAGACGTAGGCCAGCGTCGAGACGTAGCGCGCCTCCACACGCCCGCGCAGCGGCGTAACCTCGATCTGTCCGGCAAACAGGCGCGGCGCGATGAAGGCAATCGCCACGCCGTAGACCACGAATGCAACCAGCCAGCCATTGGCCCGCAGCGCCCCGGCCACGGCCGACATCTGCCCCGCGCCCGGCACCAGCAGGCGCATCGCCACGAACAGCAGGGCGAACTGCACCGGCGGGATCGAGGAATTGCCCAGCACCGGCAGCAGGATCGCCGCCGATCCGCCGAACATTGCCGAAACAAGAGTGAACGCGAATATCGCCTCGACCGATCCCGCCACGAATAGCGCGAGCCCGATCAGTACCTGCGCCGCGCCGATGAAGGTCAGTTCCATGGGCCTGCCTTTCCAGAGGCTGCGTGGTCGGCACCGCTGCTCATGGCCGCACGAACCCTTCGCTGGCGCGCACCGGCTTGACGTAGGCCGCAGGATTGCCCCGCCACACCTCGCGCGCCGGCACGTCGGAGAACACGACCGAGCCCGCCGCGATGACCGCGTGATCGCCGATGGAAACGCCGGGAAGCACGATGACCCCGCGCCCCAGCCAGACGTTGCGGCCGAGCTTTACCGGCGCGACGCGCACGCCCTGGCCTTCATGCACCGGGTGGTGGTTGGTATCGGCGAGCACGCAGCGCGGACCGATGCGGCAGTTCTCCCCGATCCGCACCGAAGCGTGGCAGACGATCTCGACCCCGGCATTGAGAAACGCCCGCGCACCGATTTCGAGCAGCGCGCCGGGCCCCACTTCGACCGCGACCGGTGCGCCGTGGCAGCTCCAGTTGACCCGCTCGCCGATCGCCATGCGGCCACGTCCTTCGATGCGCGGGAGCCCGCTATGGACGAAGAAGCGCTTGCCCGCCCGGTCCCCGCGCAGACGCAGGCGCAGCAGGGTGAGCGCGGTGCGCAGCCGGTTGAGCGGTTGCAGCTTCATGCCAGCCCCTCCAGCACACCTGCGTCGAAGCGCTCCGGCGCGAAATCGTGCGCGCGCGCCACCGCCTCGGCGGGATCGAAGTGGGGCAGCCATTGCTCCAGTTGCCGCACCGCCGCGATCAGGCTTTCGTTCGTCTGCTCGCCGAAGAACAGGCCGGTGCGTCCTTCCACCACGCTGTCGAGCGCGCCGCCGCGGCCATAGGCTATCACCGGTCGGCCTGAGGCCATGACTTCTACGGGCACGATGCCGAAATCCTCCTCGGCGGTGAACACCAGGGCGCGGCAGCGGGCGTAGGCGCGCCGCAGTTCGTCGAAGCCGAGCCGCGGGATCATCCGGATGTTCGGCCCGGCGCGCTTCTTCAGCATGGCCGCTTGCGGTCCATCGCCCACCACGGTGAGCGGGAGGCCAAGCGCGTTGAACGCATCGATGGCAAGGTCCGCGCGCTTGTAGGGCACCAGTTGGCCGACCCAGAGATAGCCCGGCTCGATCTCGTCCGTTGGCGAGAACAGCGCAGGATCGACCGGCGGATGCACCACCGCCGCCTCGCGCCGCCATGCCTTGGCCACGCGGTCGCGGATGAAGCTGGAATTGGCCAGCACCCGGTCGACCCGCGCAGCCGAGCTCGTATCCCACTGGCGCAGCCCATGGCACAGCAGCGGCATGACCGAACGGCGCAGCCAGCCCGCTTCGGCGCGATAATCGTGGTAGTGATCCCACAAGTACCGCATCGGCGAGTGGACGTAGCACAAGTGCAGCGCATCAGGTGCGGGGATCACGCCCTTGGCAGGTCCGCTCTCGCTCGAGATCACGAGGTCGTAGCCGCGCAGGTCCAGCTGCTCGAGCGCCATGGGCATGAGCGGCAGGTATGCCTGATAGTGCTTGCGCGCCCCGGGCAGCTTCTGGATGAAGCTGGTGTGCACCCGGCGCGCCCGGATCGCGGCGGACATCGCCGCCGGATCATAGACATGGGTGAAGATGTCGGCCTCCGGGAACAGCTCGAGCAACCGCTCAAGCACCCGCTCCCCGCCGCGCATCGTGACCAGCCAGTAATGGATGATCGCGACCCGCTTGAACCGCCTGCGCGGATCGGCCGGGAGCACCGCACCGGGATGGATCACGGGCGGACGGCGCCGCACATCAAGGGCCGCTACGGGGCTGCTCAAGCCGAGGGCTGCCAGGTCGAGCCTGCCGATGTGTCCGGCGCGCGACACCGGCTCTGTGACCCGGCTTGGCGCGGCCCCGGCCCGCATGTCTGCCGCCAGCGCGCTCAAGGCCGTTCCAGCCTGGGCGACGACGGCCGGAGCCGGGTTCCGGCAAGCGCCGCTGCCCAGCAGGAAGGTGGCTGCGCCGCCGGCCCCGCTTGCTGGTGCAAGCGCTGTCCCGCGCGGTGAGGCGCTGGGTGAGGGTGCTGCCGCCTCAGGCATAGTAGCGCTTGTACGAATGGTAGAACGCATCATCGCCATAGCCGAAGCGGGCCTGCTTGCGCATGTCGACCCGGGTCAACGCCACGCCTGCCAGCTGCACCCGGTCATCCGGCAGCAGTCTCAACGCAGAGCGCAATGCGGCCTCCGGCGTCTTGCGCCAGCGCACCACGAAGACCGAGGCATCGGCCTTGCGCAGCATCAGCCGCGCATCCGCGATCGGCAGAACAGGGGCGGTGTCGATGATGATCGCATCGAACATCTCGCGCGCCTGATCCAGCATGCGGTCCATTTCCTCGCCGGTGAGGAGTTCGGGTGCCTTGTCGCTCCCTTCGGTCAGCGGAAGGATGTTGAGGCCTGTCGCCGGGTCCACCACCAATGCCGCTTCCAGCGGTGCGCTGCCGCCCAGCACGTCCATCAGTCCCGGCCGACCGGTATCACCGCGCAGGAACCGGCTCACACCCTGGCGGCGCAAGTCTCCGTCGATCAGCAGCACGCGGTCTCCCGAAAGCGCCATCGAGCGGGCAAGGCAGATCGAGGTCGTCGTCTTGCCTTCGTCCGGCAGCGCGGAGGTCAGCGCGATCACCCGCGCCTGCGTCGTGTTCATCGCGATCGAGGCCCGCAGCGAGCGGAAGCTTTCCGCAAAGGCCGAACGCGGATCCTCCAGCAGTGCCGCCATCGGCACCTTTTCCTCACCCCGCCAGACTGAGCCCAGCGTGGGGATGGAGCCGAGATAGCGCACGCCCAGCCGCTGCTCGATATCGTCCCCCGTGGTCAGTCCGCTGAAGGTCATTTCGGCCGCGAATGCCGCCGCCACGCCAAGCCCGAGCCCGAGCGCGACGGACAGCACCAGATTGAGCACCACGTTGGGGCTCGTCGGCTTCAGCGGCACCGATGCAGGATGCAACATATCGGCATCGGCCTGTTCGGTGCCTTCGCGTGCGGTCAGTTCCTTGAAGCGGTTGAGGTAGCTCTCGTAGAGCGCGTTCGAGGTCTCGGCGCGCTTCTCGAGGTCTTGCAGCCCGACCATCGCGGCGTTGTTCTGCGCCAGTGTGCCGCGCGACTGCTGGAGCGACCCGGTCAGCGAGGCGAGCCGCTGCTGCGAGACCCGCGCACGAGCTTCAAGGCTCGAGATCACGCGCTCCGTCTCGTCCGAAATCCGCGCATCGATGGCGCCCAGCGCGGCCTTGGCCCGCAGCACATCGGGATGGCGCGGGCCATAACGCGCTGTCAGCGAGGCGAGATCCGTCGCCGCCGTCGCCTGCTGCGCGCGGAGCGAACCGATCGCAGGCGAAGCCGCGACTTCGCCTACGCCGCCAGCACTGGTGCCCAGCGCCAGTTGCCGCCGGGCAGCATCCAGCCGCGCGCCGTCCTCGCTCGCTTCCGCGCGCGCGGTGGTGACGGCCTGGTTGTAGCTCGAGATCTCCTGCTCGGTCAGCGTGCCCATCGTCGTCGAGAGCAGATTGTTCGCAATGCGATAGCGCTGCACCGCTGCGGTATCGCCCAGAGATTGCTGCCGCAGTTGCTCGAGCCGGTCGGCAATCGCCGTCGTCATCGCGCGGGCGTTCTGCCGCTTCGCCTCCAGCGCGCCTGCGGTGTACTGCTGCGCGAAGGTATTGGCGACGCGTGTGGCGAGCGCAGGATCAGTGTCTTCGAAAGTGATTGCGATGCCGTAGGTCGTGCCGATGCGTGTCGCCACGACACCCTTGCGCAGCCATTCCAGCGCCGCTGCCTTCGCGCCTGATGGGCTCTGGGCAAAGCGCTGATCCTTGGCGAGACCGAGGCTTTCCGCCACGGCGCCGAGATTGGCTTCGGACGTGACGACGGCGACTTGCGTATCGACATAGCCCTCGCTGGGGATCGGGGCCTGCTGCGGCCCGTCGCTCGTGCTCGTTGGCGCCACGGTTTGCGGGCGGCTGTTGAGCGTGACCTCGGCGCGTGCGGTGTAGGTGCGCGGCTGCAGTGCCGTCACCACCAGGCCTGCGCCCAGCACGGCGAAGAGGACGGCGAGGAACACGCCGAGGCGGCGGCGGAACACTGCGAGAAGCAGCCTCAGATCCACCCGGTCTGCCGCTGCGGGCGGAACGCGGGGTTCGAAGGCGAGCGTGGGCACCATGCCTGGCGCACCTCCGGCGTTGCGATAAAGGCCGACTGCCGTGTTCACCCTTGATCTCCTCGGCTGATGAGCTCACCTCCCCGCGTCAGCAGAAGGGTGAACCCATATGGTAAAATTGGTCCGATCGGGGAGAACGGTTCCCCTCGCGGCCTGCTGCAAGACTAGGCAAGGGGCCGCGACGGGGAAGGCGAAGCGTATCCGCTGCGGAGGCAAACCGGAGCGATGGTAGGCCCCGTTCGGCGCCGCCGGATCGCTGCGCGCCTTCGCGGGCGCAGTCCGAAGCTTCGTGCGGTCCTGCATCCCGCATCGCTGGATCGGGGGCAAATCCGGGTGAATGCTTAAGGATTTATGCACCATATGCCGAACAGCGCGGCATCACGGATAGTGCGCGGGGCAAGCCAGGGCGGTGCCGGCCAGCTCATCCCGCAGGCCTCGTCGGAACATCTCCAACTCGGAGGATTCGGCAAGGGGCCGGGTGATTGCGCTTTGCCGCCCGCCGCATAGACTTGTGGGCATGGAGCAAAAGCTCGCAAAAGCATTGGAGAATTCGCATGGATAGCAAGCATGATGGCGCAAAGCACCCGCGGTACCGCATGGCGCTCGCCGTGGCGGGTGCAGCAGCGCTCATGCTCGGTGGATGCGCCGGCGCGGGTGCCCCGCCGATCTCGACGGCAGACGTCGCCGCAGGGCTTGAAAGCTACCACCTCGGCGCGGGAGACCGCGTGCGCGTAACCGTTTTCAACGAGCCTTCGCTGACCGGTGAATACAACATCACCCCCGGCGGCGCGCTCGCGTTCCCGCTGATCGGCGTGGTCACGGCAGGGGGGCGGACGATCGATGCGGTGCAGCAGGAGCTCACGGCCAAGTTGGCGGAAGGCTATGTCAACGATCCCCGCGTGAGCGTTGAGGTGCTCAACTATCGGCCGTTCTACATTCTGGGCGAAGTTAACCGTCCCGGTGAATATTCCTATTCCTCGGGGATGACGGTCGAGCAGGCCATCGCCCGTGCTGGCGGCTTCACCTACCGCGCGAACGAAAAGACTGTGTTCCTGCGCCGACAAACGGGCAAGGCGGAGAGCGCGGTGCCGCTGCGCTCAGCGCAAGTCGCCATTCTACCCGGCGATACTATCCGCATTGGTGAACGCTACTTCTAAGTGCGGCTCATGCCATCGGCGCGGTCAAGCGCATGGGCGGCCAGCAGCAGCAGGCTCGCCCCCAGTATGACCGTACCGGCATAGACCGGCATCGTCGCTGCGGTGAACAGGGGAATGGCGGCATTGGCGGCGGCTGGCGGATGATAGCAGCGCAAGGCCCACATCAGCGTCACGCCAACCGCGACGGCTGGTGCGGCGAGCCACAGCGCCCAGGGATGGGCGGCGGGGCCAGCGAGATAGAACGCCGCGATGCCGGTCGCTCCGCAGATCACGTGGCCGAAGCTTGCGGCGCGCGGGCGGGCGGCTGGCACGTCGCGGCAGCCGACGATCAGCGCTGTGCTTGAGGCCCACGAAGGCAGCATCAGCGCCAGACCTGCGATCCACGAGGCAAAGATCAGCGCCTGCAGGATGAGCAGCGTCAGCGCAAAAATCGCGAGTGTACGTGCGGCTGAAATCACCGGATTGGTTCTCCGGAAAAGAGTGCGAGTAGTGCGTAGAGCGGGCAGATCATCAGAGGTTCCAGCATGGTCATACCCGGGTACAAGCAGAGTCCATCGGCGCTGTCACGCCCCGCCCGCCGCTCGCGCGGCTGCGAAAGGCGTTGCGGCTGCCCGCGAAAGATGCACTCTTCCGCCGCCGGGCTGCCGCCCGGCGGGGAGAGCAGCACACATGGACCGTTTCCGGATCGGCCACGTCACCATCCACCGCATCGAGGAATGGCAGGGCACGTTCGCGCCGCCGTCCTATCTCTTTCAGGGCTACACGGCAGAGGGGTGGGAACCCCATGCGGAGGAGTTCGCGCCGGAATACTTCGATCCGCAGACCGGCCAGCTCTATGCCTTCCTGCAAAGCTGGGTGCTCGATACCGGCAAGCAGCGCATCCTCTTCGATACCGGCGCGGGGAATGACAAGGACCGCCCGAACATCCCCATTTTCAGCAACTTGCAGACCGACTTCCTCGGCAATCTTGCGCGCGCCGGCTATCAGCCCGAGGACATCGACGTGGTCGTCTGCTCGCACATCCACATCGATCATGTCGGCTGGAACACCCGCCTTGTTGATGGCAAGTGGGAGCCGACGTTCCGCAACGCCCGCTACGTGCTGCCGCTGGCCGACCGCGCCTATTGGGATCCGGAGGACGGCGCCGCCGGACCCGAAGGTGTCGGCGCCGCAGTCAATGCGGGCATGTACGAGGACAGCGTCGCCCCTATCGTCGCTGCCGGCCGTGCCGAATGGGCCGAACCCGGTTTCGAGGTCGCCGAAGGCCTCACGCTCCATGCCTGCCCCGGCCACACCCCCGGCAGCATGATGCTCGAAGTCGAAGGCGGGGATGACCGCGCGTTGTTCGTGGGCGATGTCGTCCACCATCCGGCGCAGATCTATCGCCCCGAATGGAACAGCGTGTTCTGCGAGGCGCCCGATCAGGCGCGCGAGACCCGCCGCAGCGTGCTCGACCTTGCCGCGAGCCGGGAGGCGCTGCTGGTGCCGGCGCACTTTGGCGGCAATCATGTGGCGCGTGTGCTGCGCGAGGGAACCGGTTTCCGTCCGGTCCTCGGCGCAGTGGGGCTGGGGTAGCGCTCCGCTTCAGGTGATCCAGGAACTGATTTCCACTGTCTGCCAGCGGCCATCCTGACCCTGCACGAACAGCGTGGTGCCACCCGTCCAGCCGAACGACCAGACCGCATAGCCGCGCGTGCCCGCCCGGTTCATGATCATCGGCGGCAATTCGAGCAGGCGGAAATCCGGGCTCTTGCGCTGGAGCGCTTCCTCGCCCGCCTCGTCATAGACCAGCGCCGGGAAGGGCAGGCGCATGCAGGCAAAGTCTGCCGCATTGCCCTTGATGAACAACGGCCCGACCGATGCTTCGGCCGATTTCGCCCAGCCGAAGCCGATCAGCGCGTCCTTGGGGCGATTGATCGGCTCAAGCACCGCAGCTTCCTGCCGCCCGCCGAACAGCCGCTGGAGGAGCTGGGCCCGCAAGTCCGCCGCTGCCGAGCCCTTGGCCGGGCAGGTGGCCAGATCGCTTCCCACCACGAACGGCCGCAGCGGCGCAGCTTGATCCAGCAGCAGATGGTGTGCGGCAATGTCGGTCAGCCCGTCCCCGTCGCTGTCTGCTTCGAGCGCGGCCAGCGGCAGCTCGAGGTAAAGGTCGCGCGCAGTGCGCCGGGTGCGCAGGCCCACCGGCGGGTACGTGATGCTGCGCGTGTCGAGCAGATCGACCATGACTTCGAGGTGGATCGTCTCCCCGTCGAGCAGCGGCAGCTTGGAACTGGGCTGCACCACATAGGGAAAGAACGCGGCCAGCCCGGTATAGCGCGGGGCCTGCCAGGTCTTCCCGCCATCGCGGCTGACATGGACCCAATAGGCGCCGCGCCCCACTTCGCCGGAAGGATCGAACCGGGTCGAACTGCTGACCGCGACGGCCAGACTGCCGGACTGGCCGTTGCGCACCGGAACAAATCCGCGCGGTAGCGGCGTCCAGCCACGCGGCCAGACGGGGGCCGCAGATTCCTCCTTGGGCGTTGAGCGAAGTTCCGGGGGAAGCGGCTTCTCCGGAAAGGGCGAAGGATCGGGCTCCACTGCTGGCCGCGTCGACCAGGCGATCTGGCGGGGCTCGTCACCCGGATCGGTGAATGCGGCCAATGTCGCGGTGCGCAGGGCCTCGCGGCGCGCCATGATCGCTTCCCAACCCGGCAGGGCGGCACTGGCCAGCGCGGCAAAGAGGGGTTCGTCCTTCTTGCGTTCGTAATCCTCGCGGTCCTTCACCGCTCGCAGCGATTGCGCCGTCCGGTGCCGATCCTGCCGGCACAGCGTCGCATATTGCGGCTCGCGAAGCTGCTCGCAGCGCAGTGCGACGAGGATGCCGTCCGACGAACTGTCCCTGAGGTATCCGGCGGCGAGCTCCACCAGCGGATAGAGGTCGGTGCCCGTCTCCCTGATCGCTTCGCGCAGATAGGCATGGGTGATCGCATCGCGGATCTTGCCGTCGTTGTCCCCCTTGCCAAGGCCGCAGGGCTGATGCCGCCAGTCGCGGTCGGAAGGCTGGCTTTGCGCGGCAAAGAGGCAGTCGAGCAGCTTGGGACCATCCGCGAGCGCGGGATCACTGCTCAGCAGCGCTTCGGCTTCGCTCTTGCGCTGGGCAAGCGCCATGGCCGCCGCCAGCCGCAGCCGCAGGGACTCGCTATCCGCGTCAAAGGTCAGCGCGCCGCCATCGACGGTTGCGGCAAAGGCGGGCACAGTGGGGCGCAGAACCTCGGCGCGCAGGCCAGCATCCAGCGCATCGAACCGGGCGAGTGCCGCGCTCCCCATGCCCGCACCCAGCAGGCTGTCGATCTCCCTGCGGGTGAGCCATGCGCGCACTCGCGGTGCTTCGGCTGGATCGACACGGGCAAGCCCGCCCTCGGACAACAGCCAGCCGGCAATCGGCAGCAAGTCGATTCCCTGCACTTCGCGGGTCAGCAGGAATTGCAGAAGCACGGTGGTGCGCCGCTCCGGGCTCGCCAGTGCGCCATAGCCGAGAGCGGGGCAGGACGTACCGCGCACCATGGCCCACTCGGCCAGCATCTTGTCCGGCGCGGCATCCCGGATTGCGGCAAAGCCCGGATCAGCGCAATCACCGCCGATGTTCAGCGCCTGCGCCGCGATTTCGATGGCGAAAGGCGCATGCCCCGCCGCCGCCGCGACATCGCGCACGACTTGCGCTGTAAACGCGGGACGCATCGCGCCAAGCTCGCCGCCCATGCTGAGGCCGTAGTCACCGATCCGGGCAATCAGCCAGTCGCGCGCCAAGGCCTCAAGCGCTTGAGCCGGAATGCCGAGCCCTGGCGCCATGTCTGCGCTGACCTGCGCGAGCGTACCGCGCTTGATCCCGCCCATGAGCTGCGCGTTCCATGCGGTAAAGGCGGGCGTGTAGCTGCGGTAGTTTTCCAGCGGGCCCAGCTTCGCCGCTGCGGCAAGCAGCTTGCGTTCGCTGAGCTTCATCGGGTTGACCACGCGGCCATCGATCTGGCTCGTGGCAGAGACCGAGAAACCGCCGCCATCAGCGCTTGCTGCCGCTTCGCTGGCCGCGGCGACAGCGGCTTCCGCCTCCTCCTTCGCGGCCCGGTCTGAAGCATTTTGCGCAAGCGCCGGGATAGGGGCGGTAGCGGCCACGAGGGCAAATGCCAGCGCGGCGGCACTGGCAAACGGCGATATGCCCATCAGAGGTATCCTCCCGATCCCGCGCCGCAGTTCAAGCAGCGGCATGCACCAGCATGCGTGCGCCGCGCGCCAGCCGCAACGCCAATTCACACCGATCTGCTTAGGCTCAGAACCGGGTCGTGGCGGGAAGCCCGCAAAGCCTTGCCGCCGGTACGAACTTGCGCTGGTGGAGGCGTCCACCGGACCAGACGAAATGGTAGAGGCCGAAGCCATTCGGGCGCTCGTTGACCGTGCCGATGGCGACGATGAGGTTGCTGTCGCGCCGGACATTCAGGGTGTCCACCTCCGCATCGCCGGTATCGACCAGCATGGCGCTCACGGATCGCAACTGCGCCGGGAAAACGACCTTGCCGGTCAGTGCATCGACGATTGCGATGCATGTCGTCGCGGCACCGCAGCCAATCCGGATCAGGGTGTAGTGGCCCGCAAAATTGGGCCCCTCGCGCGCGCCGAGCCGGATCGCCGTGCTGTAGAGGTGAGCTTGGCCGCGGCTTACGTCGGGCGCTGCGGGCGGCATCCTGCGCGGCGGCAGCGCGGCGGGATAGGCGGCAAAGGTGCGGCTGGAGAGCAGCTCGGCAAAAGGCGCGTGGCACGCCGGAAAGTCATCAGCGGGGTTTTGCGATGCCCTCGCACTTGTCTCAGCAATGACTGGCATGGCGTGCGGATCGCGCGGCCCGGCGATGCAGGCGAGCAGCAGACCGGCGAACAGCTTCAGGAACGAGCGGCGCATGGCGATGGGCTCCGCAACTGGAGTGCGGGCAGCATGCCACACCCGCCGCGTCCCGCAACGCCGATTGCGACCGGCAGTGCGGGATCGGTCAGGACGGGCGTGAGCTCAGCCCCAGTCTGCCAGCAGCCGCGTCAATGCCGGGCCTTTGGGCAGGCAGCGTGCCGGATTGGCGCGGGGAAGGGCGGTGCAATCCCACCATGCGCCTTCCGCCCCGGTCCGCCTGTCGCGCAAGTAGACGAAGCCGGGGCCTTGTCCGGGGGCAGCGCCGATGAGCTCGCCAACCACGGCACAGCGCTCCCGCTCGGCGCACGCGGCCAGCGCGCGCATGGCATAGGAGCCCGGGAATGCCGCGGGATCGAGCGCCAGCACGATGCGCCCGCTGCCGCTCCGGGTGGCTGCCGGTGCGGATGAGAGCGAGGCAGGGCGCGCACCGCTGCGGGGCAGGGCATCTGCTTCATCCAACGGCTTGTAGGCCAGCGGCATATATCCCGGCGGTGCGGCAGGATCGGCGGCTGCACTGGCGCCCGCGATGTCCGCGCTCGCCGTGCCGCCATGCGCTGCCGAAAGCGCAGCCAGCGCGGCGATCCTCGGCTCCTCGCGGGCTGAACTGCCGCGTAGCACGGCGGGCGAGCCCCAATCCCCCGGCCAGCGGTAGAACAAGTGCAGGCCCACTTGCGCCAGCTTGACGAGGCCGCTGCGCCAGACAGGCACGACATAGTCGGCATGGTAATGCGTCGCGAGCCCCACGCGCGGATCCACCGTGCCGGACAGCGCCGCCGCCGCTACTGCCCGCGCACGGGCCCATGCCGCAGTGCCGGGATGGCGTGATCGCAGGGATCCGTCGCAGGTAAAGCTGAACTGGCAGCCCGTAGTCCGCTCCGAGCCCTGGAACACCACGCCGCAAACGCTGGCCGGAAAGGCGGGATGGCGCGCGCGGTTGAGCACGACCTGGGCGACCGCGCGCTCCCCGGAAGGATCGTCGCCGGCCTCGTACCAGACGGCAGTGGCAAGGCAATCGAGCGCACGCGCCTGCTGAATGGCATCGGACGCCCCGAGCCTGAAAGCGGGCGCGGGCCTGCTTGGCGGCATGATCGGCATTGCGGCGTTGGCCACCCGCGCCGTCTCCGGCAGGTAGGGCAGCAGCGCGGCGGGATCGGGCAGCGGCGGCGGAAAGGCAAAGCGCACTTGCGGCCCGGCGACCGGCGGTGCCAGCGAAACGAGCGCGCCGCCGAGGCTGGCCAGAAACAGCAGCGCCACCAGCACTCGCAGCCCCAGCGCGAGCGGCAGATCGGCGCCGGAAATCCGGTGGTACAGGCGCTTCAGCAGGTTGGGGCGGGCTGCCCATTCAGGCAGCGGCGGCGGCTTGTTCGCATCGAACCGCCCATATTGCGGCAGCGTTGCCATGATCGCTAAAGCCGCCAGCGCAGGGAGAGGGTCGCCCGGTTCCGGTCATAGGCGCGGCCCGGATCGACCGCGCCCGAATTGCGCCCGAGGCTGTGCGCATAGTCGCCCGCGATCTCCAGATGCTGGGTGAGGCGCCAGGTCGTTCCGAACCCCCCGGTAAAGTAGCGCTCCTGCCGGGGTGCCGTGCCCGTCGGGACCTGGAAATCGGCGACCATGTAGCGCAGCGATGGCCGCAGGATCAGCGCGCGGCGCAGTTCGTGCTCAGCCGAGAGCATGACTTCGTGCTGCTGGATCCCGGCAATGCCGATGATCGGCGAACGCTGGAACGACCGTCCGCCGGACAGGCGCAGGGTCGTCAGCCGCGTCGGGCTCCAGCGGAGTTGCGCGCTATAGGCGAGGCCGCTGATCCGTGGGAACACCGGCGCGGTGAAGTCCTGCCGCACATAGCCCACCCCGATCTCGCCCTGCAGCAGGCGGTTGAGCCCGAAGGCAAGGCCGGTGAGCACCGTGAAACCGCGGGAATCGCGGCTCGGCTGGCCGACCGGCGTGATGGGGTAGCGGTTGCGATTGTAGGCGATGCTGGTGAAGGCGGCGATGCCCGGCCCGACGCCGATGGCGGCGCGCAGCGAGCCCGTCAGCGCCTCATAGTCGCGCGGTGAAAGGTCGATCACCGTGCTGCCCAGCAGGCGGTCCTCGTAGCGGAAGCGTTCGTACCGCCCGGCCAGCGTGATCTGCACGCGCGTGAAGGTCTGTTCGATCTGTCCGCCGCCGGAAAACACCCTGAAGGCAATCGGTGCTGCGCCGAACAGCGTATCGCCGGTGGTGCCGCGCGCCTCGATCTTGCGCGCGGTTCCAACGTCGCCGGAAATGCGCGTATCGCCTGAAATGTCGAGCCGGCCATCGAGCTTGACGGCGTAGGTCTCCACATTCTCGGTCGTGAGCTTGGCATAGCGCTTGATCGCGCCTTCTGCCGAGATGCCCAGCGCATGGCGCGCCCACTGTGTTTCAATGGCCAGCGCCGGCAGGGCCGACAGGGCGATATCGCCGCGTTTCGTATCGCTGCGGGCATAGATGTTGTCCGAGGCATCCGCCTCGATCCCGAAGCTGGGCGAGATCAGGAGACCGCCGACCCTTGCGCCTGCCGTTTCCACTTCCGGCCGCGACCGCGCGCCCACGGTATCGCGCTCCATCCGCGTATCGACCGTGGCCTGCGCGCGGGCATCGGCCAACGGCGCGACGAGGCCCAGCAGGCAAAGCGAAATGGCGCGCGGCTTCGCCTTCCCCCCGCATGGTCTGCGCGATAGCCGTTGCTGTGTGATGGCCACTGCTCGATCCCCGATCCTGCGCCGCTTCCGTCCCAAGCGCGGGTACCATCGTTTTCCGCCCGGCCATCGCGCAATTAGCCCCGTATCTGAGCAATCTCCCTTATAGTCTGCCCGGAACCGGACCTCTTTGTTGGCCCACCGTTAACCAATGGGCGAAAGCGTTCCTTGAACTGGTTGGGGCATTCTTCTGCGCATGGACGCCTTGTTTGCCCGCATCACGCCCGGCCATGTCGCCCGGTTCGCCAAGTTTGGCGCGCTGCTGATCGCCTTCGGGCTGACGACCGGCTACGTGACCGACCGCCTGACACTCGAAATGGCAGGGGTTGGCGCGCTGTTCCTCGCCGTGTTGACGCTGCTCGCGCTGCCCAGCCAGCGCAGCTCCGAATTGCTTGGCGCGCTGGCGATCTGGCTGACTTATGCCGAGTTCATGTCCGCGATCCAAAGTGGACATTTCGACCTCTGGCGCTGGGCGGTGGTGCTGGCCACGCTTTCGCTGGTGATCGTGCCGATCAAGGTGCAGCACTTGCGCCAGCTGGCGCGCAGCAATCCCTACCTGCCACTGGGCGAGCACGACCGCCGCACCTGGTCGGTGGCTGGACGGGCCGGGGCGCCTGCACCTTATGCGCCCGCCACGCTCGCGGCGATCGGCTTCGATCCGGATGCTGATCTGGCCACTGCCGGCGCCTGAGCAGGCTCCAACCGCGCAGCATAATGCACCAGCAGGCGGTCGATCCATTCTTCGGGTGACAGCGCGAGGTGCCGGGTCGCGGTAAACGCCGCGTGGCTCATCGCCGCGACCCGTGCGTCATCCCGCGCCAATGCGGCAAGGACGGCGGCGAGCGCAGCCGTGTCGCGCGGATCGACCGACATCGCCGCATCCGCCGCCACGAGATCGCGGGCAAGCAGCGCGCTTGGCGGCAGGATCACCGGCAAGCCGGCAAGCGCGGCCTCCATCGCGACAAGGCCGTAGGGTTCGGGGTAGCGGCTCGGCATCACGAGCATGCGGGCGGAGGCGGCCAGTGCGCCGATCCGGGCCGGGGGCAGGCGTCCGGCAAACTGTGCTTCGGGATATTCGGCCGCGAGCCGGGTCCGGTCCGCGCCGTCGCCCACTAGGCGGATCGGCACGCCTGCCCGCCGCGCGGCGGCAAGCGCCAGATCGGCGCCCTTGGTCGCCTCGATCCGCCCGACGAAGAGGATCTCGCGGTTGCGCTCCGCCGCGATCCTTGCCGGGGCGAAGGGCACGACCGGATTGGGCAGCGGATGGATCACGTCTGGCGGAATGCCTGCTCGCGCCAGCATCGGGCGCATGGCCGCATGGATCGCCAGCACCGGCGGCGAGGTCTTTGGCTGATAGACGAAGCGCTGCACGGCATGGCGGGCGACGCGCCACACCTTGTGCGCTTGTCCGCGGCGATCGCAGGCCTCGGCGAGGCAGGCGCGCGACAATGCGGTATGCGGGCAAGGCGCACCTGTCGCGAAGTTCGTGAAGGCGCCGTTGGGGCAAGCGAGGAAGAAATCGTGCGCCGAGATCACCAGCCGCTCACGCACCGGCCCGAGCGCGGCGAAGATGGACGGCGAGAGGATCTGGGACCAGCCATGGAGATGATAGACCGTGCGCGGCGTGTCGTTCTCGGCGATCCAGCGCCGCACCATGCGCGCTGCGGCGCGGTTCCACAGGCCATCGAGCAGCGCGCCGCCTCTTCCCAGCAGCCGCGCCTGTCCCAGGGCTGTGACGGCAACCCCGGCTTCGGCCAGCACCGAATCGGGAGCATCACCCGCCAGCAGGGCGACGCGGTAGCCGCGCTCGGCAAAGCTGCGCGCCGAACCCACCGCCAGCGCGCTCGCGCCGCCCATCGCGTGCGAGAGGTCGTTGATCACGACGATGCGATCGATGCTGGCGCTCATGCCGCTGCCTTGGCGGGCTGCATCGCCCGCGCGAGCGCGGCGGCCATGCGCGCGATATCGCCGCGCGTGCCGGCGATCAGAGCTTCCAGCGCGGCCCGGTCGACGCCTTCCGCCACCGCCTGCCGCGCGAGCGCCGTGAGTACCGGGCCGCTCAGCGTCGCGGTATCGGCGATGTAGTTGCCGCGCCCGGCTAGCGCGAAGAAGCTGTCGAGCTTCACGTCCCAGCGCAGGCCGATGGTGGGAATCGCGAAGGAATGCGCGGCGATGCAGGCGTGCATGCGGTGTGCGACGATGAGTTGGCAGCCCGCGATGAAGCCGATCATCTCGGCAGGGTCCGCGAAGGAATTGGTCATCGTGACCGGCCCTTTGGCGGCACGGATCCATTCCGGCCCCATCGCGGCTAGGTAATCGCGGTCTTCCGGGCTGCCATTGGTGAAGAGGGCCACGCGCAAGCCAGCGTCCACCAGCGCCCGGGCGGCGCTGCCATACCACGCATCCAGCACGGTGCCCGCGTCTGCCGCGCTGCCGGCTTCGGGCCCCGTCGCATGATAGCGCAGCGCCATTGGCGCGGTGATGCAAAGGCCCGCAAGCGGCGCATCGAACGGCTGCGGCGGTCGCGGGAAATGGCAGCTGGCAAGGAGCCCGGGATCGCCGCTGAGCGCCGCGGGCCGCACGCCTTGCGGCACCAGCAGATCGCGCCACGCCGCCTGGCTGCGCGCATCGCGCACTGCCGCATAGGCCGGCCTTGCCGATTGAAGCGCGCGGCCAAACAGCCGCCGCCCCGCCGCAGACCATTGCCGGTTGGCGCCCACGCCGTAGACCGCCACCGGCAGCCGCAACTTCGCGGCCTGCGCCAGCGCCCCGGCGATCTTCATCGGGAAATTGAGATCGGCATCGGTGAGCAGGTTTCCCCCGCCGAGCACGACCGCATCGCACCCCGCCAGCCGCGCCCGCACATGGCCGCGCAGCCGCAGGTGCACGAGCGCGGTGAGGGCCGCGCGGGTCGCCAGACTGCGCAGCCTTGCAGGTAGCGCTTCGAGCACACCGATCAGTGCAGCGCGGCGGCTTGGCGCGATGGCGGGATAGGCGCGCCGCCCGGCGAGATCGATCGAGAACACTTCAGTCCCCGGCGCGATCGACTCGAAGGTGCGCGCCAGCTCCGCTTCAAGGCATTCGGACAGCAGCCCGTCCCCCAGATTGGGGCTGTATTTCACATTGAGCAGCGCGATCCGGCGCGGTGGCTTGGCTGCGGGCAAGGAGTGGGCGGCGGCGGTCATGTCCTTGGGGTGTCATGTCGCAGCGCCCGCCAGCAAGCATCGATAGACCCGGAATCGAGCGGATCACGCCGCCTCGCCAAGAACCTCGCGCAGGATGGCTGGCAGGCCGCTGCCGGCGATCAGGTCTTCCTGTCCGCTCGCCACGATCAACCCGATCCGGCGGCGATAGTCATAGCCTTGCAGGGGCACGGCAACTGTCCCCTCTCCCGCGAGCGAGACCGGCGCGGTCGTCACCCCCGCGCCAGCCGCCACGAGCGCAAGGCAGCGATCATCGTTCGCGCCGCGAAAGGCAAAGTGGGGCCGCACCCCGCGCGCGGTGAAGAAGCGGCTGGTTTCAGCGAGGATCTCGCAGCTGCGCCGCGCGATCATCGTCTCGCCCGCGAGCTCCTCCGGCAGCAGCATCTCGCGCGCGGCAAACCGGTGCGCGGCGGGAAGCACCATCGCATAGCCTTCCTCGAGCAGCACCTGCGCCCCTGCTTCGGCACCGTGCAGCGTCGTCAACACCGCATCGAGCCGGTGTTCCGCCAGCCGCCGCCTGAGGTCCGCATCGGGCGCTTCGGTGAGCGTCAGGCGTCCGGTCGCAAACCGCGCGGCAACGGCGGCTACCATGCGTGTGGCCAGCGAAGCGATCACCCCCAGTCGCAGCGGCGGAGCAGGGGCGGGCGCGGCCATCACCCCGCGCTCGGCCAGGCCGAACTCGCGCTCGATCGACCGGGCGTGGACAAGCAGCCGGTTGCCCGCCTCGGTCAGCCGCAGCGCGCGCCGCTCGCGCAGGATCACCGCCGCGCCCAGCTCGCGCTCAAGCTCGGCAATTCCGGCAGACAAGGTCGGCTGCGAGACATGCAGCTGGTTCGCCGCTGCGGTGAACGAACCCGTATCGACGAGAGCGAGGAACTGGCGCAGATGGCGGCGGCTTAGCATAGGTTTTTCCTATACTGACTGCCCAGAAGATTCAATTTTTCCGAAGCTGCGGTTTGGCTTAGGCTATCGGCCATAAAGAGGAGCCTGACTGGAAATGCGCGCCACGCCCGAGCTTGATTTCGCCCTGCCCGAAAGCGCCATGATGATCCGCGAGGCGGCTGGCCGCTTCGCCGATGAACAGATCGCCCCGCTCGCCGCCAAGGTCGATGCGGACGACTGGTTTCCCCGCGATCTGTGGCCCGCGATGGGCGCGCTGGGCCTGCATGGCATCACGGTAGAAGAGGAATGGGGCGGCCTCGGCCTCGGCTATCTCGATCACGTCATCGCGGTCGAGGAAGTCAGCCGCGCCTCGGCTTCGGTCGGCCTCAGCTACGGCGCGCATTCCAACCTCTGCGTCAACCAGATCCGCCGCTGGGGGAGTGACGAGCAGAAGGCAAAGTATCTGCCCAAGCTCATTTCCGGCGAGCATCTGGGCAGCCTCGCGATGTCCGAAGCGGGGGCCGGGTCGGACGTCGTTTCGATGAAACTCAAGGCCGATGCGGTGCCGGGCGGCTACCGGCTCAACGGCACGAAATTCTGGATCACCAACGCGACTTACGCCGATACCCTCGTCGTCTACGCCAAGACCGCGCCGGAAGCCGCGAGCCGGGGCATCACAGCGTTTCTGATCGAGAAGGGCATGCCCGGCTTCTCCATCGGCCAGAAGATCGACAAGATGGGCATGCGCGGCTCGCCGACCGCGGAACTCGTCTTCAACGATTGCTTCGTGCCGGAAGAGAACGTGATGGGCCCGCTCCACGGCGGCGTCGGCGTGCTGATGTCGGGCCTCGATTACGAGCGCGTGGTGCTCGCGGGCATCCAGCTCGGCCTTATGCAGGCCTGCCTCGATACGGTCATTCCCTATGTCCGTGAACGCAAGCAGTTCGGCAAGCCCATCGGCACGTTCCAGCTGATGCAGGGCAAAGTGGCGGACATGTACGTCGCCCTCCAGTCCGCCCGCGCTTACACTTACGCCGTAGCCCGCGCGGCGGATGCGGGGCAGACGACGCGCTTCGATGCCGCCGGTGTCATCCTGCTGGGCAGCGAAGCCGCCTTCCGCGTTGCGGGCGAGGCAGTGCAGGCTCTCGGCGGTGCAGGCTACACGAAGGACTGGCCAGTCGAACGCTACCTGAGGGACGCCAAGCTGCTCGATATCGGCGCGGGCACCAACGAAATCCGCCGCATGCTGATCGGCCGCGAACTGATCGGCGCGCACGGATGACGGCCCCCGTCCTCTCCTCCAATCTCGACCTTTCCAGCCCGGAGGCGCAGGCGCGCGCTGCGCACAACCGCGCGCTCGCCGCCGAACTGCGCGCCCGGGTGGCGAAGGCGGCGCTCGGCGGTGACGAAAAGTCCCGCGCCCGCCACGTGTCGCGCGGCAAGCTGCTCCCGCGTGAGCGTGTCGAGCGCCTGCTCGATCCGGGATCGCCTTTCCTCGAAGTGGGCCAACTTGCCGCAAACGGGATGTACGGCGACGAAGTCCCCGGCGCCGGGATCATCACCGGCATTGGCCGCGTCTCGGGTCGCCAATGCATGATCTTCGCCAACGACGCGACGGTGAAGGGCGGCACCTACTTCCCGATGACGGTGAAGAAGCACATCCGCGCGCAGGAA
>CANGJI010000017.1 GCA_947454135.1 Sphingomonadaceae bacterium
GAGGCACCCAGCGCCCCGCCTGGTGTCTCGACTTCGCTCGACACGAACGGTTTTGAGATGATGAAGAACATGCAGCTGGACTTGGGCGTCATACTTTTCGCAGCCCAACACTACCGCGAAGCCGCCCGCGCCGCCCTGAAACAGCGCCTCGCAAATCGTCCGGTCGAGGCGGAACAGCGCGCCGCGCACGGCTTCGCGTGGATCGCCACCAGCGTCGCCGCGCTGGAAGCCGTTGCCGCGTGGGCGGAGGCGGGGGCCAGTCCATTGGACGCCCAAGTCGCGCAGCTCGCCTTTGCCGAGACACTGGGGCAACTGACGGGCGCGCTCCTTATGGGGCCTGCCGAAATGCTGCGCCCGGCAGACCTTGGCCTTGGTGCCGAAGCTCGCGCGCTGGCCGATGCCGCCGCCCCGTTGCTCGACGCCGACATGGCGGAAACCCGCAGCGCCCTCGCGGCCGCGCTGGCGCAAGGCCAGTGGCCCAGCGAAACCTTCCACGACGAAGCACTCGACGAAATCCGCGCCCAATTCCGGCGCTTCACCGATGCCGAAATCATTCCCCACGCGCACAAGTGGCACCTCGCGAACGCCCTGATCCCGGATGAGACCGTTGCGGCGATGGCTGCGCTCGGCACCTTCGGCGTCTGCATCCCGGAGGAATTCGGCGGCCTCGGCCTCGGCAAGCTCGTCATGTGCCTTGTCAGCGAAGAGCTTTCGCGCGGCTGGATCGGCGCCGGCTCGCTCGGCACCCGCTCGGAAATCGCAGGCGAATTGATCATGCTCGGCGGCACCGATGCGCAGAAGGCGCAATGGCTCCCCCGCATCGCCAGCGGCGATACGCTCCCGGTCGCGGTGTTCACCGAGCCCGACGTGGGTTCAGACCTCGGCGCGCTCACCACCCGCGCCGCGCAGGATGAAACCGGCGATTGGGTGATCCACGGCGCCAAGACATGGATCACCCACGCCGCCCGCTCCGACGTGATGACGCTCCTCGTCCGGACGCAGCCGGATACGCCGGGCTATGCGGGCCTTTCCATGCTGCTCGTGCCCAAGCCGCGCGGCGACGAAGCGAACCCCTTCCCCGCTGAAGGCATGACCGGCAGCGAGATCGAAGTCCTCGGCTATCGCGGCATGCGCGAGTATGCGCTCCAGTTCGACGGGATGCGTGCTCCTGCCGATGCCCTCCTCGGCGGCAAGCAAGGCGCTGGTTTCAAGCAGCTGATGCAGACCTTCGAAGGCGCCCGCATCCAGACCGCAGCGCGCGCTGTCGGCGTCACCCGCCGTGCGCTGGAACTGGGGCTCGACTACGCCATGCAGCGCAGGCAGTTCGGCCAAGCCCTCATCAACTTCCCCCGCGTGGCGGACAAGCTCGCCGTCATCCTCGCCGAATATGTCACCGCGCGTGAGTTGAGCTACGCCGCCGCCCGCGCCAAGGACGCCGGGCGGCGCTGCGACATCGAGGCCGGCATGGCCAAGCTTCACGCCGCCCGCGCCGCCTGGACAGCCGCCGATGCTGCGCTACAGATCCACGGCGGCAACGGTTATGCGCTCGAATACGAGATCAGCCGTGTTTTGTGCGACGCGCGCATCCTATCGATCTTCGAAGGTGCGGCGGAAATCCAGGCGCAGGTCATCGCGCGCGGTCTGATGGCAGGACGCGGCTGATGGGTGATTACAGCTCATGGATTGGCCGCAAGGAAGTGCGCCGCGATGTCCTGACGGAGGGTCTCCTCGCCCGCTGGTGCGCCACGCTGGACCGGGACGCGGCCGCAGCAATCGCTCCGCAAGGCCTCCACTGGTGCCTCTGCCCCCCCGATGCGCCGACTGCCGGGCTCGGCCCTGACGGCCACCCCAAGCGCGACGAGAGCCCCGGCAGCCTCCTTCCGCCACTGCCTCTCGAACGCCGGATGTGGGCGGCAGGCGCGGTGGAGTTCCACGGCCCGATTGCCACAGGCTCCGCTATCGAGCGCCGCACGCGCGTCCTCTCGATCACCGCGAAGCAGGGCGGCACCGGCCCGCTCGTCTTCGCAGAACTGGCGCACGAAACCTTTGCCGGCGAAGCACTGGCCGTCCGCGAGACCCAGACTTTGGTGTACCGTGACGCGCCGCCTGCCGGCAGTCCGCCGGCGCCGCCGCCGCTGGGCGAAGGGCGCTTCGATGCAACGGCATGGGATGTCACGCGCGAAGTGCTTCCTGCCCCTGCCCTGCTGTTCCGCTATTCAGCCCTCACCTTCAACACGCACCGCATTCATTACGACCACCCCTATGCCACGGGTGTCGAGGGTTATCGCGGCCTTGTAGTCCACGGCCCGCTGATTGCCACGCTGCTGCTCGATCTCGCGCGCCGCTCGCTGGGCAGCGAAGCGGCTCTCGCGCAGTTCAGCTTCCGTGCCGTCTCGCCTGCCGTGGCGGGCGACCCGCTCCATCTGGCGTTGAAGGCTGAGGAGGGCAGCCTCGTCCTTGCAGCCCATGCCGCCGATGGCAGGCAGGTCATGGCCGCCACGGCAATCCCTTCGCGATGAGCCGCATTGCCCTGCTCGGCGCCACCGGCACAATTGGCCGGGCGACGGCGCAGGCGCTGGTCGATGCAGGGCACGAAGTGGTCGCCATGGTCCGCAAGGCCCCTGCCGTGCCGCTTGCCGGCATTACACTGCGCCAAGCGGACCCTGCCGATCCCACGAGCCTGATGCACGATGGCTTTGCCGGAGAGCACTTCGACGCCGTCGTCTCGTGCATGGCATCGCGCACCGGCCTCCCGCGCGATGCCTGGGCGATCGATCACAAGGCGCACAGCCACGCGCTGGCGCTTGCAGAGCGCTGCGGCACGCAGCATTTCGTGCTGCTCTCGGCGATCTGCGTCCAGAAACCGCGCCTCGCCTTCCAGCAAGCCAAGCTGGCGTTCGAGGCAGAACTCGTCGCCTCGGGCCTGCGCTATTCGATCGTGCGGCCCACCGCCTTCTTCAAGTCGCTTTCCGGCCAGATCGAGCGCGTCCGCAGCGGCAAGCCGTTCCTGCTGTTCGGCGATGGGACGCTGACGGCCTGCAAACCGATCAGCAACCGCGATCTTGCCGCCTATATCGCAGGCTGCCTCACCGAGCCCGAAAGGTGGAACAAGGTTCTCCCCATCGGCGGCCCCGGACCTGCGATCACGCCCCGTCAGCAAGGCGAGGCGCTGTTTGCCATGCTCGGCACGGAACCAAGGTTCCGCTCGGTCCCGCCCGGTTTTCTCGGCAGCATTGCGAGTGCGCTCGGCATCGCATCCCGCCTCATTCCCCCGCTGGCTCCCAAGGCGGAACTGGCGCGGATCGGCCACTACTATGCGACGGAGTCCATGCTCGTGCTCGATCCCGCGACCGGCCGCTACGCTGCTGACCTGACGCCGGAAACGGGCAGTGACACGCTCTTTGCCCACTACCGCGCCATCCTCGCTGGCGAAGCCGCGCCGGATGATCGCGGCGATCACGCGGTTTTCTGATGCTGCGCCGCGTGCTGCGCTGGACTGGCGCTCTCATCCTCCTCGCGCTGGCTGGGCTCACCATCTGGCTCTATGCGCCGGACAAGCCGCGCAGTGCGCTCGAAATGGCCTATCCCGGCGAATACCGGATGGTCCTCGGCCAGCGCTTGCGCATCCGCGATACCGGTCCGCGCGACGCGCCGCCGCTGATCCTGCTCCACGGCTTCGGCTCCAGCCTCGATACGTGGGAACCTTGGGCCAAGGCGCTTTCCGCAAAATACCGCGTGATCCGCCTCGACCTGCCCGGCTTTGGCCTCACCGGACCCGATGCCCTTGACGACTATTCGGATAGGCGCACGCTCGCCATCCTTGCCGGCCTGATGGACCAGCTTGGCCTCGCGCGCGCTACCTTCATCGGAAATTCGCTCGGCGGGCGCTTCGCATGGGAGTTTGCCGCAGCCTTCCCCCAGCGCGTGAGCCGCCTCGTGCTGATCTCGCCCGACGGCTTCGCCAGCCCCGGCTTTGAATACGGCAAGGCGCCGGAAGTTCCGCTCGTGATGAACCTGATGCCGTGGGTCGGGCCGCGCTCGCTGATCAGGGCCAACCTCGCACCGGCATGGGCGCACCCCGAAGCGCTGCCCGATACCGTGCTCGACCGCTACCGGGATATGCTCCTTGCCCCCGGTGTCCGGCGCGCGATCCTCGATCGCACGCGCCAGACGATCCTCAGCGATCCATCCGGCCGCCTGCGCAGCATCGCAGCGCCCACCCTGCTGCTATGGGGCGAGGAGGATCACATGATCCCTTCAAGCAACGCGCAGGACTACCTGCGACTGATGCCGCATGCGCAGCTCGTGCGCCTGCGAGGCATGGGCCACGTGCCGTTCGAGGAAAGCCCGGCAGCAGCGCTTCCTCCGCTCGAGCGCTTCCTTGCTCAAGGCAAGCCCTGAAAGCGGGCGGCTGGCGCTGACCAGCCCGAAAAGCTCCGTAATGCTGCGATGGAAGCTCACACTCCAAGATAAGCAGAAACTGCGAGCATGCTTGTGCGCAACAACCGCAAGCATCTTGACGAAGTGAACGTTCCCAGCTACGTGAACGTTCACAATCGGCACTCAACCGGACAAAACACCGGATTTCAGGGGGAAGAATCGCAATGAAAGCATCGCGCAAGCCTGCCTATGCCCACCTTATGCTGGGGGCTTCGGCAGCCGCACTCGCTCTCACCGCGCAGCAAGCCGTAGCGCAGGAAGCCGCTCAGGCCGCGGCTGCACCGCAAGCTGCCAGCAGCGACGAGGCACCCGTCATCGTCGTCACCGGTATCCGCGCCTCGCTGCAGAGCTCGCTTGGCGTCAAGCGTGACGCGACCGGCGTGGTCGACGCGATCACCGCGCTCGATATCGGCAAGTTCCCGGATACGAACCTCGCGGAATCGCTCCAGCGCATCACCGGTGTCTCGATCGACCGCAACAGCGGTGAAGGCTCGACCGTCACCGTCCGCGGCTTCGGCCCCGATTTCAACCTCGTGCTGCTCAACGGCCGCCAGATGCCGACCTCGACCCTCGGCGACGCGGCGAGCCCGCCCAACTCGCGCAGCTTCGACTTCGGCAACCTCGCCTCTGAAGGCATTGCGGGCGTCGAAGTCTACAAGTCGGGCCGCGCCTCGCTCTCGACCGGCGGCATCGGTTCGGTGATCAACATCAAGACCGCCAAGCCGCTTGATCGTCCGGGCCTCCACGGCTCGATCGGCTTCAAGGGCGTCTATGATACCTCGCGCTTCGAGGGCAAGCCGGTCACTCCGGAAGTCTCGGGCATCATCAGCGATACCTTCGCTGACGGCCGCATCGGCATCCTCGTCAGCGGTTCCTATCAGGATCGCAAGTACAGCCAGGCCCAGTTCAACGCGGGCTGGCGCGAGGGCTACCTCGGCACCGAGAACAACTGGGGCTCGCTGCCGATGGACGCCAATGACTGGCGCGGCAACTTCGGCCGGATCGAGAACCGCCCGGGCCCGAACGATGTCTACCAGGTGACGCAGAACGCCGGCTACGACTTCACCACCGCCCGCCGCCAGCGCTACAACGGTCAGGCCGTGCTGCAGGTCAAGCCGACCGACACGCTCGTCGCGACTGTCGACTACACCTTCTCGCAGAACACGGTCGATGCACGCACCAACAGCATCGGCGTGTGGTTCAACCACAATAACACCGCCAGCAGCTGGACCGATGGCCCCGCCGCCGGCCCGAACTTCTACGCGGAAGACTTCCGCCCCGGCGAGAACAAGGATCTCGCGATCACCGGCGCCGTTGCCGCGAACCGCTCGATCAACCGCTCGATCGGCGGCAACCTCAAGTGGGACGGCCCCGGCGGCCTGAAGCTCGAACTCGATGGTCACCACTCGACCGCCGAAAGCAAGCCCACCTCTCCCTACGGCAGCAACATCGCAGTCGGCAGCGCGATCTATGGCGTGCTCAACCAGAAGGTTGATTTCACCCACCAGATCCCGGTGATCTCGGTGACGATGGCGCCCGGCGCCGACATCACCGCCGCAAACATCCGCCCGGCCGGTAACGCCTTCCGCAACGCTTACTTCCGCGACGAGATCAACGAAGGCCGGTTCAGCGGCAGCTACGATTTCGACGCCTCGTTCATCGACAGCCTCGACTTCGGCGTGACCTACACCGAGAACAAGGTTCGTTCGGCGTTCGGCGTCATCCAGAACGATACCTGGGGCGGCACGCTTTCCGCGGCCGACACGCCGGACTCGCTTTACACCCTGCGCAACCTGCCGAACGATCTGGCGGGTGCCGAAGGCTCGAACGCCAGCGGCATCATCCCGAGCTACTTCCAGGTTGATACGACGGGCCTGATCAAGCTGCTCGACAGCAAGCTCGGCATCTGCGCCAGCGCGCCGACCGCCGGCACTTGCCTTGCCACCTTCACCACCGATCGCTCGGTCCGTGAACGCACTGTTGCGCCCTACATCCAGACGACCCATTCGTTCGATCTGGGTGAGAACCCGGCCCACCTGCGCCTCGGCTTGCGCTACGAGACGACCAAGGTCGACGCGACCTCGCAGGTTCCGCTGCCGCTGCGCACGGTCTGGACCGGTGGCAACGAAACGGCGATCGACTATGGTGCGACGCCGACCTTCGGCTTCGCCTCGCTCTCCGGCAAGTACCACAACTGGCTGCCTGCGATCGACTTCGACATGTCGCCGATCAAGAACGTCAAGTTCCGCGCTTCGTACAGCCAGACGATCACCCGGCCCGACTACGGCAGCCTCCAGGGCGGGACGACGCTGGCTTCGCCGATCCGCATCGGTGGCAGCACGGCATCGAGCGGCAACCCCGGCCTGCTGCCTTACAAGTCCTACAACGTCGATCTCTCGGCCGAGTGGTACTATGCGCCCACGAGCTACATCTCGGTCGGCTTCTTCCACAAGGTCGTGAAGAACTTCATCGCCCAGGGTCAGGTTGACCGCTCGGCCTACGGCCTCACCAACGCCGCTGCAGGTCCGCGTGCTGCTGAAGCCCGCGCTGCACTCGGCGCTGATGCCTCGGCCCAGTCGATCATCAACTACATCGGCAACAAGTATCCGAACACGGTTGCCGGGCGTGACGGGGACGGCAATGTCACCGGGATTATCGGCCAGTCCGACGATCCGCTGGTGAACTTCGTCACGACTGTGCCGGCCAACTCCGACCAGAAGGACACGATCCACGGTTGGGAATTCGCCATCCAGCACAGCTTCTGGGATACCGGCTTCGGCACGATCCTGAACTACACCGTGGTGAAGAGCGATCACAACTTCAACAACGCCATCCCGCACTACGTCACGCAGTTCGCGGTGCCGGGCGCCAGCAACAGCGCCAACGCCGTGTTCTTCTACGACAAGCACGGCCTGCAGGCCCGCGTCGCCTACAACTGGCGCCAGGGCTTCCTCGCTGGCTACGGTCAGGATCCGTACTACATCGAATCCTATGGCCAGTGGGACATGAGCGCGAGCTACGAGATCAAGAAGGGCATCACGATCTTCGGCGAAGGGATCAACATCACCAACGCCGACCGCCGTGGCCACATGCGCAATGCGCAGACGGTGTTCTTCTCGGCTCCCGGCTATGCCCGCTGGGCGGCAGGTGCCCGCTTCACCTTCTGACCGGTTCACGCCAGTACGAAGGTCCTGCAACAAGCAAGAGCCGCACTGCCCCAAGCGGTGCGGCTCTTCGCTTTGGTATCACAGGCTAAACTGCGCTAAGGTCGCCTCGTCATGAGCAACGCGGTCCAGCATATCGTCATCGTCGGTGGAGGCACCGCAGGATGGCTTTCCGCCTGCCTGCTCGCCGCGCGGCTGCCGGCGAAGCGGATCACGCTGGTCGAGGCGCCCGACATTCCAACCATCGGCGTCGGCGAAGGCACATGGCCTACGATGCGCGAAACGCTGAGCGTTATCGGCATTGCGGAGGCCGAGTTCCTCAGCGAATGCGATGCAGCCTTCAAGCAAGGCTCGCGCTTCGACCGATGGCGCGATGGTTCGGCGACCGACAGCTATCTCCATCCCTTCAGCGCACCGCCCGCAGCAGAGATGCTGAGCCTTGCCGCCGCGTGGCAGGCAGGCGGCCAGCAAGGGCCATTTGCTGCAGCGATAACCCCGCAGCATGCAGTCTGCGCAGCCAACCTGGCACCGCGCCAGCGCACGATGCCGGACTACGGCGGCGCGCTCAATTACGGCTATCACCTCGATGCTGGGAAGTTTGCTGCCCTGCTCATGCGCCATGCAACAAAACGGCTCGGCGTGCGCCACATTGCTGCACATGTTACCGGCGTCACACGTGCAGCAAATGGCGACATCGAGGCGCTCTTGCTGCGCGACGGCGAGCCAGTCGCAGGCGACCTTTTCCTCGACTGCTCCGGTCAAGCCGGCATTCTGATCGCCGGGGAATGCGGCGCCGACTGGATCGATCGCTCGGACGTCTCGTTCAACGACCGCGCGCTTGCAGTGCAAGTCCCGGTCCAGCCCGGCAGTCCCATTGCCGCGCAGACCATCAGCACCGCGCATGAGGCAGGCTGGCTGTGGGACATCGGTCTTCCCACCCGGCGCGGCATCGGCTGCGTCTATGCCTCCCGTTTCCTCTCGGACGAAAGCGCGGAAGCAATCCTGAAAGCCTACGTCGCCGCCAATGTCCCCGGTGCTGACGTTTCCGGCCTGACGCCGCGCAAGCTCTCGTTCCGGACCGGGCACCGGGATCGGTTCTGGATCGGCAACTGCATCGCCGTGGGTCTTTCCGCTGGCTTCATCGAGCCGCTCGAAGCCTCGGCCATCGTCCTGATCGAACTATCCCTGAAGGCACTCGCCGACAATTTTCCGCAGACGCGCGCCAGCATGGACATTCACGCCGCGCGCTTCAACGAGTTGTTCCGCTACCGCTGGGACCGAGTGGTCGAGTTTCTCAAGCTCCACTACGTGCCCAGCCAGCGCAGCGAACCCTACTGGCAGGCTCAGCGGGCGCCCGAAACGATCCCGCCGCGGCTTGCCGAATGCCTCGCGCTCTGGCGTGAGCAGTCTCCTTCCGCGTGGGACTTTCCGCGCATCGACGAGATGTTTCCCGCAGCGAGCCATCAGTACGTGCTCCACGGCATGGGCGTTCCCGTACCGCTCGCCGGGGAGCCCCCCTCACCCGCCGCTGCCGCACGGCTCGGCGATATTTCCGCCAAGGCCCGCGCGCTTGCCGCCGCGCTGCCGACCGCCCGCGACTACCTCGACCGTCTCGCCGCGCAAGTGCCGGCTGCCAGGATACCCGCATGAGCCAGCATCAGATTCTCAATCCCGCCGATCACGCGCAGCTGCGCATCCACACCGAAGCAGGCGCGGAATTTGGCGATAATGTCATGGCCTCGCTCGCCATGCCGGCTGAATTTCGCGAAGTGCAGGCCCACTACCCCATCGTGTTCCGCCGCGATGCCGAAACCGGCAAGCTCGCCGCGCTGGCGCTGTTCGGTTTCGAGGCGGGCGAGAACCTGTTCCTCAATGCCGGAACATGGGAAGCCCGCTACAAGCCCATGGCCCACGCCGTGCAACCCTTCCTGATCGGCCGTCCGGCAGAAGAAGGCACTGCACCGCAAGTCCATGTCGATATGGCAAATCCCCGCATATCGAGCGGCGGCGAAGGCATGCGCGTGTTCGACGATGCCGGCAAGCCGACGCCTTACCTTGAGACCATGGCGACCATGCTCGGCGATCTCGACTACGCCTGGCACGAAAGCGCAGACTTCTTCACCGCAATTGAAGCCTATGGCCTCGTCGAACCGTTCAGCCTCGAAGTGACGCTCGACAACGGGTCTGTGCAGACGCTCGTCGGCTTCCAGACGATCCACGAAGAGCGCCTGTCCACCCTCGATGGCGATGCCTTGACCGACCTGATGACGCAAGGCCATCTCGCCCGCATCTACATGGTCATCGCCAGCCTCGCGCAGTTCGGTGGTCTCGTCGCGCGCAAGAACCGAAGGATTGCGCTTGGCTGAGGCAGATGCCTCGATCTTCGCCGCGATGCCTGCGGTGGAAGAGCGCGCGGTGCCGGATGCCGCCGCGCTCGATGCCATGCTGCGCGGCGCGCGAACGCCGTTCGTCATCCGCGGTCTGGTACGGGACTGGCCGCTGGTGCAGGCGGGCCTAGTCTCGCCGCGCGCCGCCCGCGCCTACCTGCTGGAACGCGCCCGGCCCGTCCCGTTCTCGGTTTCGCTGGGGCAACCCGGCAAGGACGGGCGGCTGTTCTACGGCGCCGACATGGAAATGAATTTCCGCGAGGCGCGCGGGAAGCTGGCCGACATCTTCGGCGGCATGGACGCCAACGAGGACCGCCCCGATGCCCCGGCGATGTACCTCGGCTCCATCGACGTGCCGACGCATTTCACCACTGTCGCCGCCGAAAACGCCATCGATCTTGGCAAGCGAGAGCCGATCATCAGCTTGTGGATCGGCACTCCCACGCGGATCGCGGCGCACAACGATTTTCCCGACAACCTTGCCTGCTGCGCCGCCGGTCGCCGCCGCTTCACGCTGTTTCCGCCTGACCAGTTCGCCAATCTCCACCTCGGGCCGATCGACAACTCCCCGGCGGGCCGCGCCGTGTCGATGGTCGATTTCCACGCGCCTGATCCGGACAAGCACCCGCGCTTTGCCGAGGCCCTCGCCCATGCCCAGGTCGCGGTGCTGGAGCCGGGCGATGCGCTGTTCATTCCCTCGATGTGGTGGCACCACGTCGAAGGGCTCGCGCCGTTCAACATCCTCCTCAACTACTGGTGGCGCGATACGCCGCGCTGGCTCGGACAGCCGCAGGACGCGCTCAATCATGCGATCCTTTCGATCCGTGACCTGCCGAGCGAGGACAAGGCGATTTGGCGCGCGCTGTTCGATCACTACGTGTTCGAGAACGGCCCCGAGGTCACCGATCATATTCCCGAAGGCGGACGCGGCATTCTGGATCCGCTCGATCCGGCTGCCGCCGGCCGCCTGCGTTCCTTTCTGCTGAGGACCCTGAGCAAATGACCGAAACTCACGCCAAGCGCCGTATCGTCATCGCCGGTGGCGGAACCGCAGGCTGGATGGCCGCCGCCGCGCTCGCCCGCACGATGGGCGATGCGATCGAACTGACGCTGGTCGAATCCGAAGCCATCGGCACGATCGGTGTGGGCGAAAGCACGATCCCGCCGCTGGTTGCCTACAACCGCCTGCTGGGCATCAACGAAGCCGAATTCATGCGCGCCACGCAGGCGACCTTCAAGCTCGGCATCAACTTCGAGAACTGGCGCGTTCAGGGCGAGAACTACTTCCATTCCTTCGGCACCACCGGGCGCGACCACTGGAGCGCGGGCTTCCAGCACTTCTGGATGCACGGCCTGACCAAGGGCCACGAAGCGAGCTACGACGACTACTGTATCGAGCTTCAGGCCGCGATGAAATCAAAGTTCGCGCATCTGCCGGACAACCGCATCAACTACGCCTACCAGCTCGATTCCGGGCTCTATGCCGTGTTCCTGCGCAAGCTCGCCGAGGCGGATGGCTGCCGCCGCGTCGAAGGCAAGATCAGCGAAGTCCAGCTCAATGCAGAGACCGGCGACATTGCCGCACTGCAGCTCGACAATGGCCAGCGGCTCGAAGGCGACCTCTTCCTCGATTGCACGGGCTTTAGGGCGCTGCTCATGGAAGGCGCGCTGCATGTCGGATACGATGACTGGACGCACTGGCTGCCCTGCGATTCCGCGATTGCCGTGCAGACCGCCAGCGTCCGTCCGCCCATTCCCTATACCCGCGCCATCGCGCACGAGGCGGGCTGGCAGTGGCGCATTCCGCTGCAGCACCGTCAGGGCAACGGCATCGTCTATTGCAGCCGGTATCTCGACAAGGACGCTGCGCTCGACCGGCTGCTTGGCACCGTCGAGGGCGAAGTGCTGACCAAGCCCAACGTGATCCGCTTCACCACCGGCGCCCGGCGCAAGCAGTGGCATCGCAACTGCGTGGCAATCGGCCTGTCGGGCGGGTTCATGGAGCCGCTGGAATCGACCAGCATCCACCTCATCCAGCGCGCCATTCTGCGCGTGATCCGCATGCTCCCGGCAGGTGACATCAGCCCGCGCGACGTTGCCGAATTCAACGAGCAGCAGCACACCGACATGGAGCAGATCCGGGACTTCCTGATCCTGCACTACAAGGCGACCGACCGGCGCGACAGCCCGTTCTGGCGCCAGTGCGCAGGGATGGATATTCCCGAGAGCCTCACCCACAAGATCGAACTGTTCCGCGAAACGGGCCGCGTGTTCCGCAAGAACGAGGAGCTGTTTGTCGAGAACAGCTGGGTGCAGGTCATGATGGGTCAGGGCATCATGCCCAGGAGCTACCACCCGGTCGCGACCAAGCTCTCGGACGCCGAACTGGCGCATCTGCTGGCGGGCCTGCGCGAAAGCGTCGCCAAGACAGTGGCAGGCCTGCCCGATCATCAGTCCTATGTCGCGCAGTACTGCGGCGCGCAGGAAGCCCAGGCCGCGTGATCCGGCGCCGCCTGATCGCCCTCGCCGCACTGGCGCTGCCCTTGCCCGCGCTGGCAGCGCCAGAGGGCGGCGACTGGCAGCTCGTCTGGTCGGACGAGTTCGACGGCCCCGCCATCGACCCCGCGAAGTGGAGCTTCGATGTCGACTGCTGGGGCGGCGGCAACAACGAGCGGCAGTGCTATACCGACCGGCCCGGCAACGCCCGTGTCGAGCAGGGCAAACTCGTCATCACGGCGCGGCACGAACATACCGAAGGCCCGGCGCTTCCGGCGAGCCAGCGGGCCAATCCGGCCAAGCCCGGCGATCTTGTCAGCCGCGAATACAGCTCCGCACGCCTCACCACCCGCGGCAAGGCATCGTGGCGCTATGGCAAGATCGAAGTGCGCGCGAGCCTGCCGCAAGGGCAAGGCACCTGGCCCGCGATCTGGATGCTGCCTGAAGCCAATACCTACGGCCCCTGGGCCGCATCGGGCGAAATTGATATCCTCGAAGCGGTCAATCTCGGCACGCCTTGCAAGGAATGCCCGGCAGGCAAGGAAGATACGATCCTGGGCACGCTGCACTTCGGCAAGCCATGGCCCGGCAACACCCACAAGGGCGAGGAAGTTCATCGCCCCGCAGTGCTGGCTGGTTTCCACACGTTCGGCATCGAATGGCAACCTGACCGGATCGACTGGCTGCTCGATGGCGAGATTTACGCGACACGCCAGCGCAGCGAATGGTTCACCTCTGGCTCCACATCGCCCGGTGGTCCGTTCGACCAGCCCTTCCACCTGATCCTCAACCTCGCATTTGGCGGCGGCCTTGCCGAAGCGCGGGGACAAAAGGGCGTATCAAATCGGGAATTCCCCAAGCGCTTCTTGATCGATTGGGTCCACGTCTGGCAAAGGCCTTCAGCTGAAGCCAGCAATACGCCGGCGACCCGCGCGATGACTGCCGCAAAGACAGCATCTGCGGGACAAGAAGGGGGCAAGTAAACGCATGGCGAGGCGTCGTCAGGCGGTCACGATCAGGCACGTTGCGGCAGATGTCGGGGTTTCGCTCCAGACCGTCAGCCGCGTCATCAACAACGAGCCGAACGTCCGCCCCGAACTCAAGGAACGCGTGCAGGAGGCGATCAAGCGGCTCGGCTACGTGCCGTCGATCGCGGCGCAGCGCATGAGCGGCTCGCGCTCCTACCTGATCCTCGCCTTGAACGACCGGGACCGCACGATTGCCGACTGGCGCGCGCGGCAGGGCACCGACTGGGTCGACCAGATGTTGCTCGGCGGCATGCTCAAGTGCACCGAGCACGGCTACCGGATGATCGTCGAACTGGTCGATACGCACAGCGACCATGTCGAGCGCGAACTGCTCGCCGCCATTGCCGCGCTCCAGCCCGACGGGATCATCCTCACTCCGCCGCACTCGGATAATCCGCAGATCGTGCGCTGCCTGGCCGAGCAGGAGATACCCTTCGCCCGGATCGGCTCCAAGGCGCGCGATGCCGGCATGCCGATCCTCATGGACGATGAAGGCGCCGCCGCCACGGCCACGCGCTATCTCGTCGATCACGGGCACCGGCGCATCGGCTTCATCGCCGGCGCCGCGGAATACAACCTCAGCGGCTGGCGCATCGATGGCTGGAAGGCCGCGATGGCTGAAGCGGGCCTCCCGATTGACGGTCTGCTGCAGGCGGGAGACTTCACATACGCCTCGGGCGAGCGTGCGGCGCGTGCCTTGCTAGCGCTGCCCCAACCGCCGACAGCGATCATCGCGAGCAGCGACCAGATGTCGCTCGCCACACTGGAAGTGGCGCGCCAGAGCGGGCTTGCAGTGCCGCAGGATCTTTCGCTCATCAGTTTCGACAACACCCCGATGATGCAGTTCACGCAGCCCCCGATGACGGCAATCGACCAGCCCATTGCCGCCACGGCCTCGAAGGCAGTCGAACTGATTATCGCGGCACAGAAGGGCGAGAACCTGCCCGAAGCGGTGACGGTCATCCCCGCCAGCCTCGTCGAGCGCGGGTCGGTTGCTGCTGCCAGGCAAACCGTGAGTGCCTGACCAGCCCGGCGCGGGCCAGCTGCGTCAACTCTCTCCACACCAACCGCTCTGGTTCCTTGTGCTCTATGCGCTCGCATGGGCCGGGGGTTCGATTGCCTACGTTCCCTTCCTCACCATTCTGCTCCCGGTGCGCGTTGCCGCACTGGTGCCGGGCGAGCAGGCGATCGTCTGGCTCTCAGCCATCGCCTTCTGCGGCGCAATTTCGGCCAGCGCGGGCCACATCCTGTTCGGCTGGCTGAGCGACGTGACCGGGGTGCGCCGACCATGGGTCGCGCTCGGCCTTGTGCTGTCATGCGTGCTGCTGCTCTTCGTTCCCGCTGCACACACTCTGCAAGGCATCATCGAGATCGTGGTGTTGTGGCAGCTCGGGCTCAACATGATGCTCGCCCCCCTCGCGGCATGGGGCGCGGATTGCGTGCCGGATGGGCAGAAGGGCCTGCTCGGGGGCCTCCTCGCCTTCGGGCCTGGGCTCGGAGCGCTGTCAGGAGCGCTCGTCACCATTCCGGGTCTGGCTTCGGCGGACGGCCGCCTCGTTCTGGTTGCCGCGATTGTTGCCGCAGCTGTCCTGCCGGTACTGCTGCTGTGGAGCCGCGCGGATGCCGGCATCGCGCTGCCGCCCAGCACCGCGGCGCCTGCCCGGCAGCGCAGCCGCCGCGGCGCCGCCTTGCGCATGTGGGCCGCACGTCTGCTGGTCCAGGTTGCCGAGGCCGCGCTGTTTTCATTCCTCTACCTCTGGCTCCGCTCGATCGACCCATCGGTCGAGGATCACCTGACTGCGCGGGTCTTCAGCATGGTCCTCGTGCTCTCTGCCCCGGCCGCGCTGCTTGCGGGGCGCTGGGCGGATCGCCGTCAGCATCCGTTCCGGCCACTGGTGATCTGCACACTGATCGCCCCCTTCGGCCTTGTCGGCATGGCTCTGGCGCACAGCGTCACCGCCGGTATCGCCAGCTATGCCGTATTCGGCTTCTCGACCTCGATCTTCCTCGCGCTCCATTCCGCGCAGACCTTGCGCACCCTGCCCGACAGCAACCGGCGCGGGCGCGACCTTGGCCTGTTCAACCTGACCAACACGATGCCCTCGCTCGTCATGCCATGGTTTACCATCGCGCTGGTGCCGTGGTTCGGCTTCTCGGGGCTCTTCCTGCTGTTTGCTGCGCTCGCGCTTGTTGCTGCTGCGTTGCTGGCCGGACTTCGCACCGATCCGGATTCCATTAACTGAAAGCTCCGCTTGATTTTGATGCTTTCTCATGCGACGAACGCAATTGAGAACGTTCACAGCAATAATACGGGAAGAGTGAGAATGATGGTTCGCCGCGCGCTTTTGGCAGCAATGTTGCTGGCGTCGGGAAGTGCCCTCGCCGCTCCAAGCGCATCTGTGCCCGGCGATGGCGCAAGCACCGCTCACCCCGCGCTCTGGCCAGCTGCGCACAGCCCTGCCGCCATCACCAGCGCCGAAACAGAGCGCCGCATTGCCCGCATGATGGCGGCGATGACGCTCGAGGAGAAAGTCGGGCAGATGATCCAGGCGGACATCAGCGCGATCACGCCTGAAGACCTCGCCAAGTACCCTCTCGGCTCGATCCTCGCGGGCGGCAATTCCGGCCCATGGGGCGACGAGCGGGCCGACGCAGCCAAGTGGGAGAAGCTGGTCAAGCAGTTCCGTGCTGCCTCCGCCAAGGCGGGCGCAGGCATTCCCATCCTGTTCGGTATCGACGCGGTCCACGGCCACTCCAACCTGCCCGGCGCGACGATCTTCCCACACAACATCGGCCTTGGCGCCGCGCATGATCCGGCGCTCATCCAGCGCATCGGCGAAGTGACCGCCATCGAAGTCGCCGCAAGTGGCATCGACTGGACCTTCGCGCCCACCCTCGCCGTCCCGCAGGATCTGCGCTGGGGCCGCAGCTATGAAGGCTACGCCGCCGATCCCAGGCTCGTTGCCAGCTACGCCAAGGCCATGACTATCGGCCTGCAGGGACCGCTCGCGCCCGGCAAGCCGATCCCGGCAAACCGCGTCGCCGCAACTGCCAAGCACTTCCTCGCCGATGGCGGCACCGACGGCGGCAAGGATCAGGGCGATGCGCTGATTTCGGAAACCGAACTCGTCGCCCGCCACGCGCAGGGCTATCCGCCCGCAATCAACGCCGGCGCGCTGACCGTGATGGCCAGCTTCTCCAGCTGGAACGGCGCCAAGAACCACGGCAACCACAGCCTGCTGACCGATGTACTCAAGAGCCGCATGGGCTTTCAGGGGCTCATCGTCGGCGATTGGAACGGCCACGGCCAGATCCCCGGCTGCTCGGTCACCGACTGTGCGAAGACCTTCAACGCGGGGCTCGATCTCGCGATGGCGCCCAACAGCTGGAAGGGCCTGTTCGAGGCGACCGTGCGCGAAGCGAGGGACGGCACCATCCCGATGGCGCGCATCAACGATGCGGTCGAACGCATCCTGCGCGTCAAGGCCAAGCTCGGCCTCCTCGGCAAGAACCCCATCGCGCGCGGCAATCCATCCGCAGTCGGCGCGGATGCGCACCTTGCCGTAGCGCGGGAAGCGGCGGCGAAGTCGCTCGTCCTCATCAAGAACAATGGCGGCGTCCTGCCGCTGCGCCCCGGCGCCAAGGTACTGATTACCGGCCCGGGCGCGGACAACATGGCGATGCAGGCCGGCGGCTGGACGATCACCTGGCAGGGCACCGACACATCTGCGGCAGATTTCCCCAAGGGCAAGACCATCGGCCGCGCCATCGCGGCGGCTGTCAGGGATGCGGGCGGCAGCGCCGCCATCTCGGCTGATGGCAGCTTCACCGACCGCCCCGATGTCGCCGTCGTCGTCTATGGCGAGCAGCCTTACGCCGAATTCCAGGGCGACATGCCCAACATCGCCTTCCGCGACCACGCCGGCGAGAAGGCAATGCTGGACAAGCTCAAGGCGCAAGGGATCAAGGTTGTCTCGGTGTTCCTCTCGGGCCGCCCCCTGTTCGCCGGTTCCGAAATCAATGCCTCGGACGCGTTCGTTGCGGCCTGGCTACCGGGCACGCAGGGTGACGGCGTGGCCGACGTCCTGGTCGCCCGCAAGGATGGCAATCCGGCACGCGGCTTTACCGGCAAGCTGTCCTTCCCCTGGCCCGCCGATGCAGTCTCGCCGATCAAGGCGCCCTTGTTCCCGGCAGGCTACGGCCTCAGCTACGCCAGCAAGGCCATTGTCGGCCCGGTCAACGAGAACCCGCATGTCGATCTCGTCGCCTCGGCCAGCGAGGGCGTCTATTTCGCGCTCGGCAAGGTTCCCTCGCCCTGGCACCTCAGCCTCGATCCCGGCATCGCCGCGCGTGCAGTCGATCTCGGCGCGCAGGAAGACGCGCAGCAGTTCAGCTGGAGCGAAACCGGCGCCATCGGCATCGATGGCCCGCCAGTCGATCTGATGCGCCAACTGGACGAGGAATTCGCGCTCAAGCTCGATGGCCGGCTTGATGCCGTATCAGGCCCGATTGCCGTGACCATGGCTGGCGCCACGCTCAAGGTCCAGCCTGCCGCCGGTCCGCTGACCCTGCGCATTCCGCTGCGCTGCTTCCTTGAAGCAGGTGCAAGCTTCAAGGCAGTCGGCACGCCGCTGCGCATCGCGGGTGACAAGGGCCTCGTGCTGACCTTGCGCGGTGCCAGCATCGAAGGCGTCGGCCAGACCATTCGCTGCCCGGCTAAATAGAAATCCCCTGCTCTTCGAAGAAGGCGATCACCGGGGCCAGCGCGTCCCGGTGCGCTTTCCAGCGCGCGACGGAATCGCGGTACATCGGCCGCCGCACTTGCGCCGCGCTGGGCGTCGAAACCGGCGCAGTATTGCGGTGGAAATCGAGGCAGGCCTCGTCCCATTCAAGTCCGCAATGCGCCAGCAGACGGCGCGTCTCACCTTCCTGATCGTCGACAAGCCCCTCGTAACTGAGCTCCAGAATCCGGCCTGGCAGCGCCTCTCTCCAGAACGCCATCAACCGGTCGAAGCGGGCATAGTAGCGCGCGATATCCATGAGGTCGTAGCTGTAGTCGTAGTAGCGCGAGGAAATCGCGAAGAGATTGCGGAAGTTAGCCAGCACCGTATCGAGCGGGTGGCGCCTCAGGCACACGATCCACGCCTCCGGCAGCGCGCGGGCGATGAACCCGGCGTACTGGAAGTTGCCCGGAAACTTGTCGGTAAAGCGGCCTTCGCGCGCACCGGCATGGCTGCGCGCGCGCGCCAGATAATCGCGCCCGATCGCGCCGAGGTCCGCAGCAGCGGCTGCCTCGATGGTTTCGGCATCAAGCACGGTGCGGCTGCGCGTGCCTGATGCCAGCTTCACCGCCAGCGGCATGGCTTGCAGTTCGCCAGCGCTCCACACAGCGGGATGCGATGAGAGGATGCGGTCGACCAGCGTCGTCCCTGTCCGCGGCATGCCGATCACGAAAATCGGCGCTTCCTGCGGTGCGCCGCGCACCGGGGTGGCAGCCACTTGCGGCCAGACCCGCTCGATAGCGTCGAAGTTCGCCGCGTCTGTGGCGAAGCTGTAGGGAAGCCGCGCCCGGTGCTCGGCATTGGTCGCAGCAAGGCGTGCAAACGCCGCCTGCTGCTCGCCCAGATCGTCGAGCTCCTTGGATAGCGCATAGCCGAGCAGCAGGCGCGCATCCCCCTCCCCGGCACGCGCCAGCGCCGCTTCCAACCGGGCCACATGATTGGCTTCCGCCGTCTGCTTGCGCAAGTTGGCGAGCAGGTGATGTCCGCGCGCATGGTCAGGGTCGATTGCTACCAGCGCATCGCCAACGGCCTCGGCCGCAGCAATGTCACCGATGAAGTTGAGCGCTGCGGCGAGGTTGTAGTGGAACGACGCGTTGTCCGGCGCAAGCCGAACCGCCTCCCGGAAATGCGGCACCGAGGCTGCATGCTCGCCGAGCCGCGCATAGACGCAGCCCATGGTGTCGCGCCCGAGCGCATCCTCGGGCAGCGCCTGTTCGGCCGCCGCCAGCGTCTCGGCAGCAGCGCCATCCTGCCGGACCATGATCTGCAGCCGCGCCAGCTGGGCGCGGTACGCCCCGCGCGGATCAAGCGCCACGGCATGCACCACATCGGCGATCCCGGCTTTCACCCGGCCTGCCTCGGCCCGGGCCATGCCGAGCAGGAAGCGGGGTTCCGCATCGTCCGGAAACGCGGCAACCGCGCTCGCCGCCAGTTGCTCCGCAGCAGAGAAATCGCGCCGGCCAAGGGCGCGGCGGATGGCGGCAATACGGGCCGGTTCTGCGCTCACTCTCGCGTCATCAACCCGCCGAGGACCGCCCCCCACGCCGTTCGATCATCGCGATCACCGGCTTGAACGGGAACATGAACTGCTCCCAGATGGTGAGCCGCCGCCGATCGTCCTGCCCGACCAGAATGCCCTCGCCTTCCTTGTAGGTGCCAAGCAGGCGGTCGAACAGGATGATCGCGTTGCCGTAGTTGCAGCGCGTGTTTTCATAGCCCACCGAATGGTGGAAGCTGTGGTGGCGGATCGAGGTGAAGAAGAACGAATAGAACAGCGGCGGGTCCGACCTCACGTTGGCGTGGTTGAACGTGGAAACCACATTGCCAGCACTGAACGCGCAGAGATAGGCCGCCGGCGAGACATCGAGCAGCGCCACGACGCCAATGCTGATGAGGAACAGCTCGATCGGATTGCCCACCGCGCCCTTCATGGCATTGAGCTGCGTGATGTGGTGGTGCGGCGCGTGGGTCAGCCAGAACGGCTCCCAGTTGTGCATCAGCCGGTGCATCCAGTATTGGCCGAATTCCCACAATCCCCACACCACCGCGACCTGGACGAGGAAAGGCGAATGCGCCAGCCACGGCGTGCCGATGCCCCAGGCTTCCTTGAGGGTGCGCAGCGGCGCTTCCGAAAGGATATAGGCCATGCGCCCGATCACGGTGTTGATCAGGATGAAATAGAACAGGTCGGTGAAGAATTCCTCGCGGTTGATCCGCCAGCCTTCATGCCGCTCGAACACCAGTTCCAGTCCGAGCACGAACGCGGTCACCACGCTGCTGACAATGAGCAATGTCCAGGGATTGGCGACCCATGCGGCTGGTGCAAGATACCAGAACGATACGACTGCCGCCAACGTCGCAGGCGGAAGGCAATCGACCGCCAGCTTCTTCATGCCCGAACTCATGACCATTGCGCTCCTCGCCTGGTATCGTGTGCGTTCCTGTCCTGCCTGTTCTTGTTGCGCCGCAGGATCGCGCAATCGGGGGCGAGGATCAACCCCGCCCCGTTTTGGGCAATGGGGTTACTGCGCCATCAGTACTTCACGCGCAGTTCCAGCCCGACCGTGCGCGGGGTGATGACCGTATTGCGCAGGTACCGCAGCAGGATCCCGTTGTTGAGGCCGACACGCGAACGGTCGTTGGAGACCGCGGTGACCGCGTACTTGTTGAAGATGTTGTTCGCGAAGATGCCAACGGTGAAAGTGTCGTTCTGCCAGCTGAGCGATGCGCGGTGCAGCACGAAGCCGGGCAGCTTGTCACCATAGGCACGGTCCCAGCCCAGACGGGTCACGACATCGCCGCGGTAGGTTGCCGTCCAGTCCGCGCTGAGATCGCCGCCCAGCACCGGCATGGTATAATTCACGCCGAGGCTGCCGCTGTTCTTGGTCGAACCCGGCAGACGGTCACCCTTGTGCGCGTCGAGCTGGATCGGCGAGCTGGGGTAAGTTGCCGCAGGGCTGTTGACCGCGATGATCTTGGAGACGTCCTCGGTCAGCCGCGCGTTGGTGTAGGAGTACGTGCCCTGGATCGACAGGCGGTCGATCGGCCGGATCTGGAACGAGGCCTCGAAACCATCCGACTTCGCCTTGCCACCGTTGACCGTGATGCCGACGATGCCGTTGACCGTTGCCGAGGAGACCTGGATGCCATCCCAGCTGATCGTGTAGGCGTTCATGTTGAGCGTCAGCTTGCGGTCGAACAGCTCTGCACGGATGCCGATCTCGAGGTTCTTGGTCGAGTCCGGGCCGAACTGGAGTTCGTTAGGCAGGGCGCAGACGTTCTGGAACGGCGGCGGCTTCAGCGGGAGGACGCAGGGAGCCACCGTGTTCGGACCACCGATGCGGTAACCCTTGCTGTAAGTGGCATAGACCATGACGCCCGGCGTGAACTTGTACGAGGTGTTGAACTTCCACACCCCGCCGCTCTTGCCCGATACCCCGCCGGCTGCGGGCAGGTCGTAGGGGCTGACCGGATCGCCGAGCAGCGGCGTCACCGCGCGGCCCGAAACCCGCGAGTTGTAGTTGAAGTAGCGCCCGCCTGCCGTCACCTGCCACTCTGGCGTGATCTTGAACGTGCCCTCGCCGAAGACAGCCTTCTCGGTCACCTTCGCCCGGTTGAAGGAGGCGTATTCGATCTCGTCCGGGTTGGGCTGCGTACCGAAGGCTACCCACGGATGGCCCGGGACATGTTCGCGGTAATCGCGCTGCAGCTTCTGTTCGTTGAAGAACCCGCCAAGGACCCAGCTGAACGGCCCGCCATGCGTCGAGACGAGACGGATTTCCTGGTTGAACTGCTTGCGCGTGTCCTGGCTCTCGTTCCAGCTGGTGAAGGCCGGGAACAGCTCGTAGTCGTAATCGAGATCGAGCAGCAGGTCGGTGTTGTCGCCCTGGCGCTTGTTCTTCACCTCGGTGTAGGCCGTCGTCGAAACGAGGTCGAACACTTCACCGACGTGCGCATTCACTTCCATGCTGGCAAGGTGCGCCTGACGATCCACCGGCTCGGCATAGCGCGCGGCGCTTTCGTACTTGCCGGTTCCCAGCACGAAGTCGCTGTTGTACTGGCCGCCATCGGTCTTGGTGTGCTGATAGGCATAAGTGAAGTCGACCGAGAGATCGTCCGTCACCTGGAACATCAACTGGTTGCGCGTGGTGAAGGTCTTCTCGAAGTTGAGATCCTTGCGCTTGTAGAGATTGGCGTCGTAGCCGGCCTGCGAGATCGAGGTCGGGATGACCGTCGCCGGACCATCAGGCTGCGGCAGCGAGACGCCGGGGGTCTTCACCAGCAGCGGATAGTCGATGAAGCCCGGATCGTAGTAGTAACCCGTCGCCGAACGGAACGCGATGCGGTCCTTCACGATCGGAATGTTGATCATGCCGTCCAGCTGGTAGCCAGCCTTCGAGGCTTCCTTCTTGCCATAGAGGCGGCCGTGCCACTCGGCTTCGAACTTGGTCGGGTCCGGACGGTTCGGGATGTTGCGGATAGCGCCCGCCAGAGTGCCCAGACCGTAGAGCGTACCCTGCGGTCCGAGCAGCGTCTCGACGCGGGCAATGTCGAGCATCTTGAAATCGTAGTAGATCGGCACTTCGCCGAGATAGACGCCCAGCGCGTTGTCGTAGCTGTTGCCGGTGGCGTCGGTGTCCGAGGCGTTGAGGCCGCGCAGCACGATGGTGCCCGTGCTGCCCGGGCCGGTATCGGCAATCGTGATGCCAGGCGTGAAATCGGCGATATCGCGCACGTCGTCGATGCGCTGGCGGGCAAGCTGCTCGGCGCCCACCGCAGAGATGTTGATCGGCACGTCCTGCAGCGAAGTCGCGCGCCGCGTCGCGGTCACCACGATAGCACTGTTATCCTCGATCGCAGCGGCCTGGGGCGCGTCGCTTGCCGGTGCCGAAGCAGGAGCCATCTGCGCGAAGGCGGGAAAGGCGGTGCTGCCCATGAGGATCGTCGCACACACCAGTGTCGTCTTGTAAGATTTCTTGGTCACTCGAGCCCCCGCGTTGCCTGCGTGAAAGCCTTCTCAAAGTGACATCCAGTCCCTGAATTCCCCCTTCTTGCCGGGGAGCGCCGAACCTTGTGGCACTGGCGCTTTATCAAACTCTCATGCCGTCTTCCCTGAGGACGCGGCTTAATTCATCCCTTCGCCAGATGACCAAAGAGGCAATTCGGCCCGAATACCCCACCAGCCAGAACCGGCGTCTTCAATACACATGACCCGACTTCGGGTGCATGATAAGAACTCGAACGCCGCCACCCCACACGAATGCTATCGCGTGAAAAGGCAATGCCAGACAAAAACCCTGCCTGACTTGAAATGTTGTTGTTAGCGCCGCAAGAAACAATGAGCTTTGCGACATTTCCGTTACGCTATCGATATTACATAACAGGTCAAGCGTAATAATTCGAAACATTCCCGGTATTATCAATCCTTCGCTGCAGTGCGGAAATCCTTGATTTTTTGAACCGCACGCCTGCGATCAGGGCATCACGCAAGCACACCGGGCGCCACAGACCGTTGCAGCGAATCAACAAGAAGTGGCCGATTTCCGGGAGTGATTCGCACCGCAGGCGATGCCTTGCCCAAAGGGGGTATTACGTTTTTTCAGGAACGTAACATTTTGGCATGGACAAGCAGATTGTTTCTCGCAATGCTGCACTGCGAAAGGAGACAGAATCGTGTCAGCAATCTCCACCGCCGGGTTACCCCGCGCGATATCCGGTTCACTCCTTGCCGTAGCGATGGCCGCCACCCTCGCGCTGTCCGGCTGTTCGGGTGGCAGCAGTGCATCCCCTGAAAAGAAGACCGAATTCAGCATCGGCTGGTCGATCTATGCTGGCTGGATGCCGTGGCCTTACGCGCAGCAGGCCGGGATCGTGAAGAAGTGGGAAGACAAGTACCACATCAAGATCAAGATTGTTCAGGTCAACGACTACGTTGAATCGATCAACCAGTACACCGCCGGCAAGCTCGACGGCGTCACCCTCGCCAACATGGACGCCCTGACGATCCCGGCTGCGGGCGGCAAGGATACGACTGCGGTCATCCTCGGCGACTATTCCAACGGCAACGACGGCGTGCTGCTCAAGGGCGCAACCAATCTGAGCGCCATCAAGGGCCGCTCGGTCAATCTGGTCGAGCTCTCCGTCTCGCACTATCTGCTTGCCCGCGCGCTCGAGAAGGGCGGCATGGCGATGACGGACGTCAAGACGGTCAACACCGCCGATGCCGATATCGTCGGCGCCTTTGCCAGCCCTGATGTGACGGCCGCAGTCGCCTGGAACCCTCAGCTTTCCGTCATGCGCGCGCAGCCGGGTGCTACCCAGGTGTTCTCCTCGGCCGACATTCCGGGCGAGATTCTCGATCTGCTCGTCGTCGATACCGCAACACTCAAGGCCAATCCCGACCTCGGCAAGGCGCTGGCCGGGATCTGGTACGACACCGTCCAGCTGATGATGAAGCAGGACGCCGCAGGCAAGGCCGCCCGTGCCGCCATGGCCAAGCTTGCCGGTGCCGCGCCTGAAACGTTCGACAGCCAGCTCAAGACAACGTTCCTCTACATCGACCCCAAGGCAGCGGTTGCCGCTGCGCAGTCACCCGCCCTCGTCACGACGATGACCCGGGTGCGCGATTTCAGCTTCTCCAAGGGCCTGTTCAAGGGTGCAGCCTCCGCCGATGCGGTCGGCATTGCCTTCCCGGGTGGCAAGACACTCGGCGATGCCAGCCACATCACCCTGCGCTTCGATGACAGCTTCATGAAGCTCGCGGCTGACGGGAAGATCTGACGGCATGCGCTGGATCAACTGGCACCTTTCCAAGCGGGACCGCCTGATCGCGGGCGGTGCGCCGATCCTGCTGCTGGTGGTGATCTACCTGATCATGGCCGCGGCGCGCCATGCGGCCAATCCCTCCGACAAGATCCTCCCCCTGCCCGGCGGCATGTTCACCGCGATTGCCGGTCTCCTCACCACGCCAGATCCGCTGTCCGGCCATCTCGTGTTCTGGGCCGATACGTTTGCAAGCCTCCAGCGGCTCGGCCTCGGGCTTGGCATCGCAACGCTGTTCGCGCTCGTGCTTGGCCTGCTGATCGGTGCGCTCCCGCCCATCAGGGCCACGCTGAGCCCGCTGGTGACGGGCATCGCGGTGATCCCGCCGATCGCGCTGCTGCCGGTCCTGTTCATCGCGCTCGGGCTAGGTGAGACCTCCAAGGTCGTGCTCATTGCCATCGGCGTCGCGCCGGTGATGATCCGCGATATCGCCGCCCATGTCGGCAGCCTGCCGCGCGAACAGATCATCAAGGCCGAGACCCTCGGCGCCAATTCATGGCAGATCATCGCCCGCGTCGCGCTGCCGCAAGCAATGCCGCGCCTGTTACAGGCGATCCGCCTCGCGCTCGGCCCGGCCTGGGTCTTCCTCATTTCCGCCGAAGCCGTCGCCTCCGATATCGGCCTCGGCTACCGCATCTTCCTCGTCCGCCGTTATCTCTCGATGGACGTGATCATCCCTTACGTCGCATGGATCGCGCTGCTCGCCATCCTGATGGACGTGGCGCTCAACGCCATCAGCCGCCGCGCCTTCCCGTGGGCGCATGGAGACGGCCGATGAGCACGCTCCTTTCACTCAAGAACGTCTGGGTCGAGTATGGCGACAAGGTCGTGCTCGAGAAGGTCAACCTCGAGGTCTCCGAGGGTGCATTCCTCTCGATCATCGGCCCCTCGGGTGCCGGCAAGTCGAGCCTGCTGCGCCTGATCCTCGGGCAGGAAGCCCCCACGCGCGGCACGATCCTGCTCGATGGGCAGCCGCTGAAGCCGGAATGCGGCCCGGATCGCGGCGTGGTATTCCAGCGCTACTCGGTCTTCCCGCATATGACGGTGCTCGGCAACGTCACGTTCGGCCTCGAATGCCCCGCCGCGCCGTTTGCAGCGCGGCTCTTCGGCACCGCCCGCCGAAAGGCTGAGGCCGAGGCGACGGCCATGCTCGAAGCCGTCGGCCTGGGTGACAGCCTGAACCTCTACCCCGCGCAGATGTCGGGCGGCATGCAGCAGCGCCTCGCCATTGCGCAGGCCCTGATCAAACGCCCGCGCATCCTCCTCCTCGATGAGCCGTTCGGCGCGCTCGATCCGGGTATCCGGGCCGACATGCACGGCCTGATCACGCGGCTGTGGCGCGACTATGCGCTCACCGTCGTGATGGTCACGCACGACATCAAGGAAGCCTTCACGCTCGGCACCCGCGTCCTTGCACTCGACAAGCGCCGGCACGATCCGCACGCGCCGCACCGCTACGGCGCGACGGCGGTCTACGACCTGCCCTTGCGCGGCCCGCCTGTCCCGGCGGCCGAGCCTGAAACCCAACACCCTGACCCCGTCGCGGCCACGAATTGAGAGGAATGGCAATGACGATAGAAACCCCCGGCCTTGCCCGGCTCAGCATGAGCCTCCCCGCCGAACTGTTCCGCAAGCTCGACATGATGGTGACCGAGCGCCAGCTGCCCTCGCGCTCGCAGCTCATGGCCGAACTGATCCGCCACGCGCTCGCCGCGCATGAGGCGTTCACCCGGCCTGACGAGATGCTCGCCGGCACGATCACACTCGTCTATCGCGGCGAGCGCGGCCGCGTCCGCCACCAGCTTGCGCAGACGCAGGCGCACTACCTCAAGGAAGTGATTTCCTCGCAGCACGTCTTCCTCGAAGACGACCAGTCACTCGAGGTGCTCCTCGTCCAGGGCCCCGCTGCCCGGCTCAAGGACCTGTCGGACGCGCTGCGCCGTGTGCGCGGGGTCCAGCAGCTCGAACTCGTCACCACCACCGCGCTCCTTCCCCAGCTCTACGAGCCGGAAACCGACGCGCCGCAGGGAGCCGCCGCATGACCACTGCGCCAACCGCGACTTTGGCGAACCCGAACGCCGCCCGCGACCATGCCCGCTCGATGGCCGGCACCGTCGTCGAGGCCATGCCCGTCCTTCCGCCGGTTGCCACCGACCTGCCCGCCGGCGTCTCCGCCTCCGATCTTCTCTGGGAAGAAACCGTCGCCCCCGGCGGCTACGCAACGCGCCGCCTGCCGCGCGGGAGCCGCCTGCGCCTCGTCGACGTCAAGGGCGATGCCTGCGCTTCACTCCAGATCTTCAACGCCGAAATGCCGACCGAGCGCTACAGCTTTGCCGACACCGTGAAGATCCAGTGGAACGCCTACCTCGGCGCGGGCAAGCTTTTGCTCTCCGACATGGGCCGCGTGCTGATGAGCATCGCGGCAGACAGCACCGGCGGCACGCACGACACCTTCTCCGGCACCTCCAACGCCCACACCAATGCCGCGAAGTACGGCGATGGGCGCAACAGCGGCCAGTTCCCCAACGGGCGCGACAGGTTTCTCCTCGGCGCGGCCAAGCACGGCCTCCAGCGCCGCGACATCCACGCCGCCGTCACCTTGTTCAAGGGCGCCCGCATTGCCGATGACGGCACCATCCTGCCCGAGATCGGTCCCTTCGCGCCGGGCCGCGAGGTCGTCTTGCGGGCCGAGATGGATGTGATCGTGGTGATCGCCAACGTCCCCCACGTGCTCGATCCCCGGCCTGACTACTCCGTCACGCCGCTGCGCCTGACCGCCTGGCGCGGGCCGGTTGCCGCCGAGGACGATCCCATCCGCACCGCGACACCGGAGGGCCTGCGCGCCTTCCTCAACGTCGAAGACTACTACCGTCGCTAATTGGCGTCGCTGACCGGAGCCGAACCCATGCAGAACCGCGATCCGCACCATGACGGCCTGCCCGATACCATCGTCCACGACGAGGTCGTCCCCGCCCGCGCGCCCTGGATCCATCACATCAAGAAGGGCCAGACCCTGCGCATCGTCGATCTCGAAGGGAACCAGGCGGTCGACTTCCTGCTCTACAGCGAGGCCGACGATACCGAGCGCTATTCGGCGCAGGATACCGTCGCCGCGCAAGGCAACCTGTTCCTGCGTACCGGCACGGTCCTTCGCTCGAACGAAGGCAGGCCGATGATGACCATCGCCGGCACCACGGTCGAATATCACGATACCATAGGCGGCGCCTGCTCGTGCGAGAGCAACACGCTGCGCTATGGTCACCACACCAAGGCACAGCACGCCTGCGTCGAGAACTTCCTCGAGGCCAACCTCACTGAAGGCCGCGGCAAGCGCGACATTGTCGCCAACATCAACTTCTTCATGAACGTACCCGTCGAAGCGGACGGCGCGCTCGGCATCGTCGACGGCATCTCCGCCCCCGGTCTCACGGTCGATCTCAAGGCCGAGATGGACGTGATCGTCGTCGTCTCCAACTGCCCCCAGATCAACAATCCCTGCAACGGCTTCAACCCGACGCCCGTGCGCATGATCGTCGCGGCATGAGTTTCGACACCGTCCTCATTGCGAACCGGGGCGCCATCGCCACCCGGATCATCCGCACCCTGCGCCGGATGGGGCTGCGCTCGGTCGCGGTCTATTCGGAAGCCGACGCGGGTTCGCTTCATGTCTCGGAAGCCGATGTGGCGGTCTGCATCGGCGGCGCGCGCCCGTCCGAAAGCTACCTCAATACCGAAGCCATCCTCGCCGCCGCGAAGGCCACTGGCGCAGGCGCGATCCACCCCGGCTACGGATTCCTCGCCGAAAACACCGATTTTGCCGAAGCCTGCGCCGCGTCCGGGATCGTCTTCATCGGGCCGACGCCGGACAACATCCGCCAGTTCGGGCTCAAGCACAGCGCCCGCGCGCTCGCCAAGGCGCACGGCGTGCCGCTCGCCCCCGGCTCGGAGCTGCTGACCAGCGAAAAGGAAGCGCTCGCCGCCGCCAACGAGATCGGCTTCCCGGTCATGCTCAAGGCGACTGCGGGCGGCGGCGGCATCGGCATGCGAGTGTGCGAAACGCAGGCCGATGTGCAGGAAGGCTTCGCAACCGTCGCCCGCCTCGGCCAGAGCAATTTCGGCGATGCCGGCGTCTTCCTCGAACGCTACGTGCGCCGCGCGCGCCATGTCGAAGTGCAGATCTTCGGCGACGGCGAAGGCCGCGTTGTTGCGCTGGGCGAACGCGATTGCTCGCTTCAGCGCCGCAATCAGAAGGTCGTCGAGGAAGCCCCGGCACCGCTGCTTCCCGAGCACGTGCGGCAGGATCTCTACGCCGCCGCGATCCGCCTTGGCGAGGCTGCACGCTATCGCTCTGCCGGCACGGTCGAGTTCCTCTACGATGCCGAGCGGCAGCAGTTCTATTTCCTCGAAATGAACACCCGCCTGCAAGTCGAGCATGGCGTGACCGAAATGGTCATGGGCCTCGATCTCGTCGAATGGATGGTGCGCGGCGGCGCGGGCGATTTCAGCTTCCTCGATGGTGCGCCAGGCACGCCCAAGGGCCATTCGGTGCAGGTCCGCCTCTATGCCGAAGACCCTGCGCTCGATTACCGACCCACCTCCGGCACACTCACTGCGGTAGACTTCCCGGCGGACATCCGCACCGAAACCTGGGTCATGGCCGGCAGCGAAGTCAGCGCGTGGTACGATCCCATGCTCGCCAAGCTGATCGTCCACGCGCCTACGCGGAAGGAAGCCGTCACCGCGATGCAGGCGGCGCTCGGAGAAACGCGCGTCGACGGCATCGAGACCAACTTGCGCTGGCTGCGCGACGTCGTGCGCATGCCCGCCTTCACCAGCGGCGAGGTGTCGACCCGCGTTCTCGATAGCATCCCCTACACCCCGCGCAGCGTCCGCGTGGTCAGCGGCGGCACGGCCACCACAGTGCAGGACTGGCCGGGCCGCCAGCGCCTCTGGGCGGTCGGCGTGCCGCCCTCGGGGCCGATGGACGATCAGTCGTTCCGCCTCGGCAACCGGCTGCTCGGCAATGCCGAAGGCACGGCGGGCCTCGAACTCACCCACTCCGGCCCCACCCTCGCCTTCACCGCTCCGGCAAGGATTGCGCTCACCGGCGCAGACTTCGGCGCCACGCTCGATGGTATGCCGGTCGCACGGGGGCAGGTCATCGCCGTCGCTGCCGGCCAGACCCTCGCTCTCGGCCGCGCGCGTGGCGGCGGCATGCGGGGCTATCTGCTTTTCGCGGGCGGGCTCGATATCGCGCCCTATCTCGGCAGCCGCAGCACGTTCGAACTCGGCCAATTCGGCGGACACGCCGCGCGCCGCCTGGTTGCGGGCGATGTCCTCCACCTCGGAGACGAGCCCGCCGAGGCTCCGCTCTCCGCCACCGCACTCCCGCCGCTTGGCGCCGAATGGACCTTGCGCGTCCTCTACGGGCCCCACGGCGCGCCCGATTTCTTTACGTCAGACGATATCGCGATGGTGGTCGGCGCCGAATGGCAAGTCCACTACAACTCCAACCGCACCGGCGTGCGCCTCATCGGCCCCAAGCCGCATTGGGCAAGGAAGGACGGCGGCGAAGCGGGTCTCCACCCCTCGAACATCCACGACAACCCCTACGCCATCGGCGCGGTCGATTTCACCGGCGACATGCCGATCATTCTCGGCCCGGATGGGCCGTCGCTCGGCGGGTTCGTCTGCCCGTTCGTGGTGATCGCGGCGGATCGCTGGAAGCTGGGCCAGCTTGTTCCCGGCGACCGCCTGCGCTTCGCCCCCGTGACCATCGCCGATGCCGCCGCCGCAGACGCCGACCAGCAGCGCCTGCTGGCACAGGGCACGCTGCCCGGCCCGGTTCCTGACCGCCCGATCGCGCATCTCTCGCCGATCCTTGCCGAAATACCCGAGGCAGTTCCTGTTGATGGAGCAGGGGGCCGCCCCCGCACGATCTACCGCCAGCAGGGGGACCGCAACATCCTCGTCGAATACGGCCCGATCGTGCTCGACATCGAACTGCGCATCCGCGTCCACGCGCTGATGGCCGAGCTGGAACAGCAGGCCCTGCCCGGCGTCATCGACATCGTCCCCGGCATCCGCTCGCTGCAATTGCACTTCGACGGCACACGGCTCGATCAGGCAACCGCACTCGCCGCGCTGATCGCCGCCGAAGAGCGCCTCGGCGATCTGGCCGATTTCACCATCCCCTCGCGCGTCGTCCATCTGCCGCTGTCATGGCGCGATCCCGCCACGCTGGAGACGATCCAGAAGTACATGGGCGCCGTCCGCGACGATGCGCCGTGGTGCCCGGACAACATCGAGTTCATCCGCCGCATCAATGGCCTGCCCGATGTTGCCGCCGTCGAGAACCTCATTTTCGAGGCCAACTACCTCGTCATGGGTCTCGGCGATGTCTACCTCGGTGCGCCCGTCGCGACGCCGGTCGATCCGCGCCACCGCCTCGTCACCACGAAGTACAACCCGGCGCGCACCTGGACCCCGCCGAATGTCGTCGGCATCGGCGGCGCCTACATGTGCATCTACGGGATGGAAGGCCCCGGCGGCTACCAGCTGTTCGGGCGCACCGTGCAAGTGTGGAACACCTACAAGCAGACCGACGCCTTCATCGAGGGCAAACCCTGGCTGCTGCGCTTCTTCGACCAGATCCGCTTCTACCCCGTCAGCGCCGAAGAACTTGCCGAATGGCGGCGCGATTTCCCGGCTGGCCGCCGCTCGCTGCGCATCGAACCAAGCGAGTTCCGCCTCGCCGATTACCGCGCCTACCTCGCCGACAATGCGGAGGCCATCACCGCCTTTGAAGCCAACCGCAAGGCCGCCTTCGATGCCGAGCGCGCCGATTGGGAACGCCGCGGCGAGTTTGATCGCGTTGGCGCGCTCACGGAAGCCGAGACGCCCGCCGCCGCGCTCACCGTGGTGCCCGATGGCACCGATCTCGTCGAGGCGCCGTTTGGCGGGAGCGTGTGGAAGCTGCTCGTTTCCGCCGGTGATGCCGTGAAGGCGGGCGATACCATCGCGGTGATCGAGGCGATGAAGATGGAGTGCCCGGTCGAAAGCCCCGGCACAGGCACGATCGAAGCGCTCTACATCAAGGAGAAGCAATCGCTTCAGCCCGGCTCGCCGATGCTTGCGCTGCGGAGGACAGCATGAACGCTTCCGAAATCGCCGCAGCGGTCCAATCAGGCGCCACGACTGCCGTGGCACAGGCGGAAGCCGCCCTCGCGCGGATCGCCGCCTACGACGCCGTCCAGCCCCAGATCTGGATCAGCCGCGCGAGCGCCGAGCAGGTGCTGGCCGCCGCGCGCGCCGTCGATGCAAGGATCGCGGCAGGCGAAAAGCTGCCTCTCGCCGGCGTCCCCTATGCGGCGAAGGACAATATCGACGTCGCCGGCTTCGAGACAACCGCCGCCTGCCCCGCTTTCGCCTACAGCCCTGAAGCCAGCGCCACCGTCACGGCGCGTCTCGCCGCAGCGGGGGCAATCTGCATGGGCAAGACGAACCTTGACCAGTTCGCCACCGGCCTTGTCGGCGTACGCAGCCCCTATGGCATCCCGCGCAACGCGTTCAACCGCGCCTATGTCAGCGGCGGATCAAGCTCGGGCTCGGCCGTGGCCGTCGCGGCGGGCCTCGTGCCGATTGCGCTTGGCACCGATACGGCTGGCTCCGGCCGCGTTCCCGCCGCGTTCAACCACCTCATCGGCTTCAAGCCCACCAAGGGCCGCTGGAGCAACGCGGGCGTTGTTCCGGCTTGCCGCTCGATCGACTGCGTCACCGTCTTTGCGCATACCACTGCCGATGCGGGCCTCGTCGACATCGTCCTTGCCCGCTTCGACCCCGCCGATCCCTGGTCGAAACCGCTGGCCGACCGCACCCTGACGCCCACCCGCATCGGCGTTCCCCAGCGCCACCAGCGCCAATGGTTTGGCGACGCGGAATCCGAATATCTCTACGACCGTGCGCTCGATCACCTCGCCAGCATTGCCGAACTCGTCGAGATCGACATCGCCCCGCTGCAGGAAGCCGCCCAGCTACTCTACGGCGGCCCGTGGGTTGCAGAGCGCACGGCGGCCATGGCTGACATCCTGCGGACCAATCCCGATGCCGTGGACAGAACCGTGCGCACCGTGGTCGAGGCCGGATGGGACAAGTCCGCGGTCGAGACATTCCAGGGCATCTACCGGCTTGCCGAACTGAAGCGCCATGCCGACCTCATGTGGGGCGCTATCGACGCGCTGGCCTTCCCCACCACCGGCACGACCTACCGCGTCGCCGAACTGGCCGCCGCGCCCATCGCGCTCAACAGCAATCTCGGCGCCTACACGAACTTCGTGAACCTGCTCGACATGGCCGCGCTGGCCGTGCCCGCAGGCGCTCGCCACAACGCAACTGGTTTCGGCATCACGCTGATCGCCCCCGCCGATACCGACCGCGCGCTGCTCGAACTGGCCGATGCCTACCTTGCCAAGGCCGATCTCGCCCCGCCGCCCCCACTCGATCTTGAGGGACATATGCAGACCGTGAAACTAGCCGTCGTCGGCGCCCACCTCAAGGATATGCCGCTGCATTGGCAGCTCACCTCGCGCGAGGCGAAGTTCCTCGGGGCCACGCACACCGCGCCGACCTACCGGCTCTACGCCATGGCCGACAGCGTGCCGCCCAAGCCCGCTCTCGTTCACAGCACTCAAGGCGCCGCCATCGCGGTCGAAGTCTATGAACTGGGCGTCGCCGAATTCGGCAGTTTCACCGTCGAAGTCCCCGCACCGCTCGCCATCGGCACGGTCACGCTGGCTGACGGCACCAGCGTGAAAGGCTTCGTCGCCGAGCCCCGCGCGCTCATCGGCGCCGAAGACATCACCCACCTCGGCGGCTGGCGCGCCTATATCGCGCAGAAGAACTGAAGGAGCACCCGCATGCCCTCGCTCAAGGCCCTGCTTATCGCCGCCGCTGCACTGGCCCCCTTCGCCACCCATGCCGAGGCACCCAAGCCAAAGGTCCAGGTCGTCCCCGGCTTCGCGGACTTCCTCGCCATCGATGGCGATACCGTCTGGGCCACCAACAAGGGCCGCGTCGAGCAGTGGTCCATCAAGGGCAAGAAGGCGGAAACGCCCATGGGCCGCCCCTGCGGCGGCATGAGTGTAGAGTTCGGCTCGCTCTGGGTCGCCGATTGCCCCGAGGCCGCGGTCAAGCGCATCGACATCAGGACCGGAAAGCTGCTCGCCGCAATTTCCTCCGGCATTGCCAACAACCTTGAGGGCGAGCTCAACACCGTCACCGGCGCCGGCTCGGTGTGGATCGGCAGCGAAGCGAGCGGCAAGATCGCCCGCATCGATCCCGCGACCAACAAGATCGTCGCCTCGATTCCGGTCGCCCCCGGATCATGGTATCTCACATACGGTCTCGGCGCGCTCTGGGCGGTCAGCGGCAAGGAGCAACTCCTCAGCCGCATCGATCCCGCCACCAACACCGTCACCGGCACGGTCGCGCTCGGCAAGACGCCGGGCTTTCTCGTCGCGGGCGAAGGCGCGGTCTGGGTGCAGGAACAGGGTGACGGCACCGTCGCGCGCATTGATCCGGCCACAATGACCGTCATCGCCCGCATCAAGGTGGGAGACAACCTCAAGTGGGGCGACATCGACACCGGCGGCGGCAAGGTCTGGCTGCGCACCACCGATGATCAGGAATTCGTGGTGATCGACGCCGCCACGAACGCGATCCTGACCCGCGTGGGCAAGCCGTCTGGCAGCGGCGCCCTGCGCTGGACCCCCAAGGGTGTGTGGACATCTGCGCATGACATCCACACGCTGACGTGGTGGCCGTCTGGCAGCGAAGTGGCCAAGCCATAAGCGGCGCGTAGCGACCTCTGGATCCCCGCCTGCGCGGGGCGATTGTCACGAGTTGTTCGTCATCCCCGCGAAGGCGGGGATCCAGAGCGGCCAGCCACAGCCACCGGCAAACACCCTCAGGCCCGCGCCGTGCGCACCTTCACCCAATCGATGATCGGCGTCAGCGGATAGATCAGCGTCTCGCCGATCCCCATGTGCCGCCGACCCTCCTGACCCACTTCCACCGCCTCACCCGCCTTGAACGTGCCGTGGAGCCGGTCAAACAGGATCAGCGCGCAGGCATAGTTGCAGCGTGTGTCCTCGTATTCCACCGAATGGTGCAAGCTGTGCGCCTCGACGGTGGTGAACACCGCCGAATACCAGCGCGGCGGATCGAAGCGCACATTGGCGTGGCTGAACGCCGCGATCGTCCCCAGCATGTGCCCGGCGCAGAACAGCGCGGGTAGCGAGAAATCGAGGAAAACCGTCAGGCTCAGCCCGATCAGGAACAACTCGAATGGATTGCCGACCGCACCCTTCAGCGCGTTCAGCTGCGTCACGAAGTGGTGCGGCGCATGCACGACCCACAGCGGAAACCAGTTGTGCATCGCGCGGTGCAGCCAATAGTGCCCCCACTCGATCAGCAACATGATCAGCGCGACCTGCACGATCAGCGGCGCGTGCTCCAGCCACGGTGTGTGGATGCCGAGCGTGTCCTTCAGGCTCAGCAGCGGCGGATCGGCCCAGTGCTTTCCGGCCCAGCGCACGACGGTGTAGAACATGGCGAAGTAGAACAGGTCGGAGAAAAACTCCTCCCGCGTCAGCCGCCAGCCTGCGTGGCGTTCGTTCACCTGTTCCAGCCCGAGGATCATGAACTTGGTGCAGATCGCAGCGATCACGATCGTCCAGCCATTCGTCGCCAGCTCTGGCGGAAGGAACGACCAGAATGCGAAGATCGCCAGCAGTGTTGCCGGCTGGTAATACTTGAAGATCACCGATTTAATACCAGCCATGATATTGCCGACCCCCACGTTTTTTTAGCCTGCACGAGGCTAACACCAAGACTGCGCACCAACAACTCCCTCACTTCCTCCTTACGGGGCACACGCTTCCTAGAGCGCCCCCGCACGCTGCGCGCAGTGGAATTTCGCTTGCACTGGATGCGCGTTTTTGATCAAAGCAATCATAAACAATCATCAAGTCCGTCCGGGAGACGAGCGTTGCACAAGGCCCCCATCCGCCTCCTCGGAGCGCTCCTCCTCGCGGGCAGCGCACTTGCGCCGCTCCACGCGCAGCAGGCGTCCGATCCGCTGGCGGACAGTTTCCGCGATCCCCCCGCCTCCGCTCGCCCGCGCGTCTGGTGGCACTGGATGAATGGCAACGTCACCGAGGAAGGCATCCGCCTCGATCTCGAATGGATGAAGCGCATCGGCATCGGCGGCGCGCAAACCTTCGACGCGCAACTCAACACCCCGCAAGTCGTCGAGAAGCGACTTGTCTACATGACGCCGGAATGGAGGCACGCCTTTCGCACCGCCGCCCAGACTGCCGACCGCCTGGGCCTTGAACTCGCCATCGCCGCTTCCCCCGGTTGGAGCGAAACCGGGGGTCCTTGGGTCAAGCCGGAAGACGGCATGAAGAAGGTCGTCTGGTCGGAAACCCGCGTGACCGGCGGCAAGCGCTTCACCGGCAAGCTTGCAGCGCCGCCCACCACCACCGGCCCTTTCCAGGATCTCGGCATGCAGCCGGAGATCGGCTCGGACCATCCCAAGACCGATCTGCCGCAGCTTTACCGCGATACCTATGTCTTCGCGGTGCCGGAAGCTCAGGCTCCGCTCCGCCCGGTCTACACGGCCTCTTCAGGCGCAATCGACAGCGCCGTGCTGACGGACGGGAAGCAGGCGACCACCCTTGCCCTTCCCATCGGCACCGCCACTACCCCCGCCTGGATCCGCGCCGATTTCGCCGCGCCGACGCAGGTCCGCTCCGCCACGCTGGCGATGCCGCCAGTTTCCCTGTTCAGTGCCGCCAAATACGCCCCCGTGCTCGAAACCAGCACCGACGGCACATCCTTCACCGAGCTTACCCGCCTTCCGACTGGCACTTCGGCGCAATACACGATCACGTTCGCGCCCGTCACCGTCCGCGCCTTGCGCGTGCGGTTCCTGCCCGATCCCACCGGCTTCAGCCTGCCGGGCAAGCCCGCACCCGGGGTGGAATTCCCGGCCTTTCCCGGTTTCATGAGCGGCAATGGCCCCCACATCACCATCGCCGAACTTACCTTCTCGGCCGCCGCGCAAACCCACCGGTTCGAGGAGAAGGCGGGCTTCGCCACCACGCTCGATTACAATGCGATCCCCACGCCGGAGGCCCCGGCACTGCCGGAAAACGCGGTCATCGATCTCACGAGCCGCATGAAGCCGGACGGCACGCTCGACTGGACGCCTCCGCCCGGCCAATGGCGCATCCTGCGCCTCGGCTACACGCTGACGGGCACCGAGAACCACCCTGCCCCCGCCGAAGCGACCGGTCTTGAAGTCGACAAGTTCGATGCCGCCGCCGTCCGCCGGTACATCAACACCTACCTCGACACCTACATCGATGCCGCCGGTGCAGACATGATCGGCCAGCACGGCGTCCGCGCCCTGCTCAACGACAGCATCGAAGTCGGCGCGAGCAACTGGACACCCACGCTCGTGGCCGAATTCAAGGCCCGGCGCGGCTATGATCCGGTGCCCTGGCTCCCCGCGCTGACGGGCGTGATCCTCGGCAGCCCGGCGCGCACCGACGCGTTCCTCCACGATTACCGCCAGACGCTCGCCGATCTCATGGCCGATGCGCACTACAAGACCATCGCCGAGGAAGCCCACAAGCGCGGCCTGATCCACTATTCCGAAGCCCTCGAGGACAAGCGCCCCTCGCTGGGTGACGACATGGCGATGCGCCGCAACGCCGATGTGCCGATGGCCGCGATGTGGTCCTACGATACCGAGCGCGGCGCGCCGCAGCCAAGCTACGAAGCCGACATGCGCGGCGCAGCCTCCGTGGCGCATATCTATGGGCAGAACCTCGTCGCGGCGGAATCGCTGACCGCCGCGCTCCAGCCATGGGCCTTTGCGCCGCGCGATCTCAAGCCGATGATCGACATGGAATTCGCACTCGGCGTCAACCGCCCGGTCATCCACACCTCGGTCCATCAGCCATTGACCGACAAGGCCCCCGGCTTTTCGCTGTTCATCTTCGGCCAGTATTTCAACCGGCTCGAAACCTGGGGCGAGCAGGCGCGGCCATGGGTCGATTACATGGCCCGCAGCAGCTACATGCTCCAGCAAGGCCGCAATGTGGCGGATGTCGCCTATTTCTACGGGGAGGAAGCGCCCCTCACCGGCCTCTTCGCCAAGGCCGTACCGGGTGATCTGCCCACCGCCAACGCGTTCGATTTCGTCAATCCGGACGTCCTGCTGAACCAGCTCTCCAACGACGGCGCCGACCTCGTTGCCAAGAGCGGTGCGCGGTACAAGGCGCTCTACCTCGGCGGCAGTTCGGCGCGCATGAGCCTTGCGGTCCTCAAGCGCATCGATGCGCTGGTGCGCGGCGGCGCTACCCTGATTGGTGAGAAGCCCTCGGGCTCACCCGCGCTGCAAGACGATCCTCTGGAATTCACCCGTATCGCCGATGCGCTCTGGAGCGGTGATGACGGCAAGGGCCGCGTTCTTGCCAGCCACGACCCCGACAGTGCGCTGGCCAAGCTCGGTATTGCAGCAGACCTGACCTACACCAGGGCTGCAGCCGATACCTCTCTGCGCTTCGTCCACCGCAAGACGGCGGATGCCGAGATCTACTTCGTCACCAACCGGAAGAACCGCGTAGAACCGACCACGCTGAGCTTCGCGTCCACTGGCAAGGCACCCGAATGGTGGGACGCCGCAACCGGCACGGCAAAGCCGCTCGGTTACACCACCAAGGAAGGCCGCACCGAGATCGCGATGACCTTGAAGCCGTGGCAATCGGGCTTCGTGGTGTTTCGCAAGGCCGGCCCGCCCAACCTTGCCATCCCCGCCGTGGTCCGCACGCCCGTCGCGGCACTGTCAGGGCCCTGGGCGCTAACCTTCCAACCGGGCCGCGGCGCTCCTGCCAGCGTGACGCTCCCTGCGCTTGAGGACTGGACGAAAAACACCGATCCCGGCGTGCGCTACTTCTCGGGCACCGCCACCTACCAGCGGACACTCAAGGTGCCCGCCATCAAGGCCAGCCAGCGCGTGATCCTCGATCTGGGGGATGTCCGCGATCTTGCGGAGGTGACGGTGAACGGCAAATCGGCGGGTGTACTGTGGCAGCCGCCTTACGAAGCGGACATCACAGCGCTGGTCAGAAATGGCACCAACGCGCTGGAAATCCGCGTGACCAACCTGTGGGTCAACCGCCTCATCGGCGACGCCCAGCCCGGTGCGAAGCCCATCACCTTCACCACGATGAAAACCTACCGCGCCGACGCACCCTTGCGGCCCTCAGGTCTGATCGGCCCGGTTACGCTGCAACTGGAACACTGATCGCTGCCTCCTCGCCATGACGAGGATCTTGTCAGCGATCAGTGCAGCTTGAGCCTTGGCCGCACGATCTGGTTCACGTGCCCGATGACGATCAGCGTGATCCCCCGCCACCAGCCATGGATGGCGATGAGGTGCATGCGGTAGAGCGACATGTAGACCATGCGCGCAATGCGCCCCTCGACCCGCATGCGCCCGCCCACGAGGTTGCCCATCAGGCTGCCGACGGTCGAAAAACGGCTGAGCGATACGAGTGAGCCGTGATCGTTGTACGTGAACGCCTTGAGCGGCTGCCCCGCCTGCGCACGAACGAGATTGGCGAACACAAGGCTTGCCATCTGGTGCGCCGATTGGGCGCGGGGCGGCACCGGGCGTTCCTTGCCGGGCAGCAGACACGAGGCGCAATCACCCAGCGCATAGATGCGGTCGTCAGTCTCGGTCTGGAGCGTTGGGCGGACCACGATCTGGTTGCCGCGCGTGAGCGCCAGATCGCTCATCGTCTTGATTTCCTCGGCCCCCTTCACACCGGCGGCCCAGACGATGAGATCCGCATCGATCACCTTTCCATCGCCGGTATGGACCGCGCGGTCCTCCAGCTTGACGACCTGCGTTCGCTCCAGCACCCGCACACCGAGCCGCTGCAACTCCTCGCGCGCGGTGGTCGCCAGCGCTTCATCGAGCGCGGGGAGAATGCGCGGCCCCGCCTCCAGCAGCGAAACTTCGAGCTTGTTCTCGTCAAACACCTCAAGCCCGTAATGCCGCAGCGAACCCGCCGCGTTGTAGAGTTCTGCCGCCAGTTCCACGCCGGTCGCGCCGCCGCCGACAATGCTCACGCGGACCTTGGCATCGGGATTGCCGGTGTGGTGCAGGTGATTGGCGCGCAGGCAGGCGTTCAGGAGCTTCTGGCGGAACTTGTCCGCCTGCGGCCGGTCTTCGAGGAACATCGCATGTTCGCGCACGCCCGGTACGCCGAAGTCGTTTGAAATCCCGCCGATCGCCAGCACGAGATAATCGTAGCGCACGGTATGCCGCCCGATCACTTCCTCACCGCGTTCGTCGAGCAGCGGCGCGGTCGTGATCGTCCGCGCATGCCGGTCGATGCTCTCGATGCTGCCCTGAAAGAAGCGGTAACCCCAGCGCACCGCATGGCCGCCATAGCCTACCTCATCGAGATTGGCGTCGAGCGAACCTGCCGCCACTTCATGCAGCAGCGGCTTCCAGATATGCGTAAGGTTCCTGTCGATCAGGATGATGTCGTGCTTCTTGCGCCCATACCTGGCGCCCAGCTTGCGCACGAGCTCAAGCCCGCCGGCACCGCCGCCCACGACAACGATCTGCGTTTTCTGATCCGGCACGCGCATTTCCCCCCGCGCACGAGAGCTGGCGCATGCATCCTAGTGCCAGAAACACGCCGGAAATAGTAGCCTGCACGTTCGGGAAGGCCGGATTTCAGGCCTTCGTGCGCCCTCCGAGGGTGTCAGCGAACCAGTCGGCAATGTAATCATTGCCAAAACTCATGTTGTCCGCCCCCACGTGTTCCACCCCGCCTTCGCGCGCAGTGAAGATCTTGAGCTCGCGCCGGGGTGAATTGATCAGCTGCGCATAGCTCTGGTGGGCATAGTCCACGCTGATCTGCCGGTCGGTTGCGCCGTGAGTCACCAGAAATGGCACCTTGATCCGGTCTAGGTGGCCATTGAGGTTCATGTCGTTGCTCTTGGCGAGGAAGTCCTCGTGGTCCTTCGCGCCGAACACCCAGTAGACGTGACCCCAGTAGTGCGGCACCGGGTTCTCGCCTTCGCGCGCCATGCGCTTGTCCTGCACCTCGCGCCAGTTGTGGTTCGCGCCCCAGGCGGCACCGCTGGCGAAGCGCGGCTCATAGGCCACGGCGCGCGGGGCAAAGTGGCCGCCGAGCGAAATGCCGGTCATGCCGATCCGCTTCGGATCGACTTCGGGCCGCGTCTCCAGCCAGTCCACCCACTTCGAGGCCCACTGTTCGGAGTAGGGCGTCGCGTTGAGGCCCTGCAACCGCAGCGCCTCGCCCGTGCCCGGCTGGTCGACACACAGGGTGTGGATGCCGCGCTGCGCCAGCGCTTCGGGAAAGCCGCCCAGCCACAGCATTTCCTTCATGCTGTCGAGCCCGTTGCAATAGACCACGCAAGGCGCCGTTCCCTCGACATTCGCGCGGTGGAAATACGCGGAGATTGTTTTCCCCTCGTAGGGGATCTCCACCCGCTCCACCGGATCACCCGCAAACTTCGTACCGCGCTGGAAGCTGCCCAGCGCCTTGGCATAAGTCTGCTCGCGCCCTGCCGATCCATGCGCCTGCATGCGCTCGCCCGTCAGGTAGTAGATCGTCGCGCGCTTGAGCTTGGTTCCGGCCGAGAACTCGCGGCCAAGCGCAAGGTCTTCCCCTGCGAGCTCGACCAGCTTGTCGCCCATCTTGACCCATTCGGCCATGAAATCGGCCGTGCCCGCATCCGCGCCGCTCTGCGCCTTGTCGAGCAGCGGCTTGATCATGTCGACGATCTCGCCGATCCGCCCGCCGTTCTCCATCGCGATGGCGACGGAGAGGTTCCAGATGTAATTGGGAAAGGGCTCGAACAATGCCATCGGATCAGACCCCTGCCGGCTGGAACAGCGCCGCATCGGGCGCCGGGTGCGGCATCGTCTGCGGGCCGCCGACACCGATGCCCCACTGGTCCATGATTTCCGGCGCGGGCGCAATCACTTGTGCCACGTGGTTCTCGAAATCGACCTTCTCGAGCTCGGAGGTGTACTCGATCGCGAAACCTGCCGGGGTGGTGAAATAGCTGAAGGTGTTGTTGCCCGCCGTGTGGCGACCAGGGCCCCAGCGAATATCGATCTTCTGCCGCTTCAGCCGTGCGATCCCGCGCATCATCTCGTCGACATTGGGCATGTCGTAGGCGACGTGGTTGAGGCAGGGCGGACCGGGGAGGAAGGCGATCAGGTGATGCGCTTCATTGCAGCGCAGGAAGCACATGAAGTCGCCCAACCAGTCGCTCAGCTTGAAGCCCAGCACGTCGATGAAGAACGCCAGTTCCTCGTGGTGGCGCGGCGAGTGCATGACGATATGGCTGATCCGCTCCGGGATCGCCTCGCGCGGCGCCAGCGCGCGGGCCGTGCCGCGCGCAACCCCTGCGGAAATCTCGTAAGGCAGGCCGTCCTTCGAGAAGAAGCGGAAGCCGTAGCCGCCGCCGAACTGGTCGAGCGCCTTGGGCTCCCACACGATCTGACAGCCGTAGTCCCGCACTTTGGCGAAGAGCGCGTCGACATCGGCGGGCGTATCGGCCGCAAGCGCGATCACGTCGATGCGCTGCACCGCATCCTGCCGCAGCCGCACGACATAGAGTTCGTCATGCCCCTCGGCGGCAAAATAGACCATGCCGTCCGCCTCGTGGACCTCCTTGAGCTTCCAGTTCTCGGCATAAAACGCCCGCTCGGCAGCCAGATCGGCAACGGCATAGCCAACATAGCGGATTTCGGTAACGCGGCTCATAGCTCAGCCCTTTTCATGTCGCGAAAGTGGTTTGAAGAAGTGTCCGCCCTTCATGATGGCGGCAAGATTGTGCTTGTCCTGCAGGATGCGGACATCGGCGGTCGGATCGCCCTCGACCAGCAGCAGATCGGCCAGATACCCTGCCCGCACCTGCCCGACATCCCAGCCCACCAGCTCGCCGCCCTGCTTTGTCGCGGCGACCAGCGCCTCGGTCGGCGAGAAGCCGAACAGGTTCACGAAATGCTCGAGGTCGCGGGCATTGCGGCCGTGCGGATTGTAAGGGAAACCATAATCGCCGCCCGGCAGCACGCGGATGCCACGCTTGCGCATTTGCGGGATCACCTGCTGCCCCAGCTCGATCCCGCGCAGCGCGCCAAGCTCGGCAGCTTCCGTGGGGCCGATGCCGAAATCCTGCGCCTCATAGGCCCGCGCCCAGAGGAGACCGACAGCGGGCGCGGTGAAGGTCTGGTCCTTCTTCGCCTCGAACAGGTCGAGCGCTTCCTCGTCAGCATAAGTGCAATGATAGATCGCGCGGAAACCGGCCCGCAGCGCGCGCTTCACCGCCTCGGCACCCTGCGCATGGCAGGCGAGCCAGATGCCCGCCTCGCGCGCCGCCTCGCCGATAGCCTGCGCTTCCTCCTCGGAATACATCAGGGTCTGCGAGCCGCCCGGCTGGAAGGCATCGTCGCTCGACATCAGGAACTTGATCGTGTCGCAGCCGTCCGCCTTCTTCTGCGCCACGTATTCGCGCAAATGCGGAATATCGCGCTGGTGCGTGGGATCATGCCCCGCCGGCACGCCAAGCACGCCTTCCGCGCCCTTCTCCAGCGCCGATGCGCGCAGGCGCGGCCCCGGCATGAAGCCGCCATCGATCATGTCGCGCAGCGCCGGCTCGATCCGCTCACCCAGCGATCCGGCCGAATAGACGCTGGTAAAGCCCGCCTCGAGCGTGATCCGCGCATTCTGCGCCGTCACCAGCACATGCTGCTCGATCGGCAGCGGCTTCATCGTGTTGATCAGGCGCTCGGTCGAAGTCGGCCAGGTCAGGTGGCCATGCGCCTCGACCATGCCGGGCATGAGCGTGCGCCCCCGCCCCTCGACCACATCGACACCCTCGCGCGGGAGGCGTTCATCGCCCTTCGCCACGGCTTCGATCCGCTCGCCGCGCACCAGCACTTCGCCCGGGAAAAGCGCCGCACCGCTGCCATCGAACACGCGCACATCGGTAAACAGCGTCCCCGTCATGCGCCGTTATCCGCCACGAGCCCCGTCGCCGCGATCCCGGCCAGCGCGCAGATCTCGTCATTGTCCGAAGTGTCGCCAGTCACGCCAACCGCGCCGAGGATCGCGCCGTCGGCATCGCGGATCAGCACGCCGCCCGGCACCGGCAGCATGCCGTTCGGGAAGGCCGCCTGAAGGCCATTGAAGAACATCGGCATCGCAGCCGCACGCTTGGCGAGTTCGCGCCCGCCAAAGCCCATGCCGAGGCAGCCCGCAGCCTTGCCCATCGCGATTTCCGGACGATAGATCGAAGCGTTCTCGTCGCGCAGCAGCGCCAGAATGTGCCCGCCGCGGTCCAGCACCACGCAGGCCAGCGGCGCAAAACCGCGGCGGCGGCCTTCCGCGAGGGTTTCCATGGCGATAGTCAGTGCGTGCGCGAAGGTCAGCATGTGCCGGTCTCTCTCCCGACACCCTTCTGCTGGCGCGCGATCAATCTGTAAAAATGCTTCTTTGGATGCTCAGGCATAAATGGATTTTATGCCTGAGCCGGCTCGCCCTTGCGTGCGATTGCCTCGATCCGGCCGCGCAGCCAGCTGAGACCCGCATCGTCCTTCCTCCCGGGATGATAGCTCAACATCTGCTTCATCGCCGGAATCTCGAACGGAACCGGCGCGCTCACCATCGCAAAGCGGCCCTTGAGCTGCGCGGCGAGGCGCGAGTGCATCACCGAGAGCCGGTTGGTTCCCTCGATCAGCCACGGCACGGCGGTGAAGATCGCCACCGTCGCCTCGATCGTGCGGCTGCGCCCCATCAGCTCGAGCGTCCGGTCGGCGTAGGATAGCGTCTGACCGCCACCAAGAACCACCGCGATATGGCCCGCCGCGAAAAACGCTTCCTCGCTGATCGTGCCATCGGCAATCGCCGGGTTCCCACTCCAGCCCACCACCACCTGCGGCTCATGGTAGAGCACGTAGGAGAGGTGGTTGCCGCCGATCACGTACTCGGGCGTGATGGTGATATCGATCTTGCCTTCTTCCAGCTCCTGCACCGTGCCCGGCTGCGGCAGGCCGCAATCGATGCGAATGCCCGGCGCTTCCTCGGCCAGTTCCGCCACCAGCGGCACGATCAGCGAGGCAAAGACGTAGTCCGAAGTCACCACCTTGAAGCTGCGCTGCGACGTGCGCGGATCGAAATGGGGCGAGCGCGAGAGCATGATTTCGAGCCCCAGCAGGCTTTCGCGCACTTGCGGCATCAGTTCATCGGCAAACGGTGTCGGGTGCATCCGCTTGCCCTGAAGCTGGAGCAATTCGTCACCGAAATACTCGCGCAGCCGCGAGAGCGCCGCGCTCATGGCGGGTTGGCTCAGGTTCAGCCGCTCCGCCGAACGGCTCACGCTGCGTGTCGCCATCAGCGCATCGAACGCGACGAGGAGATTGAGATCGAGACCCTTGAAGCGCATGTTGCGACATCCTCCATGTATCCACGCAGCTTATGCCACTTTATGCAACATGACAATTTTACTTGATTGGTGATTTCGCCCAGACGTCACGCAAACAGATGGGAGAAGGTGACATGGCAATCGATCGGCGCACGTTCGTGGCCGCCACGGCGGCAGGCCTCGCGATGACGGCGGCTCCGCGCACGCTGGCAAAAGCCGCCAAGGCTGCGGCCAAGCCCGGCCCGTTCCCCGCCGATTTCATCTGGGGCGCGGCCACTGCCGGCCATCAGGTGGAAGGCAACAACATCAATGCCGATTGCTGGCTGCTCGAAAACATCAAACCGAGCGCCTTCGTCGAACCCTCGGGCGATGCGGCCAACAGCTTCGAGCTATGGCGCACCGATCTCGATCTGGTGAAGAACCTCGGCCTCAATTCCTATCGCTTCAGCCTCGAATGGGCGCGCATTGAGCCCGAGCCGGGCCAGTTTTCGCTGGCAATGCTCGATCACTACAAGGCGATCATCGATGGCTGCCGGGCGCTGGGCCTGAGGCCCATCGTCACGTTCAACCACTTCACCACGCCGATCTGGTTTGCCGCGCGCGGTGGCTGGATGAACGAGGACGGGCCGGCGCTGTTCGCCCGCTTCTGCGATCGTGCCGCGCGCCATCTCGCCAGCGGGATCGACCACGCCACCACCCTCAATGAGCCCAACCTTTCGGGCGTGCTCCAGTATCTCCTCCCGCCGTTCCTGATGGATCAGGACAAGGCCATGGTGGAGGCTGCCGCAAAGAAGCTTGGCGTGCCGCTGTTCCTCGCCGGCAACGCGCTCTACCAGCCCGACGCGGCAAGAGTGCAGGCCCATCTGCAAGCCGCCCACACCGCCGGTAAGGCCGCGATCAAGGCTGTCCGCAGCGATCTTCCGGTCGGCGTCAGCCTCGCCATCGTCGACGAGCAGGAAGCCGAGCGCGGCTCCCCCCGCGATGCCATGCGCGAGAAGTTCTACGGCTCATGGCTGCGCCTCGCGCAGGCGGATGATTTCGTCGGCGTGCAGAACTACGAGCGCGCGCTGTGGGGCAAGGCGGGCAAGCTCCCCGCGCCTGCCGGTGCGCGGCTCAACGGGCGCGGCGCCGAAGTCTATGCGCCCTCGCTCGCGGGCGCGGTGCGCTATGCCCACGAGGTCGCCAAGGTGCCCGTGATGGTCACCGAACACGGCGTCGGCACCGATGACGACACCTTGCGCGCATGGCTGATCCCCGCCGCGCTCGACGAACTGCGCCTCGCCATGGCAGACGGTGTGCCGGTGAAGGGCTACCTCCACTGGTCGCTGCTCGACAACTTCGAATGGGTGTTCGGCTACAAGATGCACTTTGGCCTCCACAGCTTCGATCCCAGGACCTTTGCGCGCACGGCCAAGCCCAGCGCGCAGGTTTACCGCGACTATGTCCAGACGCGAACCGAAAAGGCCTGACCCCATGCGCAAGACATTGGCTCTCCTCGCCTCGCTGCTGCTCATGCTCGGCGCCCGCCCCGCC
>CANGJI010000018.1 GCA_947454135.1 Sphingomonadaceae bacterium
CACCTGCACCTCAATCCGATCTACGCCGAAATGCCCGTCACCGTGTTCGAGCACATGTCGGGCCTCGCCCGCTCGCTCGGCGCGATCAATCTGGGACAGGGCTTTCCCGATACGCCGCCGCCACCCGCGCTCACCGCCGCCGCGATGCGCGCGATGGAAACGCGCTCGCAGCAATATCCGCCGAGCATGGGCCTGCCCGAACTGCGCGATGCCGTCGCCGCCTTCTATGCGCGCGAACAGGGCCTTGCCCTCACCCGCGAGCAGGTCGTCATCACCTCGGGCGCGACCGAAGCCATCGCCGCCGCGATCCTTGCCGTCGTCGGCACCGGGGATGAAGTCCTGCTCTTCTCACCCGCTTACGATGCCTATGCGCCGCTCGTCCGGCGGGCAGGCGGCATCCCGGTCTTCGTGCCGCTCGCTCCGCCAGCATGGCGCTATGACGAAGCGGCAATCCGCGCCGCCATCGGCCCGCGCACCCGGGCGCTGATCCTCAACGATCCGCTCAATCCCACCGGCTCGGTCGCCAGCCCGGAGGAACTCGCCCTCCTCGCCCGGATCGCCTGCGAGCACGACCTTGTCGCCATCTGCGACGAGGTCTGGGAAGCCGTCCGCTTCGATGGCCGCCCGCACCGCTCGCTGCTCGCCGAACCAGGCATGGCCGAGCGCACGATCAAGATCGGCTCGGCCGGCAAGATCTTCGGCGCGACGGGTTGGAAAGTCGGCTGGATCGCCGGCGACGCCGCCCTCGCGGCGGTGCTCGCCAAGGCGCACCAGTTCCTGACTTTCACGACCCCGCCGATGCTGCAATGGGCCGCAGCCGAAGGCCTCGCCGATCCCGCGATCACCGCCGCGCTGCACGCCGAATGGAGCGCCTCGCGCACGGTCCTGATCGAAGGCCTAGCCGCCGCCGGCTTCGCTGTGCTCGACAGCACCGCGACGTGGTTCGCCTGCATCGACCTTGCTGCCAGCGGCATCGCGCTGGACGACCGCACTTTCAGCGAACGCGCCGTGCGCGAGGCCGGCGTCGCCTCGATCCCGCTGTCAGCCCTGTGGGAGGGAGAGGGCGGCCCCACCACGATCTTGCGTCTCTGTCACTGCAAGCCGCCCGCGATGCTGGAACAGGCCGTCGCCCGCCTCAGCCAGTGGCGCGAGGGGCTTTAGGCCGCGAGGCCCGCCAGCCACTCCGCAATCATCGCCCGCCCTGCGGCAACCGCACGCGGTCCGTGTGCGCCATGCTCAGCACGCAAGGCCTTGGGGCAGCGGCCTGCTGCGGTCAGGTAGTCCATGTCCTGCGCGATCCAGTCCTCGAAGCGTTCATCCTCGCCCATCTCGGCGTGGAATTGCAGCGCCAGCAAGTTGCGCCCCCGCCGGAACGCCTGATGGCGATAGGCCGCGCTGGAGGCGAGCAGTTCCGCACCCTCCGGCAGCGTGAAAGTATCGCCGTGCCAGTGCAGCACCGGCACGTCCGCCAGATGGCGCAGCGGTCCCGCCGCATCGTGGACCGTCACCGGGCCGAAACCGATCTCCTTCTCCGGCCCCGCAAAGACCTCCGCTCCCAGCGCCGCCGCGATCATCTGCGCGCCGAAGCAGACGCCCAGAGTCGGCCGGTCCGCCGCCAGCCGCCGCGCGAGCAGCCGGAGCTGGCACGAAATCCACGGGTGCGCCTCGCGCTCGTAGACCCCCATCGGCCCACCCATCATCACCACGAGATCGGGCGCAACGAGGTCGAGCGCGTGGAAATTCCGGTCATCCACATCGACCCGGTCGATCACATAGCCCGCCGCCTCGATCGGCGCGCGGAACCCCGCAACGCCTTCGCGCGGCACATGGCGAATGATCAGCGCGGATTTCATGGCAGGGCTGTCTCACGAGTCATTGGCATATTTCTATCAAAACGATAGACAATAGCCAGCGAGTCGATCTTGGCCGTGACCAAGCAGCGCTTTTGCGCAAGGTCACAAACCCAGCTTCTGACAAAAAGGCCCGCCGTGCGATTGATCGCACGGCGGGCCAGCTTTCCTCCCCAGGAAAGTCGCGTGTGGGGCGCTCGGGCGGATTACCGACCCATCGCGCTCCCGAGCCGGTGGTAGAGGTGCGAGAACTTCACCGATTCCGGCTGGTCCTCGATGACCTTGAGGTAGTGCAGCACCGCTTCGCGGATGAGCTTGAAATCTTCGGTGGAAAGGACCGCGCGGGCCCGAGTCGGTTCAGCCATTGTCCTGCTCCTTGAAACCCCCCTCCCGCTTGCGGGAGGGGTTGGGGGTGGGTCTGCTCTCAGGCAGCAAACTGGTTCATGGTGTTGTGCGCGCCGCCCGCCTTCAGGGCCGCTTCGCCAGCGAAGTATTCCTTGTGATCATCGCCAAGGTCGGATCCGGCCATGTTCTGGTGCTTCACGCAGGCGATGCCCTGGCGGATTTCCGCACGCTGGACGTTCTTGACGTAGCCGAGCATCCCGGCGTCGCCGAAGTATTCCTTCGCGAGGTTGTCGGTGCTGAGCGCCGCCGTGTGATAAGTCGGCAGCGTGATGAGGTGGTGGAAGATGCCCGCCTCACGTGCCGCATCGCGCTGGAAGGTGCGGATGCGCTCGTCGGCTTCGTCCGCCAGTTCGGTGCCGTCGTAATCCACGCTCATCAGGCGTGCCCGGTCGTAGGCGCTCATGTCGCGGCCTTCGGCGGTCCAGGCATCGAACACCTGCTGGCGGAAGTTCAGCGTCCAGTTGAAGCTGGGCGAGTTGTTGTAGACCAGCTTGGCATTGGGGATCACCTCGCGGATGCGCTTCACCATGCCGCCGATCTGGCCGATGTGGGGCTTCTCGGTCTCGATCCACAGCAGGTCGGCACCGTTCTGCAGGCTGGTGATGCAATCGAGCACGCAGCGGTCCTCGCCAGTCCCGGGGCGGAACTGGAAGAGGTTCGAAGGCAGGCGCTTCGGGCGCAGCAGCTTGCCGTCGCGGCTGATCAGCACGTCGCCGTGGCCGAGGGTCGTCGCATCGACTTCCTCGCAATCGAGGAACGCGTTGTACTGGTCGCCCAGATCGCCCGGCTCCTTCACATAAGCGATCTGCTTGGTGAGGCCGGCGCCAAGGCTGTCGGTGCGGGCAACGATCACGCCATCATCAACGCCCAGTTCCATGAACGCGTAACGGACAGCGCGGATCTTCGCGAGGAAGTCCTCGTGCGGCACGGTCACCTTGCCGTCCTGGTGGCCGCACTGCTTTTCGTCCGAGACCTGGTTCTCGATCTGGATGCAGCAGGCGCCCGCTTCGATGAACTTCTTGGCGAGGAGATAGGTCGCCTCGGCATTGCCGAAACCGGCGTCGATGTCCGCGATGATCGGCACGACGTGGGTCTGGTACTCGTCGATCTTGTGCAGCAGGCGGTGCGTGTTGACCGCGTCACCCGCAGCCTTCGCCGCATCGAGCTCACGGAACAGCATGCCCAGTTCACGCGCATCGGCCTGACGCAGGAAGGTGTAGAGCTCTTCGATCAGCGCCGGAACGCTGGTCTTCTCGTGCATCGACTGATCGGGCAGCGGGCCGAATTCGCTGCGCAGCGCGGCAACCATCCAGCCCGAAAGGTAGAGGTAGCGGCCCTTGGTCGTGCCGAAGTGCTTCTTGATGGAGATCATCTTCTGCTGGCCGATGAACCCGTGCCAGCAGCCGAGCGACTGCGTGTACTTGGCCGGATCCGCGTCATAGGCGGCCATGTCGGCGCGCATGATCTTCGCGGTGTAGCGCGCGATGTCGAGCCCGGTCTGGAAGCGGTTCTGCAGACGCATGCGCGCGACCGAGGCGGCGTCGATACCATCCCAGGGCTGGCCATAGGGCGCGATCGCCTTGGCGGCTTCGTTGATGGTCTGCGAATAGGTCATGTGAGTCTCGCTTCCTGTTGGGGAACTTGCTTGATGACCTCCGGCTAGACCCGGATCGGACCCCGCGAAACCCGCCGCGCGGTCATGTTGTCAAACTTTACAGAATATGCTTGTAAAGTTGTACAGCCTTCACAGAAACCGAGACAGACCATGGAATCACGCCCGCTCTACCTCGGCCCCCGCCTCAAGCGCCTGCGCCGCGAACTTGGCCTCACGCAGGCGGTCATGGCTGAAGACCTCGCGATCTCGCCCAGCTACATCGCACTGCTCGAACGCAACCAGCGCCCGCTCACTGCCGATCTGCTGCTCCGCCTCGCCAGGGCCTACAAGCTCGATGTCAGCGAACTCGCGGCAGACGAACGCGACGATTACGCCCGCCGCCTGTCCGATGTGCTGAAGGATCCGATCTTCGCCGAGATCGACCTGCCCGCACTCGAAGTGGCCGACGTCGCGACCAGCTATCCCGGCATCACCGAGGCGATGCTGCGCCTCCACACCGCCTACATGCGCGAACAGCAGGCGCTTGCCGGTCTGCGCGGCACCGGCACGACCGAGGCCGATCCCCTCGCCGAAGCGCGCCGCTTCGTGACGCAGCGCCGCAACTACTTCCCCGGCCTCGACAGCAAGGCCGAAGCGCTGTCCGAAGAGATCGAGAAGCTGGGCGGCCTGCAGGAAGGCGGCCTCGCCGAGTATCTGCGCAGCCAGGGCCTGCGCGTCCGCCTCATGCCGGCAGACATCATGATGGACGCCCTGCGCCGCTACGATCGCCACGCCGAACAACTGCTGATCGACGAAACGCTGGGGCCGCAGGCGCGCCGCTGGCAGATGGCGCTGCACATCGCCTACACCGCGCTGCGCGGCGAAATTGCCGCCATGGTGCGCGGCGCCAGCTTCTCGAGCGAGACCGCAGCGCAGCTCGTCCGCCGCGCGCTCGCGGCTTATGGCGCCGCTGCCCTCATCATGCCCTACGACCGCTTCGCCCGCGCGGTGGAAGCCCGCGCCTACGATATCGAGGCGCTCTCCGGCCAGTTCGGCGCAAGCTTCGAGCAAGTCGCCCACCGCCTCACCACCCTAAACCGCCCCGGACAGGAGCGCGTCCCGTTCTTCTTCATCCGCGTCGATGCGGCGGGCAATGTCTCCAAGCGACTCGACGGCGCCGGCTTCCCCTTCGCCGCGCATGGCGGCGGCTGTCCGCTATGGACCTTGCACGATTGCTTCCGCCGCCCCGGCGAAGTCCTCACCCAGTGGCTCGAACTGCCCGGCGGGGAGCGCTTCTTCAGCGTCGCGCGCAGCGTCACTTCAGGCGGCGGCGGCCACGGCAAGCCCGCCATCCTGCGCGCCATCGCGCTCGGCTGCGCCGCCGAGCATGCGCCCAAGCTCATCTACGCGCGCGGTGAACAACCGGCCGCCACGCCCATCGGGGTCACCTGCCGCCTGTGCAACCGCGCCACCTGCACCGCCCGCGCCGAACCGCCGCTGGGCCGCGAGATCCTGCCGGACGACTACAGGAAGACGCCGGAGCCCTTCACGTTCGCGGAGAGTTGAAGAACCCCTCCGACCCGCCTGCGGCGGGCCACCTCCCCATTTTCACGAAGTGCAAATGGGGAGGTGGCAGCGCGCAGCGCTGACGGAGGGGTTAGCCTGCCTCCTTATCCAGCCTTCTCGCCACCGGCAGCGCCGCGACAATCGCCAGCGCGCAGATCACTCCGCCCACCGGCCCGATCAGCGTATAAGCGCCAAACCCCTGCGCCATCGCGCCCGCCGCCAGCGAGCCGAGGCTCTGCGCCAGCAGCCAGGTGCCCGAAGTCATCACCGCCAGCCGCTCACCGCCCGGCTGCGCATAGGCGAGGCGGATCAGCAGCGGGTAGGTCAGGAACCAGCTCACCATGAAGGCCACGAACGCCGCGCCGAAAGCAGGCGCACTGCCCACTGTCGTCAGCAGGCCGCACATGGCCGCGCAGACACCCAGCGCCGCTGCCAGCGGCCATGCGCGGGGCAGGCGGCCGATCACCATGGCAAGGCCCGCATTGCCCACTGCGCTCGCGAGCACCGCAGCGCTCTGGTAGAGCCCGAACTGGGTCGCGGGAATGCCGATGGCGTGCGCGGTGCGCTCGATGAACGGCCAGATCGCCAGCGATCCGAACGCGAACAGCGCCATCGCCGCCAGCACGCGCCAGCCCTCCGCGCCAATGGGCGCAGCTGCTCCGACAGTATCCTCGATCTTGCCCCTGCCCCCCGGCAGCAGCAGCGCGCAGAGCCCGAACACCACCGAGATCCCCGCCAGACCGAAGAACATCCCCGCCGCGCCGTAGTCGCGCCCGATCATCGGCACCACGATCGCGATCCCGCTGTAGAGCAGGGTCTGTACCGCGATGCCGAGCGATATCCACCGCGCCGGGCTGCCGGTTCGCCCTGCCGCCAGATTGAGCGCACTGTTCATCAGGCCAAAGCCCAGCCCCGTGCCGATCCGCGCCGCAAACAGCAGCGCATAAGCCCCCGTCAGCGCCGAGCCTGCCTGCGCCGCGATCACCACCGCGCTTGCGATCATCGCCAGCACCCGCGCATCCAGCCCACGCGCGCGCGGCGCAACCAGGAACATCGCGGCGGCATAGCTCAGCGTCTCGGCCATGTTCCAGGCGCCCATCGCGAAGGGCGTGAAGCCGAAACGGTCCATCAGCCCGCCGACGAGGTAGGTGGTGAAGTTGTTGCCGATATGGGCCGCTGCGGTCGCCGCGCCGATCCCGATCAGGGTGGTGGCGAAGCGGGTGGGAACCCGTGCCGAAGTGGCGGCGCTGCCGTGCGTGTCTTCCATCGATTGCAGGGGTGGCACGTGGCACCCCGCGTGGCAATGAGGGCAACCCTTGTTTTACACTTGTCCAAAAGTTGTTTGCGCCATAGACTTCGCGGTCATGACCTTCTCTCGTTCCGACTTGCCTCATGGCTGGCGCCCAGCGTCCATCCGCTATGGCAAGGTGCAGGACTGGCGTCCGCCGCCGCGCAAGGGCTGATTCTCACCATCAGCGTTTGTCCCTGCCCAATGACGAGATGCCACCATGAAGATGACAGCCCTTGAGGTGCGTCCCGACGCCCTCCTCGCGACGTGGTCGAAGACCGGCCGCGTTGCTTATCCCACGCTCTGGCTCCGCGACAATTGCCCGAGCGCCTTCCACCCGCAGACCGAAGAGCGCGTACTCGATCTGCTCACGCTCGATTCCGAACCGGTGCTGCTCAATGCCGAGCGCGCCGGTGAGACGGTGGTGCTCAGCTATGCCGACGGGCACGTCAGCCACGTTCCGATGGCCCTGCTCTCCGCCCATCGCCCCGGCCGGACGGCGGCCGACCCTGCGGCGATCCAGCCCCGCCTGTGGCGCGACGACCTCACGCCTGGCGCCGTGCCGCGCTATGCTGCGGCGCAGATTCTCGAAAGCGATTGCGCGCTTCGGGCATGGATGCAGGACACCGCCGCCTATGGCCTGTCGATCGTCGACCGGCTGGACGACCGCGTCGACGCCGGCATCGAAGTCGCCTGCAAGATCGGTTTCCTGCGCGAGACCAACTTCGGCATGACCTTCGAGGTCGTCAGCAAGCCCGATCCCAACAACCTTGCCTATACCGCCGTCACTCTGCCCCTGCACACAGACCTGCCCAATCAGGAAGTGCCGCCGGGCTTCCAGTTCCTCCACTGCCTCGCCAACGAGGCAATCGGCGGCGGCTCGCTCTTCGCCGATGGCTTCGCCCTCGCGGAAGACCTGCGCGCGCGCGATCCCGAAGCCTTCCGCCTGCTGAGCGAAATCGCCATCCCCTTCCGTTTCCATGATCGCGACGCCGATATCCGCACGCATGCCCCGGTCATCACGCTGGGCCGCGACGGGGCCATCAGCGAGATCCGCTGGAACGCGCATATCGCCGCCACGTTCGACATGCCCGCCGATATCATGCCCGCCTATTACCGCGCCTACCGCGCCTTCATGGCGATGACGCGCGACCCGACCTACCAGCTGACGTTCAAGCTCGCGGCGGGCGAGATGATCGTGTTCGACAACCGCCGCGTGCTCCACGGACGCGAAGCCTTCGATCCCTCGACCGGCTTCCGTCACCTCCACGGCTGCTACGTCGATCGCGGCGAATTCAACTCGCGGCTGCGACTGCTGGCACGCAAGACGCACTGACCGCGCGGCAGTTTGGCCTGATGGCTCGGCGCAATTTGGCGTCGCGGCCAGGCCGTTTCCCGCATAAGCTGGGTCAGAGATCGTCGTCGCAGCACATTGCGCAGGGGAGAAGCGTCCATGTCCTCCACCCGTCCCGTCGCGCTGATCATCGGCATGGGGCCCGGCCTTTCCGCAGCCCTTGCCCAGCGCTTTGCCGCCGGTGGCTATGCCATTGCCGGCTTTGCCCGCAGCCCGGAAAAGTCCGCCGCGCTGGCAGCCTCGATGGCCGAAGCGGGCCACAAGCTCGATCTGCGCAGCGTCGATGCGGGCGATTACAGTGCACTCGCTTCGGCGGTTCGCGCGGTTGAAGCGCAGCTCGGCCCGGTCGAGGTGCTCGTCTACAACGCCTACAGCGCCACCCCCGCGCTACCCTCCGAAATCCCGCTCGGTGCGCTCATGGCTGATTTTCGCGTCAATGTCGGCGGCGCGCTGGCGGCGGTGCAGGCGGTGCTGCCAGGGATGCAGACACGCGGGCGCGGCTCGCTGCTCCTGACCGGCGGCGGCCTCGCGCTCGATCCCACGCCGTGGCTCCCGGCCGCATCGCTCGCCGTGGGCAAGGCCGGCATCCGCAGCCTCGCCCGTTCGCTCCACAAGGAACTGGAGGGCACCCCGATCCGCGTCGGCACGGTCACCATCACCGGCCAGATTCTCCCCGGCACCCCGCTCGCGCCGGATATTCTCGCTCAGCACTTCTGGGATCTCCACGCAGCTTCAGAACAGGGGCCAGAACCGGGACCAGTCGAAGTGATCGTCTGAACGCCGCGCTTGCAGAGTTGCTTGCCCCGCCCCCCCTTGCCCGCTATCGGCGCGCTTCCCTGCTGACCTGCTGAAAGCCACTCAAGCCTTGGCCACGCTGATCCCGCTTGCCGATATCGATGCCGCACTGATCGAGGACGTGCTCGATGCCGCCTTCGGGCCGGACCGTTTCGCGCGCACGGCCTACAAGGTGCGCGAGGGCACCGATTGGCTCCCCGGCCTGTCGTTCGCCGCGCTTGATGAAGGCGAGCATATCGCGGGCACGATCCAGTGCTGGCCGGTCGCGCTCACCGACCCCAATGGCCGCGCGCATCCGATGATCATGGTCGGGCCCGTCGCCGTGCTCCCCGGCCTGCAGGGCAAGGGCTATGGCAAGGCGCTCGTGACCGCCAGCCTCACCGCGATCGATCCGCGCGCGCCGCTGCCGCAAGTGATGATCGGCGATCTCGATTACTACGGCCGCTTTTTCGGCTTCTCCGCCGCGAACACCGGTGGGTGGAAGCTGCCCGGGCCGTGGGACCCGGCGCGCCTGCTCTGCCGCACCGCCAATCCCGCCGTCCTGCCCGCAGAGGGCATGCTCGGCCCTTGGCGCGGCTGATCTGATCTGGCATCGGCAGACGGTGCCTTACGAACCACCCGCAGACCTTGCCGCACTCTCGCTGACCGAGCTTGCCGAAGCCGTCGCCGCGCGGCGCCTGCCGCCTGTCGCGGCATGGACCCCGGTGCGCGAGGGCGAAAGCCACATGCGCATCGCCGCGGACGGCTCATGGTATCACGAAGGCGGCCGCATCAATCGCCCTGCCATGGTCAGCGCCTTCTCCGGCCTCCTCACCCGCGACGAAGCCGGCCGCCACTGGCTGATGACCCCCTACGAGCGCCTGTCGATCGAAGTCGAGGACGCCGCCTTCATCGCGACCGACATGGACGTCCGCCACGATGAGGCCGGCCGGCCAGTCATCGCCTTCCGCCTCAATACCGACGACGTGGTCCTTGCCGGCCCCGATCACCCGCTCACCGCGCGCGGCACCGCCGAAGTCCCCGCCTACTACCTCGCCGTCCGCCACGGCACCGAAGCGCGGCTCAACCGCAGCACGTACGGCCAGCTGATCGACTACGCCCTCACGCTGTCCGAACCCGAAGCCCTCGCGGTCGCAAGCCAGGGCGCATACTTCGGCCTGCTGCCGGCATGAGCCTGCGCGCCCGCCTCGCCGAACTGTTCGACATCGGACACGCTGAACCGGTTCCCCCGGCCTACGAGGACTGGCGTCCGCTCCCCGATACCCCCTTGCGCCCCGCCGCCGTGCTGATCGCCGTCACCGACCGCGCCGATCATCCGCAAGGCCCTGGCGTCCTCCTCATCCACCGCCCCTCGCACATGCGCGCGCACCCGGGACAGGCCGCCTTCCCCGGCGGCAAGCTCGATCCCGGCGAAACCCCGATCGAGGCCGCGCTGCGCGAGGCGAACGAGGAGCTGGGCATAGACCCCGCCCTGGTCGACGTGATCGGCGCGACCGACCAGTACCGCACCGGCACCGGCTACGACATTACCCCCGTTCTCGCGCTGGTCCCGCCGGACCTTCCGATCCAGCCCAACCCTGCGGAAGTCGCCAGCTGGTTCGAGCCGCCGCTCGGCTTTGTGCTGGATGCCGAAAACCACGTCCGCCGCACCAGTGAATGGGCCGGGCGGCGCGGCAGCTACATCGATATCCAGTGGAACGAGCACCGCATCTGGGGCGTCACTGCCGGGATCATCGCCAATCTCGCGCAACGGATCCGCTGGTATGGCTGAGGCCCACCTCCCCGCAACCGGCTGGACGCGCCGCGAAGACCTCGCCGCGCTCGTCACCGCACTCGATCCGGCAGGTGAAGGCCTCGTCCGCTATGTCGGCGGCGCGGTGCGCGATACGCTGCTCGGGCTGGCGGTGAAGGACATCGACATGGCCACCCCGCTCGAGCCGCACGCGGTGATCGAGCGGCTCACGGCGGCAGGAATCCGCAGCGTGCCGACCGGCCTTGCTCACGGCACCGTCACGGCGCTCACCGCAGGCGGCCCGGTCGAGATCACCACGCTGCGCCGCGATGTCTCGACCGATGGGCGCCACGCCACTGTCGCTTTCTCGCAGGACTGGCAAGAGGACGCCGCGCGCCGCGATTTCACGATCAACGCGCTCTACGCCGATCCGCGTGACCTCACCGTCCACGATTACTTCGGCGGGCTGGACGACCTCGCCGCCCGCCGCCTGCGCTTCATCGGCGATGCCGAGCAGCGCATCCGCGAGGATTATCTGCGCATCCTGCGCTACTTTCGCTTCCAGGCGCGCTTCGGCTCGCTCCCGGCAGACGCAGCCGCTGAAGCGGCCTGCAGCGCGCTTGCCCCCGGCCTCAAGGGCCTCTCGCGCGAACGCATCGCCAGCGAGTTGCTGCTGCTGCTCGCGCTGCCCGATCCCGCAGCGACCGTCCTGCGCATGGCGGATCTGGGTGTCCTCGCTGTGATCCTGCCCGAGGCCGACGCCGCAGCACTGCCCCCGCTGATCGCCGCCGAAACCGCGCAAGGCGCCGCGCCCGAAGCCCTGCGCCGCTTTGCCGCCATGCTCCCCGCTAATCCCGCGCTCGCCGAACAGGTCGGCGCCCGGCTTCGCCTCTCCATCGCCCAGCGCAAGCACCTCGCGCTCGTCGCCGCGCGCCCGGCTGCTGGCACTGTTCCCGAGGAGGCCGCCCGCCCCCTTGCCTACAAGGTAGGCCGCGAAGCCGCGCTCGACCGCCTGCTGATCGGCGGCGAAAGCCTGGCTCCGCTGCAAGGCTGGGAAATTCCGCGGTTCCCCCTGAAAGGCGGCATGATCGTCGCGCGCGGGGTCAGTGCCGGACCGGACGTCGCCCGCATCCTCCGCGCGGTCGAAGCGCGCTGGGTGGCAGAAAGCTTCCCGGCCGAAGCGCGGGTCGATGAAATTCTGACCGAGGAACTGGCGCAGCCCTGATCCCGTTCGTGTCGAGGGAAGTCGAGGCACCTGGCTCCGCCGCTCAGTTGGCGTCCGAGCCCTTCCACTCACGCCGCTCCTCAGCCGCACGCAGCACTTCATAGGCCGTCTGCAGCTTGAGGAACTCCGCCGCCGCATCGGCATCACCCGGTCGCACGTCCGGGTGGACTTCCTTGGCCTTGCTGCGCCACGCCTTGCGCACCGCTTCAAAGTCCGCGTCCACTTCCAGCCCGAGCGCTTCGAGCGCGCGCATCTCGTCGCGGCTGCGGCTGCCGTCGCCGGGACCGGCCCACGATTGGTACGCCGATTGCGTATAGCCCGAAGCCTCGCCGCGCTCCGCCTTCTCGCGCAGTTCGGCTTCTTCCTTGTCGAGCCCCTCGAAGTAGTTCCAGCCCTGATTGTATTCAGCGGCATGGGCCGTGCAGAAGTACCAGCGCTCCGGGCTGTTGGGCGATTTGGGGGCGGGGCACTCCCCCTTCTCGTTGCACCCGGCGCGGTCGCACAGGCGCACGGGGGCGGCTTCGCGCGCGCTTTCATAGCCGCGCCACCGGGGAAAACCCCAGTCTGCCGATCTGCCCTGCCGTGCCACTGTGCGGTCCTGTACCTGCGCCTTATTCGACCGTCACGGTCACCGCGCGGCGGTTCTTGGCCCAGCTGGCCTCGTCCGAGCCCAGCGCGACCGGGCGTTCCTTGCCATAGCTCACCGTGGTGATGCGCGAGGCATCGATGCCAAGGCTGACGAGGTAGTTCTTCGCCGCATTGGCACGGCGCTCGCCCAGCGCGAGGTTGTAATCACGCGTGCCGCGTTCGTCGGCATGGCCTTCGATCGTCACGCGCTTGTTCGGATAGCGGGCCAGCCATTGCGCCTGGCTCTGCAGGATGCCCTGGTCCTCGGCGTCGATGTTGTAGCGGTCGGTGTCGAACAGGATCGTGTCACCCAGCACCGAGGCCATGAAATCCGCACGGCTGCCAGGCACCGGCCCCATCGGCTGAGAGACCGGCGGCGGCGGGGTCGTCGTCGTGGTCGTCGCACCGGTCGGCTGCGGCGGCAGTTCCTTGGGCTTGGTGGCGCAGCCCGCAAGCGCAAGGCCGGAAGTGAGCAGCAAGGCGGTGAGGATCTGGCGGTTCACGGACGGGTCTCCTTTGGTCATTCAGTGCCAGAGTGCATTGCACAAAGCGAATCGGCAATCTGTTTCCGAAGCTTCGGTTCGGTTCCTGCGGTAGCAGCCAACTCCCCCACACCTCAATCAGCTTGGGCCACCCATTAAGGGCACTTTCGTGGGTGATCAGGTAGAGGAATGGGCTGCTACCGCCCCTGAACGCGCCCTTCCGCGCGTTCAGCAAACTACGGCAGCACCGGGCCCCAGGCGGGGTCAGACGCATCGACCGGCGTATTGAGCTTGCGCTCGTTCTTGCCGGTCAGATCGACCTGCCAGATCGAGGTCTTGCCGGTATCCTTCGCAGTGCGGAAAAACTGCACGATGCGGCCATTGGGCGACCAGGTCGGTGCCTCGTCCTGCCAGCTGTCCGTCAGGTAGCGCATCTCCCCGCCTTGCGGGTTCATCACGGCGATGCGCAAGTTGCCGGCAATGTGCGTGAAGGCAATCTGGTCGCCGCGCGGGCTCCATTCCGGCGTTGCAGAACGGCCGCCGAAGAAGCTTATCCGCTTCTGGTTCGTCCCGTCGGCGTTCATCACATAGATCTGCTGGCTGCCCGAACGGTCGCTCTCGAACACGATCTTGGTGCCATCGGGCGAGTAGCTGCCGCCCACGTCGATCCCCGGCGAATCCGTGAGCTTCACCGATTCCCCGCCGGTTACCGGCACACGGTAGATGTCGGTGTTGCCGGCAATCGCCATCGAATAGAGGATGAACTTGCCATCGGGCGACCAGCGCGGCGCAAAGGTCGGCCCCTTGCCTTCGGTCACCAGCCGCTGCTGGCCCGTGCCGATGTCATAGACGTAGATGCGCGGCGTGCCGTTCAGAAAGCTGAGGTACGCGATCTTCGAATAGTCCGGCGAATAGCGCGGGGTCAGCGCCGTCGCCTGTCCATTGGTGATGAAGCGGTGGTTGGCGCCGTCCGAATCCATGATCGCCAGCTGCTTGCGGCGATGATCCTTCGGGCCGGTCTCGGCGATATAGGCGATCTTGCTGTCGAAGAAGGGGCTCTCGCCGGAAAGCCGCGAATAGACCATGTCCGCGCACTTGTGCGCCGCGCGCCGCCATTCCTCGGGCTTCACCACATAGCCCTGCCGCGCCAGTTCGCTGCCCAGCCCCACGTCGTAGAGGTAGCAGCCGACCGTCAGCCGTCCGTCCGCCCCGCCCTTGACGAAGCCCTGCACGAGCATCTCGGCCGAGCGCGCGCGCCAATTGGGGAACTGCGGCGCAGTCACCTCGCCAAACGTGATCCCCGGCAGCGCATCGGGTCCGACCGGACGGAACAGACCGTTGTTCTTGAGATCGCCGTAGATCACGCGCGCCAGGTTGCGCCCCAAGGCTTCGGTGTTCCCGCCGTCCGCCGCAGTCGGCACGGATTCGTTGGTCGGGAAGGGCGGTATGGCGATGGCCGCATCGTTATTGATCGTGCCGACAACATCTTCCTCCGGCGAGGAATCGGCTGCCTGCCCGGAAGCAGATGCGGATGCCGAGGCCGATGGCTGCGGCGCCGGCGTTACAGTCTGGGCCAGAGCCGGCGAGACGGCAAGGAACGCGCCCAGCAAGGGTCCGGCAAATGCCTTCACGGGGCGGGCGACAAGAGTGCTACGCAAGGCTCTACTCTTTCCTGAAATTGAGCGTGTAGGTCTTCCAGAAATCATACGATTCGGGCGGAAGGTTGAACGGAGCCGCCGCCCTGATCGCGCGGACCGCACATTCGGTGAAGCGCCCCACTTGCGGCGTGTTGGCGGGAGTCTGACCGGAAAGGACCGGCGTGGCAATGCTCACGATGTTGCCGGCGCGGTCCAGCTGGAACGTTACCCTCGCACGCAGCCGCTCGATCTCCAGGCCGGTCAGCGGGCAACTATTCCACGGCGGCACCACCTTGCGGTTGATCGACACGCGGATCGCGGCCTTGGCCGTATCGCTGAGCGTATCCGCCGGATTGCCGGTCGCGCCCGGGCGGGTGCCGGTATTGATTCCCTTGAGGAAATCGGCCCCGAGACGGCTGGCACCGCTCGGCGCATCAGGCCGCCTCCGCTGGCGCTGGTCGATCGACGGCGCCGCTGCGGCGGCCTTTACTGCCGGCTTGGGCGGCGGCACCGGCGCCGTGCGCAACTGGGGCAGCGGCTTGGGCGCAGGTTTGGGAGCAGGCGTAGATTGGGGCGCAGGCTTGGCTTGCGGCGGTGGCGGCGGCGCTACCGGCTTGGGCTGCGGCGGGGCCACCTGCGGTGTCGGCGGCGGCGGTGCAGGCTGCGGAACCGGTTCGCCCAGTACCGGCGCAACGTCTGCGGCGGCTTCCTGATTGGGATCGGGCGAGGTCGATTTGTCGGCGATCTCGTCCGAGAACGTCACCGTCATCCGCTCGGGCGGCGACATGATCGACTTGCCCGGCGGCGCAAGCGTCAGCGCCGCGATCAGCCCCACATGCGCCGCCAGCGCGACGGCAAGCGCAATGGCTTCCTCGCGCGTGAAGCCCGATGGGGAGGAGGGGGCGCTCATCGCCATGCCGCTTAAGGCGCCGTGACTGAACCGTTGGTGACCAGCGAGATCGATTTGAACCCCGCAGCATTGAGCGCGCCCATCACCGCCACCACGCGGCCATAATCAAGGCCCCGGTCCGCACGCAGCGTGACGAGCGGCAACTTGCCGTCCGGTCCGGGCACGGCCAGCCCGGTCAGCCGGTCGGAGAGTTCACCCGGTGCGAGTTCCTGGTCGTCGAGGAACACGCGCCCCTCGCCGTCCATGCTGACGGTGATCGCCTTCTGGTCGGTCTTGAGAGCCTCGGCCCGGCTGTCGGGCAGATCGATCGGCACGCCTGCGGTCAGCATCGGCGCGGTCACCATGAAGATGATGAGGAGCACCAGCATCACGTCGACCAGCGGCGTCACGTTGATCTCGCTCATCGCCGCGCCGCGCCCGCGGCCCCGCCGCCCGCGCCTGCCGCTGCCGCCCCCCGAGGCCATGTTCATCGCCACGGCCTACTGCTCCAGCTCGCGGCTCAGCGTCGCGTGGAACCGGTCGGCAAAGCGGAACAACCGCGTCTCGAAGCGGTTCACGCGGTGCGAAAAGCGGTTGTAGGCAATCACCGCCGGGATCGCCGCAAACAGGCCGATGGCCGTGGCGAACAGCGCCTCCGAAATGCCCGGCGCAACCACCGCGAGCGAGGAGTTCTGCTGCGCGCCGATGTTGAAGAAGCTGTCCATGATGCCCCACACGGTGCCGAACAGCCCGACGAACGGCGCTACCGAGCCCACCGTTGCAAGGAAATTGAGCCTCCCGGCCATACGGTCGGCCTCCGCCGTCACCACGCTTTCCATAGCCGAATTGAGCCGCTGGCGCGTGCCCTCGCGGTCGATCGTGCGGCCCGAGGTGGAGCGCCGCCATTCCGCCAGCGCCGCCGTCACCACGCGCGCGCTCGGGACGTCCTTGCCGCCATTTTCCTTGTGGAAGGCATCGACATCGCGGGCTTCCCAGAACGCGGTCTCATAGGTGTCGCACTTGCGCTCGGCGCTCGCCATGCGCAGCGAGAAGGAGACGATGATCATCCACACCCAGACCGAGGCGAGCACCAGCGCGCCCATTACCACCTGCACCACGATATCGGCGTGAAGGAACAGCGCGACCGGGTTGAGGCGGGTGGGCATGCCGCCAGTGACATTTGCGGTGACGCCGTTGGCAGCAGCGGCAAGAACGGAAAGCATCATGGATGGTGAGGCCCTTCAGGGGGAGACGCCAGGAGCGCCGTGAAAGCGGAATGGAAATGCGCCGGCAGACGCCGCGCGCGGCCCTGCGGCGAAACGAACGCGACCCGCACCTGCCCTTCGGCCAGCAGCTCATCGCCGCGCATCGCCTTCTGGATCAGGCTGCAGGTGACGCGTGAAACCTCCGCGACAGTGCTCTCGATCATCACATCATCGTCGAGCCGTGCCGGGCGCGCATATTTGAGCGCCAGATCGGTGACGGCAAATGCGCCCTCGCCAGCTTCCTGCGCGGCGCGCTGGTCGATCCCCAGCAGACGCAGCATGTCGGACCGTCCGCGCTCAAACCAGCGTAGGTAGTTTGCGTGATAGACGACGCCCGAAAGATCGGTGTCCTCAAAATAAACGCGTACCGCATAAAGGTGGCGCGCGCCGTCAAAACAGCCGGAAGGGGGGAGCGGTGCAGGCATGGACGGCCTGTCCTAGCCTTGCCGCGACTCGCGAGGCAAGATCAAACGCCGCATTTTGTTAACCGATTGCGGCGGAAGGCCCACCCCCGCCCCCTCCCGCAAGCGGGAGGGGAGTTTGGTAGCGCGTTTTACTCCCCTCCCGCTTGCGGGAGGGGCTGGGGGTGGGCACCCTCTTCCTTCTCAGTCCACCCGCGCCAGCAGCGGGCCAAGCTGACGCCCGGCAAACACATGCACATGCAGATGCGGCACTTCCTGATGGCTGTTGGTGCCGGTGTTGGCGAGCAGACGATAGCCCGGCGCGACCAGCCCCGCTTCGCGCGCGACATGCCCAACCGCACGGACGAACCCGGTGATCTCCGCATCCGAAGCCTTGGCCGAAAAGTCGTCCCAGCTGACATAGGCGCCCTTGGGGATCACCAGAATGTGCGTCGGCGATTGCGGGTTGATGTCGTGGAAAGCGAGGCTCCACTCGTCTTCGTAGACCCGCCGGCACGGGATTTCCCCCCGCAGGATCTTCGCGAAGATGTTCTGGTCGTCATAGGGCTGGGTGGCATCGACCGCCATGTTCAAGCGCCTCCGTTCTTTGGCCTGCTGGCTTTCTCGGCAATCCCCGACGTGCCCTCGCGCCGTTCCAGTTCCGCGGTCACCTGCGCCAGCGAAACGCCGCAATCGCCCATGAGGACAAGGAGATGGAACAGGAGGTCCGCCGCTTCGCCGACGAGCGCCTCGGGCGAGGCGGTCAGCGCGGCGATCACCACCTCGGTCGCCTCCTCGCCCACCTTCTGCGCCATCTTGCCGCGCCCCTTGGCATGGAGCCGGGCGACATAGCTGGCGTCAGGATCGCCGGCGCGGCGCGCGGCGATGGTGGCTTCGAGACGGGAGAGGAGTGTGGTTGGATCGTCCGGATTTGACATGCCGGCGGGCATGGCGCGCGGCCCGGATCAGGTCAAGCGGAGCCTTCAGTCTTCCTTGCGCTTCGCCACCCGACGGCCAATGATCAGGCCGGCAAGCCCGATAGCGAACAGCACGCCGTCCGAAGGCTCGGGAATCGCCGTGCCACCGTTTGCCTGCGCAAGCGCAGGCCCGGCGTTGAGGGCAAGGACGACAAAGGCAAAAAAAGTTCGCTTCACGCGAAGGTTCCTAGGGAAGCAGAGATAACTGAAAGGTTAATGCAATCCTCATGCCAGTATCCGGAAAATCAAGGATGTAGGCAGGTTTTGCTAGTTAAACTCTGCAACGGGAACACAGCAATTGTTAAGCATTCCGACAGTTCGGCGCTCTATCCCCGCGCTGGAATCCCCGCCGCGCGCAGGGCCGCATGGGCCTCGGCGATGGAATGCGTGCCGAAATGGAAGATCGAAGCGGCCAGCACCGCGCTCGCATGCCCTTCGCGCACCCCTGCAACGAGGTGATCGAGATTGCCGACGCCGCCGCTCGCGATCACCGGCACTGGCACCGCATCGGCAATCCGGCGCGTCAGTTCAAGGTCATAGCCCGCCTGCGTGCCGTCCCCGTCCATCGACGTGACAAGCAGTTCGCCTGCGCCCAGCGTGGCGAGATTCTCGGCATGGGCCAGCGCATCGATCCCGGTCGCTTTCCGCCCGCCGTGGGTGAATATCTCCCACCTGCCGGGCGCCACGCGCCGCGCATCGACCGAACCGACCACGCACTGCGCGCCGAACCGCTCGGCAATGTCACGCACCAGCTCGGGCCGCGCGACGGCTGCGGAATTGACCGCCACCTTGTCTGCGCCAGCCAGCAGCAGCGCGCGCGCATCCTCCGCGCTGCGCACCCCGCCGCCCACCGTCAGCGGCATGAAGCAGACTTCCGCCGTCCGCGCGACGACATCGAGCAGCGTCCCGCGCCCCTCATGGCTCGCCGAAATGTCGAGAAAACACAGCTCGTCCGCGCCTGCCTTGTCATAGGCCCGCGCCTGCTCGACCGGATCGCCCGCATCGCGCAGATCGACGAAGTTCACGCCCTTCACCACGCGCCCGTCGCGCACATCAAGGCAGGGAATGACGCGGACGCGGACGGTCATGCTCCCACCCTTACGCTTCTGCCATCGCGATGGCTGCCTTGAGGTCGAGCCGCCCCTCGAACAGCGCGCGGCCCGTGATCACGCCCTCGATCCCGTCGGCCTCGTGGATCTTCAGCATGCGGATATCGTCGATGCCCTTTACCCCGCCGCTGGCGATCACCGGCAGCCGGGTGCTGCGCGCCAGATCGAGCGTCGCATCGATGTTGCAGCCCTTGAGCAGCCCGTCGCGGCCCACATCGGTGAAGAGGATCGAGGCCACGCCCGCATCCTCGAACCGCTTCGCCATGTCGACGATCGAAACGTCCGAAACCTCGGCCCAGCCTTCGGTCGCAACCATGCCGTCACGCGCATCGACCGCGACCACGATCCCGCCCGGATAGGCCTTGGCCATGTCCTTCACGAACTGCGGGTCTTTCAGCGCCGCCGTGCCGATCACCACGCGGCTCACGCCCAGATCGAACCAGCCATCGACCGCAATCGGGTTCCGGATGCCACCGCCCAGCTGCACGTGCCCCGGAAAGACCTTGAGAATGCCCTCGACCGCGCTGCGGTTCACCGCCTCGCCGGCAAACGCGCCGTCGAGATCGACGACATGGAGATACTGCGAACCGGCCTCGGCAAACAGCATTGCCTGCGCCGCCGGATCATCGCCATAGACGGTCGCGCGGGCCATATCGCCCTCGGCCAGCCGCACGACCTGCCCGCCCTTGAGATCGATGGCAGGAAAAACAATCACGGCTTCCACTCCAGAAAACGCGCGAGGAGCGCCAGCCCGTAGTCCTGGCTCTTCTCGGGATGGAACTGCACGCCGAGCACGTTGTCCTCGCCCACCGCCGCAACCAGCCCGCCGCCATGGTCGGTCATCGCCGCGATGTTCGCGCCATCCTCGGGCACGAAGTGGTAGGAGTGCAGGAAATAGGCCTCGCCCGGCACGATGAGTTCGTTGTGATGCATCGGGGCGACATCGTTCCACCCCATGTGCGGCACCTTGATGCTCGGATCGCTTGGCTCGATGGCGCGCACTTCGCCGCCGATCCAGCCCAGCCCCTCGGTCACGCCGAACTCGATGCCGCGGTCCGCGAGCAGCTGCATGCCCACGCAAATGCCAAGGAACGGCGCGCCGCCCACCAGCACGCGCTCGGTCATCGCCTCGACAAGGCCCGGCACGCTGCGCAGTGCCTCGATGCAGGATTTGAACGCGCCGACGCCGGGCAGCACGATGCGGTCTGCCGCGCGCACCACGTTGGGGTCCGCCGTCACCGCGACGCCTTCCGCGCCCGCCGCCTTCAGCGCATTGGCGACCGAGCGCAGGTTGCCCGCGCCGTAGTCGACCAATGCCAATACCTCAGCCACGTTCGATCCCCCGCTCCCCCGCGAAGGCGGGGGCCTCAGTCAGCCTTGCGCCCAGATCGCCAAGGCCCCCGCCTTCGCGAGGGCGCAAGGAGGGAACCTCAGCCACCGAGAATGCCCTTGGTGCTCGGCACGGCATCGCCCTTGCGCGGGTCAATCTCCACCGCACTGCGCATCGCGCGGGCAAAGCCCTTGTAGATGCCTTCGATGATGTGGTGGTTGTTCGAGCCGTAGAGGCATTCGATGTGCAGCGTGATCCCCGCAGCCTGCGAAATCGACTGGAACCAGTGCTCGAACAGCTCGGTATCCATCTCGCCAAGGCGCGGCTGGGTAAAGCTGGCCTTCCAGATCAGCACCGGACGTCCTGAAATATCCAGCGCGACGCGGGCCAGCGCCTCGTCCATCGGTGAATAGGCGGTGCCGTAGCGGGTGATGCCCTTCTTGTCGCCGAGCGCCTGCGCAATCGCCTGGCCCAGCGCAATCGCGCTGTCCTCGGTCGTGTGGTGCTGATCGACATGGAGGTCACCCTTGACGTGGCAGGTCACGTCGATCAGCGAGTGGCGGCTGAACTGCTCGATCATATGGTCGAGGAAGCCGATGCCGGTGCTGACATCGAACGTGCCGGTGCCATCAAGATTGACCGAAACCTTGATGTCGGTCTCGTGCGTGGTGCGGGCGATCGATCCGGTGCGCATGGCGCCGCGTATAGGCCTCTTCCGGGCAGAATCAATTGCCTGCGCACTGCACCCTCTTGACCCGCGCGGCGCGTCAAGCCACCCTAGGAAGGATGAGTGACGCGCCAGACAGCCTGATACCTTATGATGAAATCGTGCAGGAAGCCCTGCGCGCAGTGGTCGGCCGCGTGCTCGGTCAGGTCGAAAGTTCCGGCGGCACGCTCCCCGGCGCGCACCATTTCTACATCACCTTCAAGACCGGCGCCCCCGGCGTGGCGATCCCGCCCCGCCTCAAGGAGCGCTTTCCTGACGAGATGACCATCGTCCTCCAGAACAAGTTCTGGGATCTTTCGGTCACGCCCGAAGGCTTCAGCGTCGGCCTCTCGTTCAACCAGATCCCCTCGACACTGGTGGTTCCGTTCAGCGCGATCACCGCCTTCGTCGATCCGGCGGTCGATTTCGGCCTCCAGTTCCAGACGGCGGGCGATAGCGACGAGGTCGATGAACCGCTGCACGACGCCGAGAACGACTCGCCCGAGGGCAGCGTGAGCGATGCCGGGGCGGAAGACGGCTCCAACGTCGTCACCGTGGATTTCGGCCGCAAGAAGTGACCAAGCCCGCCGACAAGCCGACCGAGGCTGAGGCGCAATCCGATTCGTCCGATCCCATCGGCCCGGTCACCCGCACCATCCTTGCCGGCATCGCGATGCGCGCAGGCTCCACGCTGCTGAAGCGCGGCGTCGATCGCGGCATCCTCGGCGCGGCCCCTGAAGTCCTGAAATCAGCCGCGAAAGCCGCTGCGAAGGTGCCCAAGGCCAAACCGAAAGGCCGGATGGGCATCGGCGCCCGTCTCCTCACCGCCGCCGCCACCCGCATTGCGACGCGGTCGGTCCCCGGCGCCATCGTGGTGGGCGGCGCGCTGCTGGCCAAGACGCTCCACGAGCACCGGAAAAACCGTAAGGGTTGACCATTCGGCCTCCCATGCGCCAACAGCGCGCATGGTCCAGCCAACGCCCCAAACCTCCGACGCCCTCCACCGCCGCGGCCTCATGTTCATCCTGTCCTCGCCCTCCGGCGCGGGCAAGACGACGATCTCGCGCATGCTGCTCGATGGCGATCCCGCGATTCGCCTCTCGGTTTCCGCCACCACGCGCCCGATGCGCCCCGGCGAAGTCGACGGGAAGGACTACCACTTCGTCACCCATGCCGAGTTCGACCGCATGGTCGAGGACGAGCAGTTCCTCGAATGGGCGCATGTCTTCGGCCACAGCTACGGCACACCGAAAGCACAGGTGAAAGCCGGCCTGCGCGAAGGACAGGACTTCCTCTTCGACATCGACTGGCAGGGCACGCAGCAGCTTTACCAGAAGCTCGAGACCGACGTTGTGCGCGTGTTCCTGCTGCCCCCCAGCATCGACGAACTGCGCCGCCGCCTGACGGGACGCGGGACCGACTCCGCCGAAGTCATCACCGCCCGCATGGAACGCGCCCGCGCCGAAATCAGTCACTGGGATGGCTACGATTATGTCGTCGTCAACGACGATATCGAGGAGTGCTTCGCCAAGGTCCGCGAAATCCTCCACGCCGAGCGCATGAAGCGCGCCCGCCAGACCGGCCTGATCGGCTTCGTGCGGGAGCTAATGCGGCCCTGAAAGCCCTCTCCCCTTCAGGCTTGCCGGAGAATAGTGCTGTCCGAAACCCGGAAGCCCCCGGCAACAAAGCCGGACTTGGAGAGTCAGGCAGCCTTGTTTTGATACGGCAAACAGGAGAAAATTTCAATCTCCAAGGGAAACGGGTGGGAATGGGGATTGGCGCTAAGGCCGCCCTGCCCGGCCCGCGTCCACTTCGGCCACCAGCACAACGCCCTTGGCCGCGCTCTTCGCCACTTCGGCATCGCTGCTCGGCGCGCAGAGCATGAACAGGTGCCGCCCCTCGGGCCCGCCCAGCATGCAGGCATAGCAAGGCATTTCGCCGGTCGAGACGACCTCCAGCACCGCCCCGCCCTCGGCGATCCGGGCGCATTCCGGCGCCACCGGGTTGGCGATCCACACCGCGCCATCGGCATCGAGTGCTATGCCATCGGGAATGCGCGGGGACGTATCTGCCCATACCCGCCGCCCGGAAAGCGCACCGCCTGCACCAATGTCGAACGCGGTGAGCCGTGCGCCCAGCGTCTCGCCCACGATCAGCGTCTTGCCGTCCGGCGTAATCACCGTCCCGTTGGGAAAGCTGAGGTCCGGCGCCGCGACCGAAACCGAGCCATCCGGCTGCACCAGCACCAGATTGGCCTTGGGGTGATCCGCCAGCACGGAAGGCACGCCCCGCGTGCGCAGCTCATGGTCGAGATCGAACCCGAAGTTGCCGACGTAGGCCCGCCCCTCGCCGTCCACCACCATGTCGTTGCACAGATGCGCGGTCAGGCCTGCCAGATCGGCGTGGAGCGCCAGCCGTCCGTCCGGCCAGCGCCGCCAGACCTGCCGCTTGCGCATGGAAACAAACAGCAGCGAACCGTCCGGCATCCACCCCAGCCCCGAAGGCTGGTCATCGAGTTCCAGCTCGATCCGGTGATCGCCGGCCATGTCCACCGAACGGATGGTGTGGCTGTAGAAGTCGCTGAACCACAGCCGGCCCTGATGCCAGCGCGGCCCCTCGCCGAAGTGGAACCCATCAGCGAGTTGGCGGACCGCGCGGCTCATGGCCTTACTCCCCGAGCGGGCTGATATGGTTTTCGGGGATATAGGCGTTCACGATGCCGCCATCGATCGGCAGCGGCGTGCCGATCACATAGTCGCCCGCGCGGCTGGCGAGGAAGATCGCGCCGCCCGCCATGTCTTCCAGATTGCCGATGCGCTTCAGGGGAATGCCGCGCGCCGAAGCCTCGGGATGGTTCGCCGCCGCCTTGTTCATTTCGGAAGCAAACGCGCCCGGGCAGATCGCATTGACGATGATGTTGTCCTTGACCAGCCGCGCCGCCATGCGCCGCGTCAGGTGCACCAGCGCCGACTTCGAAGCCTGATAGCTATAGGTCTCCCACGGATTGACGCGCAGCCCGTCGACCGAGGCGATGTTGATCACCTTGGCGGCATGGTCCTTCGCCCCGGCCTTGAGCAGGCCGTGCAGTTTCTGCGTCAGGAAGAAAGGCGTCTTGACGTTGAGGTTCATCACCTTGTCCCAGCCCATCTCCGGGAAGTCCTCGAAGTCCGCGCCCCAGGCCACACCGGCATTGTTGACGAGGATGTCGATATGGCTCTCGCGCTGCGCCAGATCCTCGGCCAGCGCCTCGATCCCCGCCATGGACGAGATATCGCCCGGCAGCGCGATGCACTTCGGCCCGAGTTCGGCGGCGGTTTCCTCAACCACCGCCGCTTTCCGCGCCGTGATGTAGACCCGCTCGCAGCCCGCCGCGATGAAGCCTTCGGCAATCATCCGCCCGATCCCGCGCGAACCGCCCGTCACCACCGCAACGCGGCCTTCGAGGCTGAAAAGCTTGGCAAAATCCATCTGTCTGATCCTCAATATCCGCTGAGCTGCGCAACGCGCTCGGCATGGTAGTTGGCATCGCCCATGAACTCGGTCAGCGCGCGCTCGCGCTTCATGTAGAGCCCGATGTCGTATTCGTCGGTCATGCCCACGCCGCCGTGCATCTGCACGCCCTCGCGCACCGCCAGATTGCAGACGCGCGCGGCCTTGGCCTTGGCGACCGAAACCATCAGCTCCGCCCGCTCCGAACCGCCATCGAGCAGTTGCTGCGCCTTGATCACCACCGCCTCGGCAATCTCGAGCTCCGAATAGAGGTGCGCCGCGCGGTGCTGCAACGCCTGGAACTCGCCGATCAGCTTGCCGAACTGCTTGCGCGTCTTGAGGTAGGTCGTGGTCATCGCGAACGCGCCGCCGCCCACGCCGGTCTGCTCCGCCGCCGCGCCGATGCGCCCGGCACTCAGCACCTTGTTGAGCATGGCACGCCCGCCATCGACTTCGCCGATCACCGAGGAGCCATCGAGCTCCACGCCGTCGAACCGCACGTGGCTGGCGATGGAGCTGTCAACCAGCCGCACCGCATTGTGACCGATGCCCGCCGCGTCCTTCGGCACGGCAAACAGCGTCACGCCATCGGCATCGCTGTCGCTGCCCGAAGTGCGCGCCGCGACGATGATCGCGTCCGCCGAAGCGCCGTGGACCACGAAGTCCTTCGCGCCCGTCAGGCGGAAGCCGTTGCCCGCCTTCTCGGCGCGGCAGGCGATCTTCTCCGGCTTGTGCTTGGCGCCTTCGTCGATGGCGACGGCCAGCACCGTCTCGCCCGCGATGATCCCCGGCAGCCAGCGCCCGCGCAGATCGTCGGAGGCTTCCTTGAGCGCGGTGACGCCCATCACGGACGTTGTCAGGAACGGCGAAGGCGTGAGGTTGCGTCCGATCTCGGCAAGCACGATCCCCGCCTCGACATGGCCCATGGCGAGCCCGCCATCGGCCTCGGCGGCGAGCATGCCAGTCAGACCCATCTCGGCGAACTGCTTCCACAGCCCGTGCCCGAAACCGTCCTTGCAATTGGTGTCGCGCCAGTGGCGCAGCTGCTTCTTGATCCCGCCTTCATCGGCCATGAAGCCGGTGACGCTCTCGGCCAGCATGGCCTGATCCTCGGTGTAATACAGCGGCATTTGGTCTCTCCCGACCCGCAAATGATATCACTGTCCCCAATCCGTTCGTCCCGAGCGAAGTCGAGGGACTTTGGCCGAGCGTTCTCGGCTTCGCTCGAACGGCCCCTCGACTTCGCTCGGGGCGAACGGATTGGGGGATGATCAAGTACCCGAATTATGCCCCCGGCAGTTCGAGAATGCGCTTGGCGACGACATTGAGCATGACCTCGCTCGTGCCGCCCTCGATCGAATTGGCCTTGGTCCGCAGCCACGAGCGCGATGGCGCCCCGCCGCGCGTTGCCTCGCTCTCCCACTCCAGCGCGGTGCTGCCGCCCGCCGCCATCAGCAGTTCGTGCCGCCGCTTGTTGAGCTCGGTCCCGGCGTACTTCATCATGTTGGGCTGCGCCGGATGCGCCTTGCCCACCTTGATCTCGTCGAGGAACTTCTCGCCCATCGCGGCAAAGGCCAGCGCGTCGATATCGAACGCGGCCAGCTCGGCGCGCAGCATCGGATCATCGAGGCCATTGCGCGTCAGCACCTTGCCGATCGTGCTTGTCTGCTCGCCGCCGCCCGCGCCCGAGATCATCTCGCGCTCGTGCCCAAGGAGGTACGTCGCCACGTCCCAGCCGCGATTGAGCTGGCCGACGATCTGGCTCTTGGGCACCACCACGTTATCGAAGAACGTCTCGCAGAACGGCGAGGAACCGCTGATCAGCTTGATCGGCTTGGTCGTCACGCCCGGCGTCGTCATGTCGAACAGCAAGAACGAGATGCCCTGATAGGTGTTCGTCTTGTCGGTGCGGACGAGGCAGAAGATCCAGTCGGCCTTGTCGGCATAGCTGGTCCAGATCTTCTGGCCATTGACCACCCAGTGATCGCCCTTGTCTTCGCCGTAAGTCTGAAGGCTGACGAGGTCGGACCCCGAACCCGGCTCCGAATAGCCCTGGCACCAGCGGATCTCGCCGCGCGCCACTTGCCCCAGATAATGGACCTTCTGCTCCTCGGTACCGAACTTGAGGAGGGCGGGCCCGAGCATCCAGATGCCGAAGCTCGACAGCGGCGGCCGCGCCCCGGCGCGCGCCATTTCCTCGCGCCAGATCTTGGCCTGAGCCGGGTTCATCCCCGCGCCGCCATAGGCCACCGGCCAGTCGGGCACGGTGTATCCCTTGGCCGCGCAGACCTCCATCCACTGCTTCTGCGCCGCGCTCTTGAACACGAAATTGCGCCCGCCCCAGCAGATGTCGTCCTCGCCCTGAACGGGTGTACGCATCTCTGCCGGGCAGTTCGCCTCGATCCATGCGCGGATTTCCGCGCGGAACGCCTCAAGCTCTGACATGGCTTTTGCTCCTCTCTTAATCGAGAGGTTAAGGCGAGTCGGAGCGCGCTGGCAAGCGCCGATTTTGCCAAGGTTTTCTGCCAATCTCGCGCATCACCCGATGCCGTAGCGTCAACCCGTTCTCGATTGACGGCAGGCCTCATCCGCGCAAGGTTCACCCCCAAACAGACCATCAGCCACGGAGAGGCTCACATGCGATTCCACAACAAGACCGTCGTCGTCACGGGTGCTGCCTCGGGTATTGGCCGCGCCACCGCACTGCTGTTCGCGGCAGAAGGCGCCAAGGTCTACGCCGCCGATATCGACGAAGCCGGCCTTGCCCAGACCGCCGCCGAATCCAACGGCGAAGTCCACACCGTGCGCTGCGACGTCTGTTCCTGCGAGGACATCAAGGCCCTGATGGACCGCGCCGCTGCCGAAACAGGCGGCATCGACGCCGTGTTCAACAACGCGGGTGCGGGCGGCGACATGGCCAAGATCGACGAGATCGAGCCCGAGGGCTGGGACCGCACCATGCACCTCCTGCTGCGCTCGGTCGCCTTCGGCATCCGCTATGCCGTGCCGCACATGATCGGCCGCAAGGGCGCCGCCATCGTCAACACTTCCTCCGTCGCCGCCGTCGGCCCGGGCTACTCGCCCAATGCCTATGCCGTCGCCAAGGCCGGCGTGCTCCACCTGACCAAGACCAGCGCCGCCGATCTCGCCCGCCACCAGATCCGCGTGAACGCGGTGCAACCCGGCTTCATCAACACCAACATCTTCACCACCTCGCTCGATGTCCCCGCCGAACTCGAAGCGCAGGCAAAGGGCGCCATCGCGATGATGAGCCAGGCCGCCCAGCCCGTCGCGCGCGGCGGCCAGCCGAGCGACATCGCCGAAGCGGTGGCTTACCTGTGCAGCGAGGCGGCGAGCTTCGTGAACGGCACTTCGATCATCGTCGATGGCGGCCTCACCATCGGCCCGCGCCATTCGTGGGATCCCGAAATGCCCGACATGTTCGACGCGCTCCGCCAGATGAAAGCGGCCGCCGAAGCGCAGGCGTCCTGAACTCGGCGCTTGATCTGGCGCAAGGTTTAACCGACAGATTAAATCAACAAACACAAGCGGTGCCAGAGAGCCGCACCGCAGGAGAGCAGACATGGATTTCGAACCCACCGAACGGCAGGTCTACTGGCGCAACCGCGTCCGCGATTTCATCGAGACCAACATCCGCCCCCGCCACAAGGACTACAAGGCCGAGCAGGCCAGCGGCGGCCGGTGGAAAGTGCTGCAGGTGGTCGAGGAAGAGAAGGCCAAGGCCAAGGCCGCCGGCATCTGGAACCTGTTCATGCCCCCGCGCAACGCCGGGCACCACCATGTCGATGATACTTTCGAGTTCGAAGGCCCGGGCCTCACCAACCTCGAATACGCGCTCTGCGCCGAGGAAATGGGCCGCATCTCGTGGGCCAGCGAAGTGTTCAACTGCTCCGCGCCCGATACCGGCAACATGGAAGTGTTCCACCGCTACGGCACGCTGGAACAGAAGGAGCGCTGGCTGCGCCCGCTGATGAACGGCGAGATCCGCTCCGCCTTCCTGATGACCGAGCCGCTCGTCGCCTCGTCCGACGCCACCAACATCGAAACCCGCATGGTCCGCGAAGGCGACGAATACGTCATCAACGGCCGCAAGTGGTGGTCCTCGGGCCTCGGCGATCCGCGCTGCAAGATCGCCATCGTCATGGGCAAGACCGACACCAGCGCCAAGCGTCACGCGCAGCAGAGCCAGGTGCTCGTCCCCATGGACGCGCCGGGCGTCAACATCCTGCGCCACCTCCCCGTCTTCGGGTATGACGACGCGCCGCACGGCCACATGGAAGTGCTGCTCGAGAACGTCCGCGTCCCCGTCTCCAACGTCGTGCTCGGCGAAGGCCGCGGGTTCGAGATCGCGCAAGGCCGCCTCGGGCCGGGCCGCATCCACCACTGCATGCGCACCATCGGCGTGGCGGAAGAAGCACTCGCCAAGATGGCCCGCCGCCTCCAGTCGCGCGTCGCCTTCGGCAAGCGGATTTCGGAACAGTCGGTGTGGGAAGAGCGCATCGCCCGCGCCCGTATCGACATCGAGATGACCCGCCTGCTCTGCCTCAAGGCCGCAGACATGATGGACAAGGTCGGCAACAAGGCCGCCGCGCTCGAAATCGCGATGATCAAGGTGCAGGCCCCCAACATGGCGCTGCGCATCATCGATGATGCGATCCAGGCCCATGGCGGCGGCGGTGTCTCGGAAGACTTCGGCCTCGCCGAAGCCTACGCGCACCAGCGCACGCTGCGCCTCGCGGACGGTCCGGACGAAGTCCACGCCCGCGCCGTCGCCCGCATCGAATATGCGCGTCACACCGATCTGCCGAGCGACCCGGGCTTCACCTCGGGCGACATGGCGATTTCGCGGTAACAGCAGCAAACCTTGCTCTGGCGCCCCCGCGAAGGCGGGGGCCTCAGGCGGGGTAGCGCAAGACGGACTGAGGCCCCCGCCTTCGCGGGGGCGCACCCCATCAAAGCATTCGCCCGGAGACCCGACAATGAAAGCCGCCATCCTCGAAGCCGCCGGCCAGCCGCTCGTCATCGACCAGCTCACCGTGTCGAAGCCCGGCCCGCACGAAGTCCTGATCCGCACCGCCGCCTGCGGCCTGTGCCATTCGGACCTGCACTTCATCGAGGGCGCCTATCCGCATCCGATGCCCTGCGTGGCCGGCCACGAAGCGGCGGGCATTGTCGAGGAAGTCGGCAGCGAAGTGCGCACGGTGAAGAAGGGCGATGCCGTCGTCACCTGCCTCTCCGCGTTCTGCGGCCACTGCGAATTCTGCGTCACCGGCCGCATGTCGCTCTGCCTTGGCGGCGATACCCGCCGCCGCCCCGGTGAAGCTCCGCGCCTCACCCGTTCGAGCGATGGCAGCGTCGTCAACCAGATGCTCAATCTCTCGGCCTTCGCCGAAATGATGCTGATCCACGAACACGCCTGCGTGGCGATCAATCCCGAAATGCCGCTCGATCGTGCCGCCGTCATCGGCTGCGCCGTCACCACCGGCGCGGGCACGATCTTCAACGCCTGCAAGGTCACGCCGGGTGAAACCGTCGCGGTGATCGGCTGCGGCGGTGTCGGCCTTGCCACGATCAACGCCGCCAAGATCGCGGGCGCGGGCCGCATCATCGCCGCCGATCCTATGCCCGAAAAGCGCGAGCTGGCGATCAAGCTCGGCGCGACGGACGTGATCGACGCGCTCGATCCCGATGCCGCCAAGCAGATCCAGGAAATGACCAAGGGCGGCGTCCACCATGCCATCGAAGCCGTCGGCCGACCAGCCTCGGGCGATCTCGCCGTCGCCTCGCTGCGCCGCGGCGGCACTGCCACGATCCTCGGCATGATGCCGCTGTCGCACAAGGTCGGCCTCTCCGCGGTCGATCTGCTCTCGGGCAAGAAGCTGCAAGGCGCGATCATGGGCGGCAACCATTTCCCGGTCGATCTCCCCCGCCTCGTCGATTTCTACATGCGCGGGCTGCTCGATCTCGACACGATCATTGCCGAGCGCATCCCCCTCGAAGGCATCAACGAAGGCTTCGAGAAGATGAAGGCGGGCCACTCCGCCCGTTCGGTCATCGTCTTCGACCAGTAAGGCCGCCACCCATGACTGAAGCAATCGACGCACAGGCCGCCTTCACCGGCACCGTCACCCCCGAAGGCGCGGACAAGCTGGACGAGGCGAAGCTGACCGCCTGGTTCGAGGCCAACGTGGCGGGCTTCCAGGGCCCGCTCACCGTCTCGAAGTTCAAGGGCGGCCAGTCGAACCCCACCTACAAGATCGACGCGCCCTCCGGCCCTTACGTCCTGCGCCGCAAGCCGCTCGGCAAGCTGCTCCCCAGCGCCCACGCGGTCGACCGCGAGTTCAAGGTCCAGTCCGCGCTCGCGCCCACAGGCTTCCCGGTCGCCCCGCAATATGGCCTGTGCACCGATGACAGCGTCGCGGGCGCAATGTTCTACGTGATGGGCTGCGTCGATGGCCGCACGATCTGGGACGGCGCCATGCCCGGCGCGACCCCGGAGGAACGCCGCGCCACCTACTTCGCGATGGTCGATACCCTCGCCGCGCTCCACAGCGTCGACGTGGACTCGATCGGGCTTTCGGATTTCGGCAAGCCCGGCAACTACTTCGGCCGTCAGGTCGATCGCTGGACCAAGCAGTACCGCCTCTCGGAAACCGAACGGATGGAGCCGATGGAGCGCCTCATCGAATGGCTCCCGCGCACCCTGCCCGAACAGACCCGCACCAGCGTCGTCCACGGCGACTACCGCATCGACAACATGATCTTCGCCCACGGTGAGGCAAGGCCGCTGGCCGTGCTCGATTGGGAACTCTCGACGCTCGGTGATCCGCTCGCCGATTTCACCTACTTCTGCATGGCATGGTCCACCGACAATGGCGGCCGCTCGGGCGTGCAGGACCTCGACCGCGCCGCGCTCGGCATTCCCGAGCTCGACGAAGTCGTCGCCCGCTACTGCGAGAAGACCCACCGCGACGGCTTGCCCGGCATGGACTGGTATCTCGCCTACAACTACTTCCGCCTCGCCGGCATCATCCAGGGCATCAAGAAGCGCTACCTCGACGGCACCGCCAGCAGCGCCCACGCCAAGACCATGTCAGACCGGGTCGGGCCGCTGGCGGAAATGGCATGGAACTACGCGGTGAAGGCTGGCGCATAAGGTCCTCCCCATTTTCACGAAGTGCAAATGGGGAGGTGGCAGCCCGCAGGGCTGACGGAGGGGTAATGTCGGCGGGCGCAAGACCCGCGAAAGGACGAGAATGAACGAACAGGCCGAACCGGCGCCCAAACCACAATCGCTGCGCCTCGTCCTCGCGGTCCTCCTTGTCGTCTACGTCTTCAATTTTCTCGATCGCCAGATCGTCAACATCCTCGCCGAACCGATCCGCCGCGATCTCGATCTCTCCGATACCCAGATCGGCCTGATGACGGGGATCGCGTTCGCCGCTTTCTACACCTTCCTCGGCATTCCGATCGCGCGCTTTGCCGACAAGCCCACGACCAACCGCGTCGGGCTCATTGCCGGGGCGCTGGTCATCTGGTCCGGGATGACGGCGTTGTGCGGGCAGGCGCAGAGCTTCCTGCAATTGCTGCTCGCCCGGATCGGGGTCGGTGTCGGCGAGGCCGGATGTTCGCCCGCCGCCCATTCGCTGATCGCCGATCTCGCCCCGCCCGAGAAGCGCGCCTCGGCGATGGCGATCTATGCGCTGGGCATTCCCGTCGGCACGCTGCTCGGCATGCTGATCGGCGGGCTGCTCGCCGATGCCTACGGCTGGCGCATGGCGTTCGTCGTCGTCGGCCTGCCCGGCGTCCTGCTGGCGGGCGCGGTCATCCTGCTGCTCCGCGATCCGCGCCGAGCGGCGGCCTTGCGCGCCGCCACCGCCGCGCAGCCGCTCCGCACCCTGTCCAACCGCGAAGCCCTCGCCGAAATCCTCGGCTCGCGGGCCTATGTCCTGCTCGTTGCGGCGGGATCGGCGGCGGCTTTCCTCAGCTATGGCAAGGCGACCTGGACGACGATCTTCTTCCAGCGCACGCATGGCCTCAGCGCGGGTGAGACCGGCTTCTGGTTCGGCATCTGGGGCGGCATCGCCGCCATCATCGGCACTTTTGCGGGGGGCTGGCTCGCGGACCGTTTCGGCAAGGTCAACCGCCAGCACGTGCTGACCGCGCCCGCCATCGGCTTTGCCGCCGCCGTGCCGCTCGCCATCGCGTCCTATTTCATGACCGACTGGCGCTGGGCGCTCGCGCTGCTGATGATCCCCACCCTGCTCAATTCGCTCTACTACGGCCCCTGCTTTTCGAGCGCGCAAGGCCTCGTGAAGCCCGAAGCCCGCGCCATGGCGAGCGCGGTCCTGCTGTTCAGCCAGAACCTGATCGGACTGGGCCTCGGCCCGCTGTTCTTCGGGATGCTGTCAGACTGGATCAAACCGGTAGCCGGCGACGAAAGCGTGCGCTGGGTGCTCTACGGCGCTGCGATCATCGGCTTCGTCCCGGCCTACTTCTTCTGGCGCGCGTCCCTGCGGCTCAACGAGGAACTCGACAAGAAGGGGCCGTGAGCGCGCAGCGCCCCCACGGCCCCTTCCATCGTCACGCCATCACTTGCCCAGCGGAATGCGGAAGCCCACCGAAATGAGCGACTGCCGGCTCGTGGCGGTGAGGTCCGCCGGCACCAGATCGAGCGGCAAGGTCGTCTTGCCGCCATCGCGGTAGTTGTACTGGCCGAACAGCTCGAACTTCGGCCCCAGCTTGTAGGTCGCGCCCGCCATCAGCTGCCACGCGAAGTTCGTTTCCTTGCCCTGCCCGACGTCGATGTTCGAAGGCTGGTAGTTGAACTTCGTCTGCTGCACGCCGATGCCGCCGCCGACATAGGGCTGGAACTTTCCGCCCGCGTTGAAGTCGTAATAGGCGTTCACGAAGCCCGCGATCCCGCGCTGGCTGCCGATGCCGCTGTCCACCACCTGGCCCACGGTCGACCCAACGGTGGCTCCGCGCGTCAGGATCGAGGCGTCCATGCCGTCGATGTTGGTGCCGCCCACGGTCACGCCGCTGTGGCGCCGCACATCGGAGCGCGTGAAGGCCAGTTCGCCTTCGAGGCGGAAGCCGTTGTTGAAGCGGTGGCCGACTTGCGCCGAGAAGTTGTAGCCCGGGTCGAACTTCGTGTTCCAGCCCAGCGAGGTGCCCGCCGGGATCGCGTCGTAGGCAGGCGTACCCGTGGTCGCGGGGACATTGGAGGTGAACGTTCCCTGATTGTTGGAACTGTTCGGCAAAGCAACACCCGCAGATACGCCAACATAGGTCTGCGCATGAACAGCCGGAACGATTGCAATTGCAGTAAATGCAGAAGCAAGCATCAAATATTTATTATTCATTTTGCGACCCTTTCGACGAATGCACGGCGACACATCCAGATACATTTCGATACATGATGGAAATATTCTTCTGAATGATCCCGGGTCAGCTGCGATAGTTTCCGATCATTTACTGAAAATGAACAGCACGACTACCTGTCGCCTGCCGCTGAAGCTTGCGACGACATGTGCGGCAAATGATGTCGAACGGCTCTCCAAGCGCGCCTCTTGCCCGGCAGTGCCAATCCGCTAACCAGCCGCGTCATGGACTCGCCTGCCGCACTGACCGTCGCCGCGCTCTATCGCTTCGCGCGCTTCGATGATCCCGCCGCCCTGCGCGCGCCATTGCTGGAAGCCTGCGAGGCGGCTGCGATCAAGGGTACACTCCTCCTCGCCCGGGAAGGCGTGAACGGCACCATCGCCGGCAGCGCGGAAGGCATCGCCCGTGTGCTCGATCACATCCGCGCGCTGCCGGGCTGCGCCGATCTCGACGTCAAGTATTCCAGCGCCGAGACGATGCCCTTCGGCCGCCTCAAGGTCCGCCTGAAGCGCGAGATCGTCACCATGGGCGAGCCCGATATCGACCCGCTGGCGAGCGTCGGCACCTATGTCGCCCCGCATGACTGGAACGCGCTGATCAGCGACCCGGAAACCATCGTGATCGATACGCGCAACGATTACGAAGTGGCCATCGGCACCTTCGCGGGCGCGATCAACCCGCAGACCCGCAGCTTCCGGGAATTCCCCGCATGGTTCCGCGCCGAACGCGAACGCCTGCTCGGAAAGGGCAAGGCCCCCAAGGTCGCGATGTTCTGCACCGGCGGCATCCGCTGCGAGAAATCGACCGCCTTCCTGAAGTCGGAAGGCGTCGAGGAGGTCTACCACCTCAAGGGCGGCATCCTGCGCTATCTGGAAGACGTGCCTGCCGAGCAAAGCCTGTGGCAGGGCGAATGCTTCGTGTTCGACGAACGCGTCGCCCTCGGCCACGGCCTGACGACAAGCGAGCACACCCTCTGCAAAAGCTGCGGCCGCGCCGTGGCGGCAGGCAAGGAATGCCCCTGCGGCTAGAGCAACCTGCGCCCCCGCGCAGGCGGGGGCCTCAGGCCGGTCAGCGCGAGCTCCACGGACGCCCCCGCCTGCGCGGGGGCGCCGCGGCGCCGCTTCACTCGGTCACGAACGTCAGCGCCCCGTCGCCCTCGTCGATCTTCACCACGCTGCCATCGGGGATCTCGCCCCCCAGCAGCCGCTCGGCGAGCGGATCCTGCACATAGCGCTGCACCGCACGCTTGAGCGGCCTTGCGCCATAGACCGGATCGTAGCCCACCCGGCCCAGCCAGCGCTTCGCCGCCTCGGTCAGGTCGATCGTGATCTTGCGCTCCTTGAGCAGCGCCTGCACCCGCGCCACCTGCAGATCGACGATCGGCGCCATGTGCTCGTGGCCAAGGCGGTGGAACAGGATGATCTCGTCCAGCCGGTTCAGGAACTCCGGCCGGAAGTGCGCGCGCACCACGTCCATCACCTGCGGCTCGACAACCGAAACGTCCTGCCCTTCCTCAAGGTTCGCCAGATACTGGCTGCCAAGGTTCGAGGTCAGCACGATCAGCGTGTTGGTGAAGTCCACCACGCGCCCCTGCCCGTCGGTCAGCCGCCCATCGTCGAGCACTTGCAGCAGCACGTTGAACACGTCCTGGTGCGCCTTCTCCACCTCGTCGAACAGCACGACCTGATAGGGCCGCCGCCGCACGGCTTCGGTCAGCACGCCGCCCTCGTCATACCCCACATAGCCCGGAGGCGCGCCGATCAGCCGGCTCACGGAGTGCTTCTCCATGAACTCCGACATGTCGATGCGCACCATCGCGTTGTCGTCGTCGAACAGGAAGCCCGCGAGCGCCTTGGTCAGCTCGGTCTTGCCCACGCCCGTCGGGCCGAGGAACAGGAACGAGCCCAGCGGCCGGTTCGGATCCTGCAAACCGGCACGCGCGCGGCGCACCGCCTTGGAAACCGCGACCACGGCATCGCGCTGGCCGATCACCCGCTTGCCGATGATCTCTTCCATCTTGAGCAGCTTCTCGCGCTCGCCCTGCAGCATCCGCTCGACCGGCACGCCGGTCCAGCGGCTGACGACACCAGCGATGTCGTCCGCGGTCACTTCCTCGCGCAGCAAGGCATTCTCCGCCATGCCCTGCGCTTCGGCCAGCTGCTTCTCCAGCTCGGGAATCCGGCCATAGGCGAGCTCCCCCGCCTTGCCGAGATCGCCCTGCCGCTGCGCCTGATCCAGTTCGATCCGCGCCGCATCGAGCGCTTCCTTGATCTTGCCCTCGGCCGCGATCTTGTCGCGCTCGTTCTGCCAGCGCGTCGTCAGCTCGGCAGACTGCTGCTCCAGATTGGCCAGCTCCTCGCGCAGCGCCGCCAGCCGATCCTTCGAGGCCGTGTCGCTCTCCTTGGCGAGCGCCATTTCCTCGATCTTCAGCTGGATGATGCGGCGATCAAGGTTCTCGATCTCCTCGGGCTTGCTCTCCACTTCCATGCGCAGACGGCTCGCCGCCTCGTCCATGAGGTCGATTGCCTTGTCCGGGAGGAAGCGGTCCGCGATGTAGCGGTTGGACAGCGTCGCCGCCGCCACAATCGCGCCGTCGGTGATCCGCACGCCGTGGTGCAGCTCGTACTTCTCTTTCAGGCCGCGCAGGATCGAGATGGTGTCCTCCACCGTCGGCTCGCCCACGAACACCGGCTGGAACCGCCGCTGCAGCGCGGGGTCCTTCTCGACGTACTTCTGGTATTCATCCAGCGTCGTCGCGCCGATGCAGTGCAGTTCGCCGCGCGCCAGCGCGGGCTTCAGCAGGTTGCCCGCATCCATCGCGCCTTCCGATTTGCCCGCACCGATCAGGGTGTGCATCTCGTCGATGAACAGGATGATCTCGCCTTCCGCGCCCTTCACCTCGTCGAGCACGGCCTTGAGCCGTTCCTCGAACTCGCCGCGATACTTCGCGCCCGCGATCAGGCTGCCCATGTCGAGCGCCATCAGGCGGCGGTGCTTGAGGCTGTCGGGCACGTCGCCATTGGCGATGCGCAGCGCAAGGCCCTCCGCAATCGCGGTCTTGCCGACGCCCGGTTCGCCGATCAGCGCCGGGTTGTTCTTGGTCCGTCGCGCGAGGATCTGGATCGTGCGGCGGATTTCCTCGTCGCGCCCGATCACCGGGTCCAGCTTGCCCTCGCGTGCCGCTTCCGTGAGGTCGCGGGCATACTTCTTCATCGCGTCATAGGCGTTCTCGGCCCCGGCGCTGTCCGCCGTGCGGCCACCGCGAAGGGCCGTGATCGCTGCTTCCAGCGCCTGCGCCGTCACGTTCGCGGTCTTGAGCGCCTGCCCCGCCGCCGTCGTGGTGGCGAGCGTCAGCGCGACGAGCATCCGCTCGACCGTCACATAGGCATCGCCGCTCTTCGCCGCGATCTGCTCGGCGGAATCGAGTATGCGCACGGCATCGTTGTCGAGGCCGGGCGTTTGCTGCGCCCCGCCGCCCGAAACGGCCGCGATCTTGGCGAGCGCCTTGTCCACTTCGGCAAGCGCGATCGAAGCCGTGCCACCCGCGCGCTGGATCAGCCCGGATGCCATGCCCTCGCTGTCTTCCAGCAGAGCCTTGAGCAGATGCTCGGGCGCAATCCGCTGGTGGCTATTGCGGATGGCAACGGTTTGCGCCGCCTGCAGAAAGCCCTTGGCGCGGTCGGTGAATTTCTCGAGGTTCATGATGCGAACGTCCTCCTGATGCCCAAGAGGTAGTGTGTCATTTCGGCCACACAAGGATCTGGATCAAAATTTCGGGACGAGGGACACAAATCGATGGCGCCGCGCCGTTCGTCGGGCGCCGGGTGTCCTACAAACACCCTTTCAGGCTATGCTCGCGAAGATGACCGCCCGGCCTGCCCGCCTCTTGCACCCCCTGATCGTTGAATTCGATCAAAGTCGCTCCACTGATCGAATGCAATACTTCCTCAGGACAGTGTCAACTGTGTCAACCTGCGCGCGCTTTCCCCGTCCCTCGGGGCAATTGGCCCGCGTAGCCGATTTTGCTTCTGTTCAGCCGCACCGTGGTCTGGAACACGGTAACAACGCAATTCAACGCTGCCGCCACCCGGCGCGCCGCCCCAGCCGCAGGATCACCATGCCCCGTTCCCTGACCCGTTCGTTCATGGCCTCCCTTCTCGCGCTACCCGTCCTGCTCGCCGCCGTCCCCGCGCTGGCCGCCGATCCTGCCGCGCCGTCAGTAGCGGCACTGCCGATCAAGGCCGCGCCGGTCGCCGATCTGGTGAAGGCGGTGGACATCCCCTACGAGCGCTTCACCCTCCCCAACGGCCTCACCGTCCTCGTCCACACCGATCGCAAGGCGCCCGTCGTCGCGGTCTCGGTGTGGTACAAGGTCGGCTCCAAGAACGAACCGCGCGGCAAGACGGGCTTTGCCCACCTCTTCGAGCATCTCATGTTCAACGGCTCGGAAAACGCGCCGGATGATTTCTTCGGCCCGCTCAAGGAAGTCGGCGCGACCGACGCGAACGGCACGACGTGGTTCGACCGCACCAATTACTACGAGACGGTGCCGACCGGCGCGCTGGACCGCGCCCTGATGCTCGAGAGCGACCGCATGGGCCACCTCCTCGGCGCGGTCACGCAGGAGAAGCTCGATAACCAGCGCGGCGTCGTCCAGAACGAGAAGCGCCAGGGCGACAACGCCCCCTTCGGCCTGATCGAATACGAAGAGTACGAGACGCTTTATCCCGCCGGGCATCCCTACCACCACACCACCATCGGTTCGATGGCGGATCTCGACAGCGCCAGTCTGGCCGACGTGAAGGCCTGGTTCCGCGATCACTACGGCCCCAACAACGCCATTCTCGTGCTGGCGGGCGACATCGATCTCGCCACCGCCAAGGCCAAGGTGGAAAAGTGGTTCGGCGCGATCCCGGCCGGGCCAGCCGTCCAGCCGGTAAGCGTGCCCGTACCGACGCTTCCCGCCCCCGTAATCCGTACGGTGCAGGACCGTGTCGCCACGACGCGCGTCTACCGCATGTGGGCGATCCCCGGGCTCGACAATCCCGATTACCTGCCGCTTCAGGTCGGCGGCCTGATCCTCGGCGGCCTTGCCAGCTCGCGGCTCGATGATGCGCTGGTGCGCGGGGCGCAGACCGCTGTCTCCGCCTCGGCCCACGCCGACATCTTCGCGCAGGGCGGGCAGTTCGTGATGGAAGCCGATGTGAAGCCCGGCACCGACCCCGCCAAGGTCGGCGCCGCACTCGACGCCGAACTGACCCGCCTGATGACCGAAGGCCCGACCGCCGACGAACTCGCCCGCGCCGCAACCACCTTTGCCGCCAGCGAGATCCGCTCGCTCGAATCGGTTGGCGGCGGCGGCAAGGCGTCGACACTCGCCGAAGGGCTGCTCTACTCGGGCGATCCCGCGAACTACCGCAAGGAACTGGAAGCCGCAGCGAAGCTCACCCCGATGGCCGTGCGCGATGCGCTGGCGAAATGGCTCAAGCGCCCTGTCTTTGCTCTCACGGTCGTGCCCGGGGCACGCACCAGCGGCGGCGAGGCGCGCGGCGGCGATCCGGCACTGCCGCCGGCTGCCGCAGCCCCGGCTGCGCCTGTCACAGCCGCCACCGCTACCGCCACAGCCGATGCCGACCGCAGCAAGATTCCCTCCGGCGGCGACGTGCCCAAGCTCGATTTTCCCGCCATCGAACGCACCAGCCTCAAGAACGGCATGAAGGTCGTCTTCGCGCGGCGCAGCGCGGTCCCCGTTGTTTCGGCGCGGGTGTCGTTCGATGCGGGCTATGCCGCCGATCCGGTCGGCGCGCGGGGCACCACATCGCTGCTCCTGCGCCTGATGAATGAAGGCACCACCAGCCTCACATCCTCCGCGCTCGCCCGCGCCAAGGAAACGCTGGGCGCCTCGATCAACGGCATGGGCCTGCCGGATTCGACTGCGTTCGAACTCAATGCGCTCGTGCCCAACCTGGCCCCGTCGCTCGATCTCCTGGCCGATTACGTGCGCCATCCCGCGCTCGATCCGAACGAACTGGAACGCGTGCGCGCACAGCAACTGAGCAAGATCAGATCGGAGCGCACCGACCCCTATTCGCTCGCCAGCCGCATGCTTTATCCCACGATCTACGGCCCGGCGCACCCCTATGGCTATGCCCCCAGCGGCACCGGGGAGGCCGAGGTCGTCAGCAAGCTGACCCGTCAGGATCTTGCGGCATTCCACGCCCGCTGGCTGCGCCCCGACCGCGCGACGATCTACGTCGTGGGCGATACCACGCTCGCCGATGTGGTCCCGCTGCTCGAGAAGAGCTTCGGCAACTGGCCATCAAACCGCATGGCACCGCCGCTCAAGGACTTCTCCGCACCGACCCCGGCGCCCAAACCCCGCATCGTCCTGATCGACCGGCCCGGCTCGCCGCAGTCGATGATCCTCGGCGGCGAAGTGATCGCGGCCAAGGGCACTGACGATACCGTGACGCTGCGCACTGCGAACGATGTGCTCGGCGGCGATTTCCTCAGCCGCATGAACACCAACCTGCGCGAAACCAAGGGCTGGTCCTACGGCGTCTCCAGCCTGATCAACGACCGGGCAGAGCGCCTGCTCTTCGCGATCTACGCCCCCGTGCAGACCGACCAGACCGGCCCCTCGATCCGCGAGCTTCAGGGCGAGATGACGCGCTATCTCGGCGCCAAGGGCACCACGCCGGAAGAAGCCGCCCTCGCCACGCAGGGCAGCGCCCGCGAACTGCCCGGCGCATTCGAAACGACAGGCGCGGTGCTCGATGGCGTCGCCAAGATCGAGACCTACAAGCGGCCCGATACCTGGTACCAGTCGCTGCCCGCCCGCTACCGCACGATGACGCCCGCCGATCTCGATGCGGCTGCGCGGGGGACGATCGATCCGGCAAAGCTGGTCTGGGTCGTGGTCGGCGATGCGGCCAAAGTCCGCCCGCAGCTCGACGGCCTTGGCCTGCCGGTGGAGGTGGTGAAAGGGGAGTGAGGGCGCGGGACTTGACCACACCGGTGCTGATTGCGCTGGCAGGCCAATCGCGCCCCGGCTATCTTCATTAAGTCGCGCCACTGGAACCGTGGAGCGGCCCTCGGGTGGAGGGCGTGAATGGCAAGGCTGGTACTGTATCTGATCGGCCTTGCCGCCGTTTGGCCCGCTGTGGCGCAAACCGCCGCCGCGCCCGCAGCGGCCCCTGCGTGCGAACTCCATGTCTGGCCAAGTGCAGGGCTTGCCGTCACGCGGGCCCGCGCGGGTGAGAATTTCACATGGAACGCGATCGATGGAGAGCAGGCCGTCTCCGGATATGAATCGAGCTCACCTACCGCTCAGTGGTCCAGCGAGTACGATGATCTCAAGACCGAGCACCATGGCCCGGACGCACGTGGCCCACTCACGCCAGCGCGCCAGATTGTGCTGATGCAGGGCCTTCCGCTTGCTGCCATGCTCGGGCTGCCCGGCTATCGCACCGTGTTCCACAGCGAAACCAAGACCCTTGGAGACGTCCGCAAACCCGCGAGGCTCATCGAGGGTGAGACCGCCTGCCACGCCGAACTGATCCTGACCGATCTGACCTACGCTCGGGTCTACGCGCATGGTCACAATCTCAAGACGTTTTGGGTGCTACGTGATTTCGGCAAGGGCTCCGATATGAAGCGGCGCACCGGTTTGGCATTGGAAGACAAGCTCACGGTTCCAACAGACGAGACCAAGCGAACCGACAAAGCTTTCTTCGCCGATCTGGAGCGGGCTTTCATCGTGACACTGGAACATTTCAGCAAAGATGTGCAGCAAGGTTCGAAGCAGTAAGGGGGCGAGGTGCCTTGAATATCCATAACGCGTTCATGCTGGGAATCCTCGTGGTGTCAGGCCTTACCGCCGGTACTGCCGTCCATGCACAGGACACCGTTCCCCCCACCGCCGCAACCTCCTGCACTCTCCACGTCTGGCCGGGCAGCTCGCTGCGTTCGACCTATTCCGGCTGGCTCCACGGCGGGCTGGTCGATGGCGCGGTCAACGGGCGCGACGGCTATCGCAAGTTGCCCGAACAGCCGCTCGATACGGCTAAGCAGAAGCAGGTGCTCGAAAGCCTCGACCTCACCAGCGCGCTCGGCCTCTCCGGTTACAGGGTCGTCGTCCACGCTGAAACGCTCGACAGCCGGACCATGCGCACAACAGCCGGGCCCTGGCTACCCGATGGCGGCGCCTGTCATGCGGAACTCGCGGTCGATGACGTATTCTATCAGGAGGACGTTTTCAGCGGGCGGTGGCTCAAGGTGATCTACCGCTATCGCAGCTTCCGCGGTCTCACGACCCCAGAGCGCAGCTTTGGCCAGATCATCAGCGAAAAGCTCATCCTGTTCCCGCCGGCAAAACCGGAGGATGACCCGAAACCCGGGTTCGATGAACTGGCCGCAGCTATGGGCAAGAGCATCCATGATTTCGGCAAGGCGCTGACAGCACCGCCGCGCAAGAAGCACTGAAATCCGCAAACAAACGACTGGACCCGAAAACCCGAACCACGAGGGGGAATGATAA